>JAFGSX010000362.1 GCA_016934455.1 Deltaproteobacteria bacterium
ACGGCGCCCTGGTCCTCTTCGCCTCCGAGGGGTTCTACGACCCGGCGAACCTCTACGTCGTCGACGACGTCTACACGGACGGCGACGGCCTCGCCCGCCTGAACCTGGGCGAGGGCAACAACTACTACCTCAACGTAAGCTGCGAATTCGGTGCGATCCCGACCGCCAACACCGTGGCGCGCGTCGTCGCCGAAGCCGACGCCGTGCCGGGCAAGCTGATTTCGGTCGCCGTCGCCTTTGACGGGCGCAACCACGACGGCACGGTTTTCCCCGAGGGGCATGTCGCGGTGCCGCCGGCGTCCCTCCGCAGCTACGCGCAGTCGAGCGGCGAACGGTTCGACCTCGCGATCGATTTCAGCGCACCGCGCGAGATCAGCTACGGCGTTCGACGCTACGGCGATTACACCGGTGAGGAGTATCGCAAGAGCTACTTCGAGCCCATGGCCGACGCCAGCGGCGTGGTGGATCTCTATCTGCTCGACGCCGACAACTACGACCGCTACCTGGCGGGCGAGCCCTTCGAAGCGGCGGCGGTCTTCGAGCAGACCAACGCGCTGACCGCCACGCGGTCGCTGCCGGATCCGGCGATCGACTGGTACCTGGTGGTATCCAACCGCGGCCGGCTGGCCAACGCACAGGAGATCGACCTGCAGGCCACGCTCACGGCGTCACGACCCGACAGCGAAGACCAAGGCTGCGCCTGTCGCGCTGGCGACACGTCGGGCAGCGGCGCGGTCTGGATATTGGCGCTGCTGTTCGGCCTGGCGCGGGTCGGTGCGCTGGCCGGGCGATCGGGATCGAGGGCGGGCCGGTAGCCGAGCTATGGTTTGGCGAAGCCGATGCGCATGATCGGCATGCCGTGGTCGGACGGCGGATTGACGGACTCGTAGCGGCCGGCCTTGTCGTTGAAGCGGCGCACCACGTCGGTGTTGCCCGACAGGATCTCGTACTCGACCTTGGCGTTCTTGAGGCCGGCGTCGACGAAGACCTGATCGAGCGACGCCGCCTCTCCCTCGTGTATGTACGACTGGCCCTGCCCGCGCTCGGCTGGCGGCGTGTACTCCATGGCGTGCACGAGTCCGTTGTCGCGCATGCAGGTCGCGGTCGGGCTCTTGGCGTAGGTGTTGAAGTCGCCCAGCACCACGTTGATGTCGTCCGGATTGGCCTGACGGTTTTTGGCGACGTCGCGCATCGTGGCCTGGGCCTGGCCGACGCGCCGCCACACGTGTCCGGCGCCGCGGCGCGACGTGAAGTGCACGACGTTGAAGTTGAGGGTCTGACCGGTGCCCTTGTGCTTGAGCCTCGCCACCAGCGGCTTGCGCGAGTCGTCGAAGGCGCCGTCCGCGTCGTCGATGCGGTGCACCGACGCGGCGTCGAGCTCCATCACGCGCGGATCGTAGAGCACGGCGTTGCGGATGTTGCCGCCGGGAGCGCCGCCTTCCTGGTTGTCCTCGGGATCGCGGACCACGTATTTGTATCTGGGGCCGCCGGCTTTTTCGATCTGGGCGACCAGGGCGTCGAGGGTCTTTTCGCTGGTGACCACGCCGTTGTCGGCATACCCGCTGTCGTCCTGGATCTCCTGCAGCGTGACGACGTTGGGCGCCGCCGCGTTGTCGGCGATGAGACGCGCGATCTGGCCGACGTGACGGGACGACTTGAGATTGAGATTGCGGGTGTTGATGTTGGCGACCGTCACCGCGCTGTTCTGGGCGGTCAGCCGCGCGTGGTCAGGTTTGAGATCGCCGGGCTCGACCTCGACCTCGGAACGGGTCGGCTGCACCATCAGCCTGCCGGTGTACGAATCGCGCCGCACCACGCCCTCGATCGGTCCCGTGAACCTGTCGCCAGCCTGGACCACCGGGAGCGGCCGGCCATTGGGATCGCAGGCGGCGGTGGTCCGCGGCAGCGCGATCTTGGCGATGCCGCCCTCGGCGGTGCCCTGGAGCACGGCGCCGCGGTCGGTCTGCGCCGCCATGTCCGTCGAGCCGGGGAGGATCACGTGCACCGCGTCGTGCTGCTCGGACTGCACCACCTCGAGCCCCTGGCCCGGTTTTCCGAGCACCACGCGCCTGCCTTCGAGCGCGTCGGTGATGGCGTCGGCGCTCGCGATCGAGACCGGCTTGGGCAGGTCCTTGTCGGCGACGGTCTTGCCGGTCAGTTCGTACCGGGCGGCGATCAGTTGTGTGCTGGTGGCCGCCGGATCGGCCGTGGCACCGACATTGACCACGACACCTTTGACCGATTTGAGCTCGGCTCCGATCTGCGGCAGCGGCTCGTGCTTGGCCACGTTGACGAAGATGGCGGATGCGCTGCCCTCCGGCTGGCTGCCGGGCGACTGCGCCCAGAAGCCGCGCGGCTCCTTTTCGTTGGTGGCGGTGACCACCGCCCGGCGGCCGGTCAAGACGTACTTGTCCTCGAGGCGCGCTCCCTTTGTCGGGTCCCTGATGTCGGCGATGCTCGCCGCGATCGGCGGCTTCTGGGTGACGCTGTCCCGGCTGAGCGTCGCCGCCCGGTAGAGCTGGGTCTGCGGCTCACCGCCGCTGCGCGGCACGTACTCCTCGACGATGCCGACCAGCGATAGCACGTCGCCCCTGAGCGGTAGGTCGCGGCCCGCGGTGTAGACGAACATCGAGCGGTCCCCCTGAGCCACCCGAAAACCCTGCGGTTGCACGTCGACCACCTTGGCGTCGTCGAGCCGCACGGCCGTGCCCTTGAGCGGCGAGGGCATGTCGCTGCGCAGCGACGGGCCCAGCGCCGTCCGCAGCGGCTCGTTCAGCACCTTGGGCTTGCCGGTGTCCGGCAGGTGGATCTGGGTCTGCAGCGTCCGCGCGTCCGAGGCGGCCACCTGCTCCTCGACCTGGCCCGACAGGCGGACCGCGGAACCGGCCGGAGGGATCTGGTCCGGTCGGTCGACGCGTACGAAGATCGATCGACCCTGTTCGCCGGACCCGGCGTCGGGCTCCTTGACCGTGAAGCCCTCTTGCCCGACCACGAGCTTGACCACGCCTCGCAGCTCGACATTCTGGCCGAGCAGCGGCGATCCCGGCTCGTCCTTGGGCCGATTCACGCCGGCGGTCGGAATGACGTCGACCAGCTTGTTCTCGCCCACCGCCGGTTTGAGCAACTGCGCGATCCGGTTGGAATAGGCCACCGCCTCCGCCGGAGAGCTCCCCGGCCGATCCGGCGGCGGAGCGCTGCCCGTCATTTGGACGTTTGGCATGCCCTGGACGAGTTTGTCGCGCTGGACCTTGAGGTCGAGACCCATCTCACTCAGGGCCTGCGCCGCGGCGTCGGCGAATTCCTCGCGCGAGTAGGACGGCTCGTCCATCTGCACGAGGCTCATCGCCCGGTCGAGCTGAGGCGAGTCCTCGGGCGAGAAGACCTTTCGCGGATCGAATTTCTCGAACATGAGCGAGAGCACCTGCTGTTGCTCGCGCACCGAGTAGTTCTTGAGCTCTCCGACGTCCGTGGAGACGACGCGCCGGTACGCGGCATCGGCATCGAAAGAGCCCTGGACTTTGTTCGTGCCCATGTTCTTTACCTGGCCTTCTGTTTGCGTTCGAGCATCTGTCCGACCAGCCCATTCACCTGCTGCCGAGCCTGCTCTCCTTTGCGATCCGTGCCCGCGGCGGCCGAGGTCGACCGGGCGACCGGTCCCAGGCGGTCGCCGACGAAGCGCGCGAAATCGGTATGCGCCCTTCGAGCGCGCCGCGCACCCAGCGCGAGCTGGTCGCGAAAGAGCCTCTCCAGCGACTCGACCAATTCCTGAGGCAAGGGATGTTTGGAGAAATAGCGCTTCGCCTTGGCCTGGAGTCGCTCGGCGCTGTCCCTGGGCGAAACCCCGAGGCGCTGCGCGAAGTTGATGACCAGGGCGCGCGAGCTCGGGTCCAGCGTCTTGACGTCGACCGTGCCATAGCCGAGCACCATGATGGCGGCCGCGTCGGCCACTTGCTCGACCCGGTACCGGGGAGCGCCGTCGCTGCCGACCATCTTGAACAGCTCGACAAGCTGCTGACGGCTCCGTCGCTCTTCGGATATCTCCTTCACGATCGTCACCCCCTGCACCGCGATGGGCGCCCGCGCCGACGCGGTCCCCCGACCTAGATCTCGAGCGGCACACCGCCCTGGCCCGGCCAGATGCCGCCGGTGATCTCGGGCGGATCGACCTCGGCACCGTGCGCCATGCGCGCATCGTGCTGCTTGAGCTGCTCGGCGCACCAGGTCTGCACGCGCTCGCGCGTGCTCGCGTCGACGCTGCCGTTCTGGAAAGCGCGCTCCACCGCGTCGACGACCAGCGAGAAGCGGTCGCAGCGGTTGCGCACCATCATGTCGAAGCGCGTGGTGGTGCTGCCCTCGTTGATGTAGCCGTGGCACGAGACCTGGCGGCCGCGGCCGAGGAACAGACCCTTGGCGGTGCGCTCGAAGCCGCCGAAGTTGTAGACCACCGGCGTGTCGGGGGGGAACAGGCGGTCGAAGCTGGCCTGATCGAACACGCTCCGGTCGGGCTCGCCGCCGACGGCGCGCCCCAGCGCGCGCAGGCGCTCGACCACCACGTTGTCCTCGAGCTCGGGCGCGCGCAGCTTGAAGGGCTCGGTGACGTTGACCGTGGCGAACTTGATCGCCGGCTTGCCCTCGGACTCGAGCTGCCGGTTGCAGGCCATCAGGATCTGCGACGCGGCGAGCACCTCGTCGGTGTGGTAGCCGCCCGACGCCGCCAGCACCACGTCGGGCTTCTCGACCGACGGATCCACCGACGACGCCCACCTGAAGATGCCACCGCCGTTGTCGGCCAGCTCCCTGGCCTCGGCCGGCGACAGGAACTGCGCGCGCTCCTGCTTGTCGACTATCAGCGCCACCACCTGATCCTTGCCGCGCACCGCCTTGTCGGCCATCAGCACGGCGCTGTTGGCCTCGGCCGGCATGTAGACGCTGACGTACTTGCGCGGCTCGGCCGCCATGTCGTCGACCAGGCCCGGGTTCTGGTGCGACAGCCCGTTGTGGTCCTGGGCAAACGCCAGCGAGGAGAGGTGGAACACCATGTTGGGAACCGGCGGGCGGTACAGCGTGGTGCGCCCGGCCTTCTCGGCGGCGGTGTTGGCCTCGGCCGCCTGTTTGCGGAACTTGAGGTACTGCCGCACCATCGAGGTGGTGACCTGGAAGAAGGCCTCGTAGTTGGAGATGATGGCCTGCTTGCCGCTGTTGGCCACGCCCTGCGCCATCGCCATCAGGTACTGCTCGGAGAGGGTGTCGACCAGGTCTCCATCCGGCCGCATGGTCGGCGAGTGGTTCTCGCCGCGCTCGAGGTTGAAGCGGCGGCCCAGGGTGTTGACCGTTTTCTTCAACCGGTTCGACTCGGCGGTGTCGGCCGAGAACAGATAGGCATCGCCGCGGTTCTGGTCGAGATAGCTGGCCAGGTAGCGGTCGAGCAACTCGTTGCAGCCGCGCCTGTCCGCGCCGCGGCCGGCCGCGGGGAGCTCCGCCAAAAAAGCAGCGGGCTCGACCTCGGTCAGCGCGCGCGGCGCACGGCCGGTGGCCAGCGGCGCCGAGCCCGGCCGCATGTCCTCGTCGGGCAGCGCCCGATCGGTGGCCCGCCCCAGCTCGCTGCCTTCGGCCGGCAGCATCGCGGCGGCTCCCTTGGCCCCGGTCAGATCGCCCAGCCAGCGCTCCAGGATCTTGCGGGTCGACGGATCGGTCGAGAGCAGATCCTTGGGGTTGAGGATCAACTGGTGCGACGACGGGGCGCCCTTGGTCGGCGCGCCGTGCACGTAGGAGGGCGCCATGCCGCCGCCCTTGTCCTCGCGGTAGACGATGAACGGGGTGCGGGTGTCGCGCAGCTTGCGCGCGAGCTGCGCGACCTGCGCCTCGAGTTTCTCGACCCGCTTGGCCGCCACCTGGTCGTACGGATTGGCCGCGAGCTGCTGCCTGGCCTTTTGCAGCTCGTCGCCGCTGCGCTCCAGCTCCCGCGCGCGCTGCCTCTTGCGGCCCAGGCTGACGATGGCCGCCCGCATCGTGCGCTGCAGCAGCGCGTCGGTCTCGGTGGCGGATTGGTGGCGCAGGTCGACGATCTCCCGGTCGAGCTCGGTGATCTGCCGGTCGAGCTGCTGGGGATCGCCCTCGTTCTTGGCGCGCCTGGCGACCAGCTCCTCGAGCTGCTGGGCCTTGGCGTCGGCCAGCCGCATGGCCGGGGTGTCCTCGGCGTCGACGATGTGCGGCGAGTAGCCCAGGCCCTTGAGATAGGAGCGCAGCTCGGAGTCGGTGCGCGCGGCGAAGATCGAGCTGCCCGAGATGCCCAGGCCGTTGGCGTGCACCACCGGCAGCACCAGGCCTTTGCGAAAATCGTAGATCGCGTTGTGGTTCTCGATCGCCGCCTGCAGCGGCCCGCTCTCGGACTCCTTGTCGCCGATCTGGGCCAGGATCACGGCGTCGTCGTTGGCCAGGCCGGCGCCGGCGGCGATGCCCATCGAGTAGCCCAGCTCGCCGCCCTCGCTCACCGACGGGATGCCGGGGTAGGTGTGGCTGGGCAGCGGGCTGTGAGGACGGCAGAAGTCAGCGATCAGGTTCTGCAGGCCGGCGGCCGTGCGCGGGTAGCGGTTGGGGTAGATCTTCTCGAGTGTGCCGTCGAGAAAGTGCAGCGCGAAGACCGCCGCCGCGCCGTGGCCGGGGCCGGTCACGACGTGGCACTGATCGATGCCCTGCTCCCCGAGCGCGCGCTTCGTCTCGTCGGTCTTGAGCGCGGCCTGCAGCGAAAGCCAGGTGCGGGTGATCGACGTGGTGGCGCCGATGTGGCCCACCATCTTGCGCTTGACGTCGTCGGTCGAGATGTTGGTCGACGGATATTGCCGCAGATAGGTCATCGCCACGGCCAGCGCATTGGCCGCGTCCTCGACCTTGACCATGGACGCGATCAGGTTGCGAAACTCGGGATCCCGGACGAGCGCCCGGTTCGAGGCAGCGCGCTCTTTTTTCTCCAGTCGGTCCTCGGCCTGCGCCAGCTCGGCCTCGGCGCTGCGCACCGCGGCCTCCTCCGAGACCGGGCGTTCCGCGGCGGGGGCGATCGGACGGGGCGACGATGGAATCTTGTTGACCGGCATGTTGCTCCCCTGGTGCGGTGGCTACTCGGCCAGCGCACTGCTTCAGTCGTGTTCGGCCGCGCCCGGCGCGGCGGCGATCTGGGCGCGACCGTCGCAGGCCACGGCGCCCTGCGGCGAGACTATCAGCGGATTGATCTCCAGCTCCTCGATGCGATCGGCGTTGTCGACGGCCAGCCGCGACATCCGGCGCAGCACGTCCTTGAGCGCGTCGAAATCGATGGGCGGGGCGCCGCGGGTGCCGGCCAGTATCGGGTAGCCCTTGATCCGGTGGATCATCTCCTCGATGGTGGCGTCGTCGAGCGGAGCCAGCTCGAACACAGTGTCCTTGATGGTCTCGACCTGGGTGCCGCCGAGGCCGAACATGATCATCGGACCAAAGGTCGGGTCGCGCTTGATGCCGACGATCACCTCGCGATCGGCCGGGACGAAGTTCTGGATGTCGACGCCCTCGATGCGGGCGGTCGGCTGCTTGGCCGCGACCCGCTGCATCATCTGCTGGTAGGCCCGGACCAGCGCGGCCTCGTCCTTGATGTCGAGCGCCACTCCACCGACGTCGCTCTTGTGCACGATGTCGGGCGAGCGGATCTTCATCGCGACGGGGAAGCCGATTCGCTTGGCGGCGGCGACGACAGCGTCCTGATCCCGACATTCGCTGCGCTTGACCGTGGGCACGCCGTAGGACGCGAGCAGCTCGGAGATCTCGGTCCCGTAGCGGCCGCCCCGGTCGAGCCCGAGGTGCTGCGCGGCCGCGGCGACCGCGCTTTCGTCGACGGCGATCGGCTTCGGTCGCGACAGCCGCCGCGATTTGATCTCGGCGTAGTCGGCCATGCGGCCGAGCGCGCGCACCGCCCGCTCGGTGGACGGGTAGTTGGGCACGCCGCCGCGCGCCAGGACGTAATCCGCCACCGCCATCCGGCTCTGGCCGAACAGCGAGCAGACGATCGGCTTGTGGTGAGGCTGCTCGACCATGGCCTGGGCGATCTGCTCGGCGTCGGTCATCGACTGCGGGCTGACCAGGCAGAGCACCGAGTCGACATTGGGATCGGCGAGCAGGATCTCGGTCGCCGCCCGATAGCGATCGGAGCGCGCGTTGCCCAGCACGTCGACCGGGTTCTTCGAGCTGGCGTTGGGGGGCAGCAGCGCCGTGAGCTTGGCCGTGGTCTCCGGGCTGAGCTGCGGCAGCTCGAGACCGCGTTTGGCCGCCTCGTCGGCGGCCAGGATCCCCAGCCCGCCGGTGTTGGTGACGATCGCCACCCGGCGGCCGGTGGGCAACGGCTGCCCCGACGAGAACAGCTCGGAGAGATCGCACAGCTCCTCGATGTTCTCGGCGGCGATGGCGCCCGCCCGCCTGAAAGCGGCCTCGTAGGCCGCGTTGGAGCCGCCGAGCGAGCCGGTGTGGGACATCGAGGCCTGCGCGCCGGCAGCGCTCTTGCCGCTCTTGATCATGACCACCGGCTTCTGGCGCGTCACCTCGGAGATCACGTCCACGAACTTCCTGCCGTCAGGGATCTGCTCGACGTAGCCGGCGATCACCCTGGTCTCCGGATCTGCGCCCAGCTCCTTGGCGAAGTCGCTGATGTCCATGCAGGCCTGGTTGCCCAGCGCCACCACCTTGCTGAAGCCGATCGGCTCGAGGTCCGCCGGCAGGCCGGTGACGATGGCGCCCGACTGGCTGAGCAGGCCCACGCTGCCCGGCTTGGGGCTCTGTGTCGCGTAGGAGGCGTTGAGCGCGGGGGTCTGGATGCCCAGGCTGTTGGGACCGACCAGGTTGATATGGAACTTCTTGGCGATCTCCCGCAGCTCGTCGAGCAGCAGCCGGCCCTGCTCGGACTCGAAGCCCTGGGACATGACGACGACATTTTTGATGCCCTGCTCGCCGCACGATTTCAATGCCGCGGGCACCTCGGCCGCGGGCAGCGTGATCATGGCCAGGTCGACGTCGTGCTTGGGACCGAGCTCGGCCAGGCTGCGGCGCGAGGCGAGGCCGCCAAAGGTGCGGCCCGCCGGATCGATGGGCACCAGGCCGCCGCCGAAGGACGAGTCGCGGAGAGCCTTGAGCAGCGCGCCGCCGACCTGGTTGACGTCGTCCGAGGCGCCCAGGATGGCCACCGCGCGCGGTTGGAACATGCGGTGCAGGCGGCTCTCGGCCGCGGGCATCAGCGCGGGATGGTGGATCTTGCCGACGCTGCCGGTGGTCGCGCTGGCCGGGGGCTCGGCCACCAGCGCCGGGAAGAAGCGCCTGGCCAGGCCGGCGGCGATCTGCTGGTCCTCGGGGTCGCTGAAGAGGTCCTTCAACCGCTGGGCGTTGATGGCCTCGATCTCCTCGAGCTGGCCCGCCTTCTTGCCGCCAAACACGGCGAGCGAATCGATGGTCTGCAGGATGCGCTGTTCGCGCGCCGTGAGCTTGGCGTCGATGTTGCGGCCAGCGATCTTCATCGCATGCCTCGGGCTTCACTGGACGTGAATCATACTATCTATCAATGAGCGGGCGATTTTGAAAGGCGACCAGGCGAGGCGCTGGCGGACGGCGATCAGTAGCACACCAGCAGCGACGCCTCGAGCGAGGAGACCGGATCGGTGGCCGTGCGGCTGATGCGGTTGACGATGGCGGCGGCGGCCCCGCCCGGCACCAGGACGCCCCAGGCCAGGTTGGCGACCAGAAAACGGGTCAGGTGCAGCTCGAGCACGACGTCGCTCTCGATACCGACGAGCCACTCGCCGAGCGCGTTGTCCGGCTGCAGCACGCTGGCCCCGGCCACTACCAGCGCCGGCCGCAGATGCTCGGTGGCGTCGAAGGAGGCCTTGAGATCGGCGACCAGCAGCCCGGCGCGGTGCTCCCAAAAACCGCCGCGGTACGACGCCAGCCTGCGGTCGAGCTGGTCGTACCAGTTGCGGATCGGGTCCTCGGTCAGCAGCATGGTGGCGCTGCGCGAGCGGCTCGAATAGAGAAAGCTGCCGCTGTTGACGTTGCCGTCGTCGGCGTCGTCCGGCGACAGCGCCAGCAGGTTGAGGTCGATGCCGAGGCGATGGGCGCGGTAGCTGCCGTGTCCCTGGCCCGCCCAGGCCAGCAGGTTCTGGTCGGCGCCGCCGAGCGCCGCGCCCCGGACCTGGCCGGCCTGCAGCACGCCGTCGAGGGCGCCGCTCAGATCGCCGGCGCGACCCTCGACGTGAAGGGCCGGTGCCGCCAGCCAGCGCGGCTGCCGCACCACGCTGCCATCGTACAGGCCGATCACGCCACCCGCGACCTGCAGCTCCGGGCCGAAGCGCCAGCGGGCGGTCGGGCCGAGGACGAAGATGTCGTGGCTGAAGTTGTTGTGGAGCAGGTCGAGCCCCTCGTAGGTCTGGTCCGGGACCTGGGCGACGAGAAAGTCGACGCGCCGCTGCTCGGCAAAGCGGTAGCCGATCGCGGCCGCGCCCAGCCAGTGGCCGACGAACAGCTCGGTCGGGTCGCCCAGGTACTGGTAGCCGACCTTGAACGCGAGCCGGCGATCGAGCAGCTCGCCGGCGGCGTAGATCTGCCGCTGCTTGAGCACAAAGATGTCCGGGCCGAGCGCGCTCTCCTGGTCGGGGTTGTTCTTGCTCCAGTAATTGAGCCCCAGCTCGGCTTCGTAGAACAGCCGCAGATCGGCCAGCGGCTCAAAGGCGATGCTGGGGCGGAACACCGAGGCCAGGGCGCCGATGCTCTGCCCCTCCTCGTCGTAGAGCGGTGGCGTGCGATCGAAGTCGCCGTCGCTGCGCAGCACCAGCAGGTTGAGCAGCTCGGCGTGTATCTCCAGCCGCGGATAGGAGGCCTCGGCGGTCGTCGGCAGCGCCAGGCTCGTCAGCAGCAGCGCGAGCGCATTCATCGCCGCACCACGCGCGGGCCGTCGAAGAAGTAGCGCCAGCCCTCGACCTCGGCGTTGGGCAGCGGCGGCCGCAGCCTCAGCCAGTGCTCGATACCGGGCTCGTCCCGATCCGGGTAATGGTAGAGGATGCGGGTCGCGTGATCGTAGTAGCAGCGTCCGTCCGAGACCCAGACGTAGAAACCATCGGGGTACTGGATCCGCGGCACGAAGATCTCGGTCGGCGCGCTGCTCTCCTGGCTCCGGTAGCGCACCTCGAACTCGCGCTCGGCATTGGGCTCGCCTTTGTCCGGATCGAAGTAGTGCAGCGGCGAGTAGAAATGGGTGGCCACCGGTTTGCCGGCGAGCGCGCGCGCGAAAGGCCGCGACCAGGCCACCTCGGCGCGCGTCTGGTCGAGCGGGTCGATGATCGAAAAGTCCTCCTTGTTCCACAGATCGCCGTACCGGTAGTCGTTTTCGGGCGAGTAGCACCAGAGCAGCCGGCTCTGGAAACGCTCCTCCCAGGCCTCGTAGTAGTTGTCCAGCACGTGCGCCGATACCTCGTAATCGGCAGCGCGCGACGCCTCGATGCCGTTGAAGTTGAAGTAGGTACCGAACTCCCCGAACACCACCGGCACGTTGCCGAGCGAGTGCTCGGCCAGCGCCGCCACCTCGGCGATGCGCGCGCCGTAGTCGCGGTAGCGCACCTCCTCGACGCTGAACTCGCGCGGCGGCTGGTTGAAGCCGATGAACGGGTAGATGTCGGCGTACACGTGCGGGGCATAGACGATCTGCTCGATGCCCTCCGGCCCCGTCATGCTCATGTCCCACATGCCGCCTGCGATGTCGCTCCCGAGCACCATCCCGATCCCGGACGATCCCTCGATGAAGATGACGGCGTCCGGATCGACGCTCTGGATGGCCTGGCCGACGCGGGAGTAAAAGGGCCGCAGATAGTTGCGGTCGAAGCCGAAGTTGATGGTGGCCGCGGCCAGCGGGTCGAGCTTGTCCAGCCCCCAGTGCTGCAGCGTGGCCGAGTCGACCGCGGGCGGCAGGATGCGCAGCGTTTTGGCGACCAGGAACACCAGGTCGCCGGTCTCGGCGCCCAGCAGGTCGATCAGGGCCTGGCGAGCGGCGTCGAGGCCGCCGGCCTTGATGGCGGCGCCGACCGCGGCCAGCGTGATGAAGTTGCTCTGCGGCTCGTTCATCAGGTCGTAGCCCATCACGTTGGGCAGGTCTCCGACGTGCAGCGCCACCTGCACCCAGGCGTTGGCGTAGGCCTCCTGCAGGTACTCCTGGATGCCGACGCCGCCGACGGTGAGCCCGGGGAACAGCTTGTCGCCTGCGAACAGGCAGCCGTAGGCGCGCTCGATGTCGGTGGACAGCGCCGACGAGACGCCCCAGTTGGTGAACGGCATCATGTCGGTGGTCTCGTTGACCGGGAACTCGGGCGGCGCGTTGTCCGAGATGTACTCAACCCACTCCGGCACCTCGCCGTCACCCGAAGAGGTGGTGGTGCCCGACAGCCGTTCGGCCAGCGCCACCAGGTTGGCGCGGCCCTCGGGACCGAGGCCGCTCACCAGGCGCGGCGTGCCCCAGTTGGGCGAGTCCATGTCCTTGTCGGGCAGGCACGCGGCGACCACCCAGCGCGGCGCTCCATCCCCCTGAACGAGATCGGTGTAGGGCGGGATCAGCGACGTCAACGAGGCCTCGATCGAGCCGGGCTCGCCGTAGGCCGGGTGCTCGTTGTACTTGACCCGCAGGTGGCGCGAGAACATGTCCTGATGCATGTCGACCAGGACGTAGATACCGTGCTCGCCGGCGATGCGCACCACCTCGCGCAGGTAGCCGAGGTACTCCTGGTCGTACTCGCCGCGGTGTTCCGGCTCGACGCCCTCCCAGATCACCAGCAGGCGGAAGGCATTGAAGCCCAGATCGGCCAGCCGCTGGATCTGAGCTTCGGCTGCCTCGAGCGGGAACGGCTTGCCGACGTAGGTGAACAGCCCGTTTGCGGCGTCGAGAAAGACCGGCACCTTGCTGCTGCCGCTGACGTTGACGCCGTGAAAGGAGAGGTAGCGGTCGTGGCCGTCGCGCAGGTAAATGCGGTCGGTGCGCGGCCGGGTCAGCGGCACCGGGTCGCGCTGGAGGTCGTCGGAGAGGCAGGCGCCGGTGGCGAGAGAGCAGGCGATGGCAACCGCCAGGCCGCAGCGGCGACCGATGCGGGCGCGGGCCGGAGCGCTCGAAGGGGTGGTTGGCATCAGCGGCATCCTACCGCAGGCAACCCGCTTATCCAATGCGCAGCGAGGCTCCGCGCTCGACGACCCGGGGCAGGCCCGCCGCGGATGCCAGCTCGACCGCCGAGTCGGCGATCAGCGGCGAGATCTCGACCACGGCGTCGGGCCCGCCGTCGTCGCGGCGCGGGATCTGGACCCCGGCCTGCTCGAGCCAGCGACAGGCCCGGCGCACCAGGGCGTCGCGCGCGCTGGCGACCGAGTCGGCGCCGGCCAGCGTCTTGACCGGGCTGAACTCCTCGTCGCGACGAGTCCGCCAGACCAGCGGTCGCTGCGCGCAAGGCAGGGCGTCGAACAGAAATCGCTCGAGCTTGATCGCGTTGGGCTGTACGGGATCGACGCGCTCTCCGGTCGCGGGGTCGAAATAGGGCACCCGCTTGCGCGCCCGGTGCAGCGGCAGCTCGATCCGCTCGTCTGCCAAGCGCTGCAGGAATCCGACATCCAGGGCGTAGATCGATATGTTGCCGTGGGCGAAGAAGAGCGATCCGTCGGCGCGCCGCGCCAGCGCGTAGTCGGCCGGCAGGTCCGAGTACTCGATGCAGGTCAGCCGATCGCGATGCCAGCACAGGTTGCCCAGCCCCTCTTTCGGATCGCGCTTGACCACCACCTTGCACGAGGCCTCGGCCCGGGTCAGCCGGTGCAGCCCCAGAAACAGCGGGTCCAGCGCGCGCGCCAGCGGATTGTCGACCTGAAAACAGCTCACCAGGCGGGTGCCGTCGCGCTGCATGCGATCGAGCGCGCCGCTGCGCTGGAGCGCGGCGAGCAGCCCGCCGTGGCCATCCGGCGCCAGGGCGATCTGTCCCGGCGCGGCGGACAGCGGGCGGCCGTCGTCGGCGAGCACAGCGAGCTCGCCCTGCTCGAACAGCGTCACCTGATCCGGGTCGAGGCCGAAGTGATCGCGCTCGGCGAAGGCGCGGACCGTGGCCTGGTGCGTCGCCGGGCTGGTCATCACGTACCAGGGAATGCGGCCGCCTGAGCGCCGCTCGCGGCCGCGAATGGCCTCGGCGAAGAGCTCGAAAAACGACTTGCCGGAGAGCGGGGCGATCGGGAACGCGCCCTTGGGCGCATCCAGGCCGAGGCGCGAGCCCTGGCCGCCGGCGAGCGTGATCACGGCCAGCCAACCCGCCGCCAGCATCTCGGCGGCCGTCGCCTCCGCGCGCGCGATGAGCTCGAGCTGTCCGGTGGACGCCGCCTCGGGCCACGGCGTGACCGGCTGCAGCTCGGACAGCGGCGGCACCGGCGGCGCCGTGTCCGCCTCGCGCAACGCCCGCGCTTCTTGCGTTTTCTCCTTCGCCACGCCCGCTGCATCCTCTCGCGCATCGCCCGGATCCGTTATACT
>JAFGSX010000363.1 GCA_016934455.1 Deltaproteobacteria bacterium
CACGCGCTCGGCGCGGCGCTGCGCGCGGACGGCGTCGCATCCTACGCGCTGGTCATCGCGACCAGTGGCCCGCGCGACCCGGCGCTCCTGCTGACCGCGCTGGCCGCGGAGGCCGGGTGGCCGGTCGAGGTGCGCACCTGCGAGCCGCGCGGCCATCGCGTTCAGACGGCGGCCAGGGTGGCGGAGCGGCTGCGCGCTGTGGTTCAGGCGCCGCTGGCGGTCGAGCCCTGCGCCACGGTCGAGGCTGCGCTGGCGGCGGTGGTCGCGGCGCCGCTGACGCTGGTGACAGGCTCGCTCTACCTGGTCGGCGAGGCGCTGGCCATCCTGGCGGGCGAGCCGCGCGATCCGCTCTTCTCCGGTCGCTGACCGGTCTGGACAACGCCGGGCGTGCCACATACGCTGAAGCATGGCCACCGGGGTATTCAAGAACATAGCCGAGCTCGATGACGTGCCCAAGCCGTGCCCGGCTGTCGACGTCACCAAGCTCCACCTCTCAGCCGAGGAGGGCTTTGTCTACTCGCGTATCGACGGCAAGACCACGGTGCGGGCGCTGATGGTGTTGACCGGCTTTGCCGACACCGCGGTCGCCAAGGCCCTGTTGCGTCTGCGCTCGCTACATGCCATCTCCCTGGGCGAGACGCCCGCGATGCGACCGAAGACGGGCGAGGACCGCAACCAGCCTTACGGCGGGATGATCTTCGACCTGGTCGCGCTCAACGAGGCGGTCGACCTCGACCAGGAGCAGAAGAAACGCATCCTGTACCTGGAGGCCAAGCTCGACGAGTGGAACCACTTCGAGCTGCTCGGGCTGAGCCGCAAGGCCACCTCCGAGGACGTGCGCAAGGCCTATTTCAAGGCCAGCCGCGAGTTTCACCCGGACGCCCATTTTCGCAAAAACCTCGGCAGCTTCCAGAGGCGGATCGAGCGCATCTTCAAGGCGATGAAGATCGCCTACGACGTTCTCAGCAACGACCAGATGCGCGCCGCCTACTCCGAGAGCATCGTCTGGACGCTGTCGCCGGAGGAAGAGGCCGAGATCGTCGAGCACGCGCGGCGCAAGGAGCGGGAGCGCCAGCGCCTGGCCACGCAGGCCCAGCGCAGGCTCAAGCACAACCCCATGGTCGAACGGATCAAGAAGGCGCGCGATTTCTACCAGCTCGGTCTGGCTGCCATCGGCAGTGAGCGCTGGGCCGAGGCCGCCAACCACCTGCGGCTGGCGGTGACCTACGATCCCAAGAAGCGCGACTACCAGGAGGCTTACTCGGAGGCCAACGGCCGCGCCTCGCGCCAGCGCGCGCTGGCGATTCTCAAGAACGTCCAGCTCGCCTACGACACCGGACAGAGCGCCGAGGTCGTCGAGTTGATCGAGGAAGCGGTGCGCACCGCCCCCGAGGACAGCCAGGTCCTGGCCGAGGCCGCCGATCTCCTGCTCACCCTCAACGACGTGCGCCGCGCCTACGAGGTGGCGCAGCGCGCGGTCAGCGTGGGCGGCACGTCGGTGACCGCGCTCAGAGCGCTGGCCAGGGCCGCCGAACGGGCCGAGAAGTGGAACATCGCCTGTCACGCGGTCGAGAAGTTGCTGGTCTTCGAGCCCAAGGACGCCGCGCTCAAGGCCTGGTTCAAGCAGCTCAAAAAATACATGTAGCGCTGCGCGCCGGCCGCATTGCGCAGTTGCGCGCGGTGGCGGGTCAAGGTATTTGAATCAGCCTGAATTTGAATCTTGAGGCCAATTTCCGAGGCCGGGGGCGCTGGACTGCCATGGAACACGTCATTGGCATAGACCTGGGCACCACGAATTCCTGCGTCGCCGTCGTCGACAACGGGGTGCCCAAAGTCATTCCCAACAAGGGCGGCTACAAGACCACGCCGTCGGTGGTCGCGATCGCCGAGAGCGGCCGGCGCCTGGTCGGACACATCGCCAAGCGCCAGATGATCACCAACGCCGAGAACTCGGTCTATTCGGCAAAGCGCATCATCGGCCGCAAGTGGGGCCATCCGGCGGTCGAGGCGATGCGGGGCTCGGCGCCGTTTCAGCTCGTCGAGGGGCCGCACGCCGACATTCGCATCCGGCTGCGCGACAAGGACTACTCGGTGGCCGAGATCGCAGCCATGGTGCTGGGCGAGATGCGCAAGGTGGCCGAGGAGTTCCTGGGACACCCGGTCGAGAAGGCGGTGATCACGATCCCGGCCTACTTCAACGACGGACAGCGGCAGGCCACCAAGGACGCGGGCAAGATCGCCGGGCTGGACGTCATCCGCATTATCAATGAGCCGACCTCGGCCGCGCTCGCCTATGGTTTCGGCAAGCAGGACGATCAGCGCATCGCCATCTACGATCTCGGTGGCGGCACCTTCGACATCTCGATCCTGCAGATCGGCCACGGCGTCTACGAGGTGGTGGCGACGGCGGGCGATACCTACCTCGGCGGCGAGGATTTTGACCAGCGCATCATCGAGTGGCTCGTCTTCGGCTTTGCCAAGGAGCACAAGATCGACCTGCGCAAGGACAAGATGGCGCTGCAGCGGCTGCGCGATTCTGCGGAGCGCGCCAAGTGCGAGCTCTCGGAGTCGACCACCGCCGAGATCAACCTGCCTTTCATCATCTCGGGCAGCGGCAACGAGGCACTGCATCTACAGCGCACGCTGACCCGCGACAAGCTCGAGGAGCTGACCGTCGATCTGATCGAGCGCACGGTGCAGATCTGCGAGAAGACGCTGGGTGACGCCAACCTCAAGAAAGACGACGTGGCGGAGGTGATCCTCGTCGGTGGCATGACCCGGATGCCGGCGGTGCAGGAGGCGGTGGCCAAGTACCTCGGCAAGCGGCCGTGCAAGGGGGTCAATCCCGACGAGGTGGTGGCGCTGGGCGCCGCGATCCAGGGCGCGGCGCTGATCGACAACCAGACCGAGATGCTGCTGCTCGACGTCACGCCGCACAACCTGGGGATCATGATCGCCGGCGGCTATGCCCAGACGATCATCGAGGCCAACACCACGGTGCCGACCGGCGCCAGCCACGTCTTCACCACGGTGCGCGACGGGCAGACCGCGGTCAAGATCGTCGTGCTGCAGGGCGAGTCCCAGCGCGCCGACGAGAACGAAGTGCTGGGCGAATTTCTCCTGACCGGGCTGCGCGACGCCAGGGCGGGCGAGGTCGAGATCGACGTCAGTTTCGAGATCAGCGCCGACGGCATTCTGAGCGTGGCCGCCAAGGACAAGGAGACCGGCAAGGAGCAGTCGATCACGGTGACGGCGACCAGCGGTCTGTCCGACGATGAGATCAACAACATCATCGACCAGAACCGTGACTACCAGCTCACGGACCGGGATCGCGACGGGTTCGAGAAGCTGCGAAGCGAGGTCGAGCGGCAGTCCAAGGAGATCGACAAGCTGCTGCCTCAGGTGAGCGAGATCGTCTCCGGCTCCGATTTCGGCGAGGACGCGCTCAACAAGGCCAGGCAGGTGGTCGAGCGGGTGCACAACGCGATCCAGGCGCGCGATCGCATAGCGCTCGAGAAGACCAAGGACTCGGTGGCGCGCACGCTCGCCATGGTCAAAGGGATCGTCAGCAAGGTGAACGGCTGATCAGGGGGGATCGCTGGTGGGCGAGCCTCACGACACCACGATTTCGGATCTGCTCGAGCGCGGTCTGCAGGTCTATGGAATGGGCGAACCGCGTCAGGCGCTCGAGATCTGGGCGCGCGTGCTCGAGATCGATCCGACCAATGTGCGCGCGATCGAGTACATAAAATTCGTGAGCGAGGGGTTTGACAGAAGCCCCGTCGCAGCGCCAGCGCCCGAGCCAGTCGTGCCCGAGCCGGTTGCGCCCGAGCCAGTCGTGCCCGAGCCAGTCGCGGCCGAGCCAGTCGCGCCCGAGCCGGCTGCGTCCGAGCCGGTTGCGTCCGAGCCGGTTGCGTCCGAGCCGGTTGCGTCCGAGCCGGTTGCGTCCGAGCCGGTTGCG
>JAFGSX010000364.1 GCA_016934455.1 Deltaproteobacteria bacterium
AGCCGCTGCCCGCGGCTGCGATGTCGCTCGATCGGGCGCTGGCGCTGGAGCAACAGGGGGCGGTCAACGAGGCGGCCGAGCTCGGTCAGCGCATCGTCCCGATCCTGGACCGGTGCGCGGCGGCAGACGGCCCGGACCGCGAGCTCGCCCGCCACCATCGGGCGCGTCTGCACCTGCTGCTGATCCGGTGTTGCCTCAGGCTCCAGCAGCCCGGACTGGCGCGCCAGTGGGGCGGACGCATGCGTCAGTTGGCGCGCGACGACGGCGCGCCGCGGTTCGAGGTGAAGACGCTGCTGGCGCTGGCCGGGATCGACGAGCCCGGCGCCGATCTGAGCCGGGAATTTTCGGAGCTGAGCGAGGCTCGGACCATCGCCGAGAGCGACGGCGATCCGTGGCTGATGGCTGAGGTCGCGCTCGCGCACGGCCGCGCCTTGCTGGCGCAGGCGCGGGCGCACACCGACGCGCTGGCGCAACGCACCGGCCTCAACCTGCGCGCGCTGCAGCGGCTGCAGCAGCCGGCGGCCCAGCCGGGCGACGCGAGCGCGCCCGCGCGGCACCGCTGCCAGCGTGCCCCCGGAACCGCTGGTCACTCGGACAGCGATCTGCCTTTCGAGGGCATGACGTTCGATCCGGCGCTGCTGGCCGAGCAGGTCGTGCTCAACGAGCAGATCAAGAAGGATCTGCTCTACTTCGACGCGCACCTCGATGCGTGGAGCCATTTCGAGCTGCTTGCGATTTCTCTCGACGCCTCGACCGACGACGTGCGCAAGGCCTACTTCATGGCCAGCAAGCGGTTTCACCCCGATCGCTATTTTCGCAAGAACACCGGGAGCTACCAGGAACGCATCGGCCGCGTGTTCGAGGCGATCAAGACCGCCTACGGTGTGCTGTGCGACGACGCCGCTCGCGCCGAGTACGAGGCGACGCTCGACTGGCCGCAGCCCGCAGGCCTGGAGGACGAGCTGGCCGCCAACCGCGAGCTGCGGCAGCGGGCTTCGGATCGCCTGCGGACGGCGCTGAAGTGCGGTCGCCTGGGCGGTTGCCGCGACATCGTGGCCGCGGCGACAGCGGCGCTGGCCGAGACCGGCATCGCGCCCGCTCCGCGATCAGCGCTGGCCGGAGCGCGTGAGCGGGCGGACGGTCACTCTCGATCGCCGCCGTCGGGCTCGGTTGCCGCCTCGGGCTCGCTTCTCTTGACGAAGCCGATGTCGGCCGGCTCGTAACCGAGATCGTCGACCAGGTGACGAAAATTGGCGTACAGCACCTCGCTGTCGGCAAGCCCGAGCTCGTGCGCGGTGAGCACGGCCTGGTATGCCTCGCGCACCAGCCTTACCTCGAGCACCTTGATGTATTGTTCCTGCCTGGCTTCGCGCAGGCGGAAGAGAAGGGCGTTGACGCGCGCCCGGATCGCCTCCTCGAGCCGCTGCGGGATGCCCTCGGGCAATTGCGGTATGTCGAGCTCCTCGATGAAGTCGTCCGAGTAGTTGGCCACGGTGGCGGTGGGCGAGCGGCGCTCGCGCGGCGCGCTGCGCTCTCGTCGGCGGGTCATCGCTCCCTCCTCTCCGGCGCGCTCGTCGGTGCGCTCGCCGGCGCGGTGGCCGGCGCGCTGACGCTGCTGGCGGCCGGCGTCGGGACCAGCAGGTCCGGGCTGTCGACGATGACAGCCATGGCGCGCTCGATGGGTATCCTGAAACGCCGCTTTTCGGCGTCGACCAACTGGTAGCGCGACAGGAGATCGGCGGCTCGGCTGCGCTCGGCGGCCAGCTCCGGTGCGAGCGCGGCCAGCGACGGCCCCTCGTGCTCGGCGGGCGGCCGGCGCCGGTGCTGCCAGAGCGCGACGATGGCGATGGCGACCAGCAGCGCGGCGGCCAGGATGGCGAGAGCGAGGCGGCGCATCTGACTCCCCTGGAGCGGCTGTGCGCTCACACGCGGTCAAAGGTGATCGACTCCGCCAATTGCGGATCGCGTTCGGCCACCAGCGACTCGCGCACCAGCAGATGGCTGAGAAGCCCCATCGCCAGCCCCGCCACACCCAGCCAGGCGCAGACGGCGACCAGCAGCCGCGGCTCCGGTGTGCCGCGAGCGGGCAACACCAGCAGCGCGCAGTCGACGACGCGCAGCGCGAGCAGCCAGCCCGCGATGATGGCCATGGCGCCGCTGCGCCGGCGGATCCTGACCGGGAGCAGCGACACCAGCGCCAGCGCGTGACCCGCCAGCAGCAGTACGCTCCAGGGGTGCCAGACGCCGTTCCAGCGCGTCAGCAGCCAGCCGCTCTCGTCGGTGAGCCCGGTGAAGCGGGTCGCCGCGAGCTGGCTCCCGACGACCAGCCACCAGAGCGCGAGCGCCGCGATCAGCAGGGCGCCCAGCCGTTGCCGATGCCCGGCGCCGATGGCCAGCCGCGCAAAGCCGAGGCGCTGCAGACCGAGCGCCAGCAGGACGATCCACGACACGCCCGCGAGCCCGCAGCCGGCGATGAAGTAAAAACCGAAGAGCGGCGAGTGCCAGCGCGGGTCGAGCGGCATCAGCCAGTCAAAGGCAGCGCCGCTCGTTGTCAGCGCCACCAGCAGCAGGCCGAGCGGCGCCCAGCGTTGCAAGCGGCGCGTCACCTCCGGATTGCCGGTGAGGTCCTGTTCCGCCGACTGGCTGCGAAAGAACCAGGTCGCGCTCCACCAGGCCGCGAAGTAGACCGCGCCGCGCAGCAACACAAGCTGCTCCTTGAAGTAGGGGAAGCGCCCGGCGATGCTCGGCTCGGTTCGCCACAGCGAGGGATAGATCCAGGGATACAGGTAGCGATAGCCAAAGCCAGCGACAAAGAACAGCAGGAGCAGGCTGGGCATGATCCCCATGGTCGCCTCGGCCAGCCGGCGTATCGCCACCTGCCAGCTACTGCGGGCGGAGAAGTGCAGCAGCACGAAACCGAGCGCGCCGAGGGCCAGGCTCAGGAAAAAGACGATCGCCGAGAAGTAGGCGAAGTAGAAGCTCGACCGATCCTGGAGGTCGAGGAACGCGGCGCCGACCAGCAGGGCGGCGCCGACCAGCGGACCGGCGTTGGGCAGCCTGGCGATCCAGTGGTCGGCCGGGATGTCGACGACGCCGAGCAGTAGCTCCGGTTGCAGTGCGCGGTCGCTCATCGCTCCCACCCGTTGGCCAGGCGCACCTCGGTCGGGACCAGCCCGACGTCGGCGTCCTGCGAGAGCTGCAGCGCGCGCGCGTAGGCTGCGATCGCCCAGCGATCGGTGGCCGCGATGGTAGCTCCAAACGCCGGCATCGCGGACGTGCCGCGCG
>JAFGSX010000365.1 GCA_016934455.1 Deltaproteobacteria bacterium
ATCGATCGACGGGTGACGCCGACCGGGGTCCCCGACGAGCCTGCGAGACGACCCTTGGAAGTCCCCGCAGGGGGGCGGGGAGAGGAGGCGGCAGGACCCGTCGATGTTCTATTTCACCGGAGAAGGTCAGTAATAAGATGGCTTTTACCCTGTCGCAGTGATCGGAGGAGCACATGCAACGCCTTGATCGCGTCTCACCGTGCGCGCTGGCGCTGACCGCGTCGCTGCTGCTCGGCGCCGCCCCGGCCGCGCAAGCCGCCGCGGCCGAGCCCGGCTACCGGCAACCGCCCAAGGCCGTGCTCGACGTGCTGCGCGCACCGCTGCCGCCCAATGTCTCGCTCAACCCGACCCGCGACACGATGATCCTGGCGACCCTGGTGCGCTACCCGCCCATCGCCTACCTGGCGCAGCCCATGCTGCGGCTGGCCGGCGTGCGCGTGTTGCCGGCCAACCGCGGCGACCGCGACTCCTACTACTGGAGCGAGTTCGTGCTGACCCGGGTCGCCGACGGCGGGCAGCAGCGGGTGGCTCTGCCCAAGGACGCCCGGGCCGGCTGGCCGGTGTGGAGCGCCGACGGCAAGCGCTACGCCTTCACCAACACCGCCAGCGACGCCGTCGAGCTGTGGCTGGGCGAGCGCGATCGGCCGACCGCGCGCCGGGTGGCGGGAGTCCGGCTCAACCCGATGCTCGGCGACGAGCTGCAGTGGTTGCCCGACCAGCGCACGCTGTTGCTCAAGACGGTGCCGCGCGGCCAGGGCAAGCCGCCGGTCGAGCCCGCCACGCCGGCCGGCCCCGCCGTCCAGGAGACCGCGGGAGGCGCCGGCGCCAGCAGCACCTACGAGCTGCGCGATGTCCTCAAGAGCCCGCACGACGAGGCGCTGTTCGAGTACTACGCCACCTCGCAGCTCGTCCTGCTGGACGTGGTCAGCGGCAAGCTGACGCGGCTGGGCAAGCCCGCCATGTTCGCCAACGTCGACGTGGCGCCCGACGGCCAGCACATCCTGATCGAGATCGTGCAGCGGCCCTTCTCGTACCTGACCACGCACGACAATTTTCCGCGCCTGGTCGAGATCTGGGATCGCCGGGGCAGACCGGTGCACCGCGTGGCGTCGCTGCCGCTGTTCGACAGTGTGCCGATCTGGGGCGTGCCCACCGGGCCGCGCAGCTTCGAGTGGCGGCCGACCGAGCCCGCCACCCTGATCTGGGCCGAGGCGCAGGACCGGGGCGACTGGAACGTCCAGGTGCCGCACCGCGACCGCATCATGCTCGCGCGCGCGCCGTTCCAGGAGCCCGCCCGCGAGGTGGCGCGCACCGAGCAGCGGTTCGGCGGCCTCTGGTGGAGCGAGCGCAGCGATCTGGCGCTGCTGGTCGAATACGATTCGATCAAGCACTGGACGCGCACCTTTGCCGTCGATCTAGACGATCCGCAGCAGAAGCAGCGCCTGATCTGGGACCACAGCACCCACGAGCGCTACCGGCATCCAGGCTGGCCGGTCATGCACGCGCTGCCCAACGGTTTCTGGGTGATGGAGCAGTACCGCGACAGCATTTTTCTCTCCGGCCGCGGTGCCTCGCCAGCCGGCGACCGACCCTTTCTCGACCGGCTCGACCTCAGGACGCTGAAGACCTACCGGCTGTTTCGCAGCGGCCGGGACAGCTACGAGAGCTTTGTGGCCTGGCGCGACTACGCCAAGGGCCAGTTTGTCACCCGCCGCGAGTCGCCCACCGAGCCACCCAACATCTTCGTGCGCACGCTGGGCGCGCCGCACCGGGCCGAGGCGGCGGGCGAGCCGGTGTTCGACTCGACGGCGAGCGCGGTCACCCGCTGGCCCGACCCGACGCCGCAGCTTCGCGGCATCACCAAGCAGCTCGTCAAGTACCAGCGCGCCGACGGCGTGGAGCTGTCGTTCACCCTCTACCTGCCGCCCGGCTACCGGCCGGGCACGCGGCTGCCGACCGTGGTCTGGGCCTATCCGCTCGACTACGCCGATCCGCAGATGGCCGGCCAGGTGGCGGGCTCGACCCAGCGCTTCACCGTGCTGGGCTGGCCGCTGCACCTGTTCTTGCTGCTCGACGGCTACGCCGTGATCGACAACCCGGCTCTGCCCGTGGTGGGGGACACCAACAAGATCTACGACACCTACCTGGAGCAGTTGATCGCCGGCGCCAGGGCCGCCGTCGACAAGGCGGTCGAGATGGGGGTGACCGACCGCGATCGCATCGGCGTCACCGGCCACAGCCACGGCGGGCTGATGACCGTCAACCTGCTGACCCACACCGATCTGTTTCGCGCCGGCATCGCGCGCAGCGGCGCCTACAACCGGACGCTGACCGCGTTTGGTTTTCAGAACGAGCGCCGTACCCTGTGGCAGGCGCCCGCCGTCTACACCCGGGTCTCGCCCTTCTTTCACGTCGACGAGCTCAAACGTCCGCTGCTGCTGATCCACGGCGCGGACGACCCGAACCCCGGCACCACGCCGCTGCAGTCCGAGAAGCTGTTCGAGGCGATCCGCGGCAACGGCGGCGCGGCGCGGCTGGTGATGCTGCCGCACGAGGGGCACGGCTACCGGGCCCTGGAGTCGACCGAGCACGCGCTGTGGGAGATGCTGACCTGGTTTGACCGTCACGTGAAGAACGCGCCGCCGCGCGGCGGCGACCAGGAGACGGTCAGACCGTGAGCGCGGGTGGGCCGGCGCTGGCGCCGGCGATCACCGGTAGCTGATCGGGATCTCGAGCGCGCCCTTGCCGTCGGCAACGGCCTGCAGCCGCTCGAGCGGAATGGCGCGCTCGGCGCTGCCGCCGGTGATCTGCACCACGGTGCCGGTCACGACTACGGTCTGCGTGTGGTACGAGACGATGTGCCCGCAGGCGCTCAGGCACATGTCCAGAAAGCTCATCTGCACCCTGTAGTGCAGGTCCCGGACGCCGTTGCCGCCCATCTCGCGCACCTTCTCGACGACGGCGCGAGCCACCTTCTCGTCCGAGACCTTGGCCAGGCCCCACAGCAGGTAGTGCTCGCCGACCGTGATCTCGAATTGTCCGACGTCGCGGGACGGCAGCCGGCTGTCGGCGACCAGCTCGCCCGGGATGGTGGCATAGGACATGTGGTGACAGCCGGCGAGACCGACCAGCAGCGCCACGGCCACGAAGCTATTCGACATGGTTTTCATGGTCGTCTCCTGGTCACTGGGTCACCGGTTTGTCCGGCGCGCCGGGATTGGCGGGTGGCGCTTTTTTCATGGCGCCGGTGTCGATGGGCGCGGGCGTTTCCGGCGCGGCGGGGGTATCGGGCGGCACCGGAGCGGCCACCGGCGCGGGCGCCGTGGTCTCGGGCGCGGTCATGACGTAGGCGATCACCTCGGTGGTGCGGGTCGGCACCGCCTGGAGCAGGCCGCCGATGGCGATCGGGCTCAGGATGATGCCGACCACCATGCGGCCCAGGTCGAGCAGATCGGCGCCGGACGAGATGCGGATGTGGGTCGCCTTGGCGCCGGGCTTGGACAGCTCGGTGCGGAGATCGCTGGTCACGTTGTCCGGGTTGGCCAGGATCGGAATCAGGCCGAGGATGAACCACTGCCGCAGCACGCGGCGGTAGACCGTGCTGCCGGCGGGCGCCGCCGGTGTCACGAACTGGCCGGAGACCGGCTCCTTGGGCACCACGTACTCGCCTGTGGTGGGCTTGTCCGTCGACTCGGTGAAGACCATGCCCTCGTTGTACGAATCGCCGCCATCGGCAAAGGCGCCGCGCTTGGGCTCGAGCGGCGCGTCCTGCGGCTGCGCCAGGGCGCCGCGCAGGTCGAGCGTGCCCGGCAGCGTGGTCTCGAAGGTCAAGCACCCGGTCAGTAGACTTGCTGCCAGCACCACGGCAGCGCCCGCTCCGCTCATCAACCACCGCATCGTCATCTCCTCCCACTGGTCTACAATTGCGCCAGCACGGGGCATCTTCCGCAAAGAGCCGGCCGGAAGCAAGAGTCAAGGTGCGGCGCGTCGCCTGCGCCAGCCCCGGCATCGGGCCTGGCCTGCACCGAGGCGAAGCACCGCTGCGCGCTATGGCGACTCGGGCGCGCGCCTGACGCCGGCGACCACGCCGATGCCCGCGATCGCCGCGAACCCGGCTCCGGCCAGGAAAGTGGCCGCCGCGCCAAAAGCGCTCCACAGCGATCCGGCGATGACGCTCGCCAGCAGCAGCGCTCCGCCGGTGAGCAGATTGAAGACGCCAAAGCCCGAGCCGCGCAGCTCGGCCGGCGCCGTGTCGGCGACCAGCTTGGAGAACAGCCCCTGGGTCAACGCCATGTGCAGGCCCCACAGCGCCGCGCCCACGAGCACCGGCGTCGGCGACGCGGCCACGGCCAGCACCAGGTCGGCCGCGATCAGAGATGCCAGCCCCAGCAGCAGCAGCGTCCGCCGATCGACGCGGTCGGCGGCGGCTCCGGCGGGATAGGCGATGCCGGCGTAAAGCGCGTTCATCACGATCATCACCAGCGGCGCCAGGCCGAGCTGAAGCCCGACGTCGTGGGCGCGCAGCACCAGGAACGCCTCGCTGAAGCGCGCCAGCGTGAAGATCGCTCCCAGCAGCGCGACCAGCCAGAAGCGCGGCGGCAGCCGGCGGATGGCGGCCAGGGTGAGCCGCGGCTTGCCCGGCCGCGCTGCGGGCCCAGGTCCGGGCTCGCGCACGCACGCGATCAAGATCGCGACCGTGATCGCCGCCGGCACCACCGCGACCCACATCGATAGCCGCAGGTCGCCGGCGAGCAGGAACATCAGCAGCACCGCCAGCAGCGGGCCGAGCACGGCGCCCACCGAGTCGAGCGCCTGGCGCAAACCGTAGGCGGCGCCGCGCAGCCGCGGCGGCGTGAAGTCGGCCACCAGCGCGTCGCGCGGCGCGCCGCGGATGCCCTTGCCGACGCGGTCGATGAAGCGCGCCGTCGCCACCCAGCCGATCGACGTCGCCAGCGGAAAGATCGGCTTGGTCAGCGCCGCCATCCCGTAGCCGAGCACCAGCAGCCATTTGCGCCGGCCCAAGAAGTCGCTGAGCGCGCCCGAAAAGACCTTGGTCGCGGCCGCGGTCGCCTCGGCCACCCCCTCGATGACGCCGACGGCTATCAGCGACGCGCCCAGCCCGCTGACCAGGAAGAGCGGCAGCAGGCTGTGAATCAGCTCCGACGACATGTCCATGAACAGCGAGCCAAAGCCGAGCGCCCAGATCCCGGCCGGCAGCGCGCGCCAGGTGGTCGATGCGGAGTTCGAGGAAGGTGGGGCGCTCATGGTTATCGCTTGGCGGGTCTCTTCTGGTGGCCGCTGGCCGGGCAGTCGAGATAGAGGAGGGACGCCGGATAGTCGACGGTGATGGCGCGGCAGCGATCGCCCAGCCCCCGGCTGCCGAGCTGCAGCGCGGTGTTGCCCTTGCGCTGCCACTCGCGGCTGCCGGGCCGCGCCACGTGCACGGCGACGTCGTCGAGCACCACCGGCTCCGGCGTTGCGGCGATCACCAGCCGCGACAGGATGGCCTCCGCAGGGCCAGCGGCGCGGGCCAGGCCGGCGGCGCGCAGCTCGTCGAACAGCTCGGCCGAGATCTTGCTCCAGGCACCCGAGTCGAAGAACGCGCTGGCGGTCGGCGCCCCGGCGGCCGATCCGAACGCGACCGCAAAGGTCGTCTCGTGGCCGCGCTCGGGGAGGCGAAAGGCGACGGCGCGCGCGCCGGCCAGCAGCGGCTTCAGGCAGGCGCGCTGCTCGGCCCGGAACAGCGTCACCGTCCTGGCCCGATAGTCCAGCCGCAGAATGGCGTCGCGGTAGACCGCGTGGCCGAGGCCGCCGGCAGCCGCCGGGTACCGCGGCACGACCGCGTAGCGCAGGTCGCGCAGCTCCAGTTCGCCCAGCCGCAGGTCGGCGCTGCCGCCGCCGGCGGGCAGGCCGAGCGCGGTCGCGTCGGCCGCCTGCAGCACCAGCCCGAAGGCGCCGGTGTCGACGACAAACTGGCGTTCGGCGTTGCCCAGACGGCCGCTCACGACTGGCAGATGATCGACCTCGACGTAGGGGATGGCCTTGCCCCAGCCGTAGCGGCCGCACGGGTCGGGCTGGCTGGCTGGTTGGCTGGCACCGGCCGTGGTCAGCGCCAGCGCCGGCGCCGACTGGGCCGGTGCGGCCGGGGCGATCAACAGCGCAGCGACGACGACGGGCAGCCACAGGCGGCGCGACATGCGAACCTCCCTGCTCGGTGCGCCGACTCTAGCCCAGACGAGGTTTTGCTGCACGCCGGGTCGCGCGGGTCACCGGTGACCGGTCGGCGCCGGCTCCCGCGGCGGGGTGCAGCTCCCCGGGATCGGGGTGACGACGATGCCGGCCGGCGGCCGGTAGACAAAGCGATTGGGCGGCAGCTTGCCGTCGTAGCTGGCGTTGCGAAAGGCGAAGCTGTTGGTGTTGCCCTGGTTGTCGATGACGGTCGAGGTGGCCACGCGGCCGGTGCCGGGATCGACGTCGAGGACGAGCTTGCTGTAGGCGGGCTGCGGCTGGTGCGGCACCAGCACCAGCCGCACCAGTCCACCGCCCGGCGCGGTGTCGGCGCTGATGGAAAACTGCTCGGTCAGCTTGCCCTGGCCAAACAGGAAGGTCAGGCTCGAGGTCATGGCGTCGGCCTTGAAGCAGCGGTCGACCAGCGCCTGGTGGTCGGCCGGCTGGATGATCCAGAGCGCGCTGCCGTCGACGAGAAAGCTCTTGGCCGTCGGCGTCTGGTAATCGAAGCGCATCCTGCCCGGCCGGGAGTAGGCGACGCGACCGGTCGAGGTCTCGGTGCGGCGAAAGGCGCGGTTGACGTAGGTCTGCTCGAAGTCGGCCTCGAAGGTCTTGGTCCGCTGGTAGACCTTCTGCAGCGTCGCCACCACCGGCTTGAGAGCCGGGTCGAGCGCCGGCGCGCTGCTGGCGGTTCCGGCGGCGGGCGCGGCGGCCGACGTCAGGGCGATGGCTAGAGCAAGGGCACTGGTCATGGCGTCACCTGTGACGATCAGACGCGATCGCGACCACGGCTATTCAGCGTCGGCCGGCGGTGTTGCCTCGGGCCGCTGCTCGGCGTCGATGCGGCGCCTTATCTCGTCGAGCGGCTGCTCGCGATTGGCCTCGATCAGCCGCGGGAACGAGGCGTCGAGCTGCAGCGCGGCCAGCTCCTGCTCGAGAAGCTGCTGCAGCCGCACGCCCGGGGCGGCGCCGCCGGCCAGCCCGTCGATCGCCTCGTTCAGGGCCGCCAGGTAGGCGCGCGCGGTCTTGGAGCGAGCGGCCACCGCGTCCGCCAGCTTTTTCAGATCGGGCTCGACCGGCTCTCCCCGGGCCGCGCTGGCGGCAAAGAGCTGCAGGCGGCTGCCGATGTCGGACAGAAGCTGCGACATCGGTTGGAGCGCCGCCGATCGCTGGCGCACGTTCTCGATGTCGTCGTCAGGCGCGCCGGGCTCGGCGCTGTCCGGCGCCGTCAGGTGGCCGCGCAGGCGGAGCGCCCGGCGCTCGAAGCTCTCGATCAGCAGGTTGAGCTCCATGGCCAGCGTACCGGCGGGTCCGGGCGGCGGCTCGGCGCGAACCGCCAGATCGCCGCTGCTGGCCCGGCGGCAGGTAGCGGCCAGATCGGCCAGCGCGCGCTCGAGCGCGGACCGATCGCGCACCTCCGCCTCCCGGGCCGCCGCGGCGTCGAAGGCGCGCCCCAGCAGATCGTCGACCGCGGCCAGCTCGACCGGCAGCACGTCGGCCCGGTCCGGGCCGACGCCGGCCACGCGCTCGCGGGCGCGCGTCAGCAGCCG
Source organism: Deltaproteobacteria bacterium (assembly GCA_016934455.1). Taxonomy (GTDB): domain Bacteria; phylum Myxococcota; class JACRCW01; order JAFGSX01; family JAFGSX01; genus JAFGSX01. The sequence goes on from JAFGSX010000365.1 coordinate 7,779, forward strand.
GCCCAGGCCGCGGCGCAGCGGGACCAGCACCAGCAGCGCGATCGCCAGCGCCGCCAGCAGCGCCGCGATCGCGACGGCGACGGTGGTCAGATGCCAGCGCCGGGTCAGCGCGGCGGTCCGCTCCGATTGCGCCGCGAGCCGGGTGGACAGCAACTGCATTCGCTGCTGCGCCTGGTTGCTCGCGGCCAGCGCGCTGTCCAGCGCGCCGTCGTCGATCATCTCGTCGCTGGCCAGCAGGGCCACCCGCAGGCCGTCGGCGCGCGCCCTGGAGACGGCTCCGATCTGGGGCGGCGGCAGCGCGCCGTCGCCGAGCAGCGCCGCGACCGCCGAGCGGAGCGCCGGCGCATCGCGCGGCAGGTCGCCGGCCGCGTGCAGGATGTTGCCGCCGCGGTCGAGCAGCACGCCGCGCAGCATCGGTGCCGACCGCGTCAGCTCGTCGACCAGCTTGCGCAGGGTCGGCAGCGGATCGGCCGTCTGTGCGCCCGCCGGCGGTGCCGGGGGCGTCGCGGGTGCCGTGGCCGCCGCCGGAGCCGCGGGTGCTGCTGGTGCCGCAGGAACGCTCTGCGCGAGCTGCTGTGCCAGCGCGCCGAGCAGCGCCCGGGTCTGATCGCGGCCGGCGGCCCTGGCATCGCGCGCCTGGCCGATCAGCGCGTCGACCTCGTCGAGCGCCAGCGGCGCCGGTGCCTCGGCCGCGGGCGGACGCGGCGTCGCCAGCGCGATCGCGATCGCTGCCAGGGCGGGCAGCAGCGCGCACAGCCCGGCGAGCCAACCCCGCGTTCCGAGTGCAACGCCGGGCCGCGCCCGCCGACCGGCGCGCGCGCCGGCGCTCGGCGGCAGCTCGATTCGCTCTCCGGCTGACGGCGTCGGCTCCGGTCCCGAGGCGTCCCCGGGCGTCGCTGACGACGCCGGTGGTGCCGTCGCGGCCCCGTCGGCGGGGGGGGCGATGATGTCACGGTCGTCGCACACGGCGACAGTCTAGTGGCTCGCCGGGCCGTTGTCACCCGGCGGCGGCGGGCCGGCAGCCGGCTCGCTCTCGACGCGCACGATCTTGCGCGTCGCCGCCAGCCGGTACAGCAGGCGGCACGCCTCGAACGGACGCATCCTGGCCAGCGTCACCAGCTCGCGCACCGAGCGCCGGCCATCGACCAACTGGAGCAGCCGCTGTTCGTCGTGGGTGAAGCCGCCGGCCTCGGCCGGCCGCGGTGCGAAGACGGTATCGAAGCTGTGCACCTCGCGCTCGATGACGCCCCACTCGTCGACGCGGCGCAGCCCTTCCAGCAGCAGCTCCTGGATGCTCATGTCGACCAGCAGCCCGTCGAACACCGGCGGCGGTGTCACGCTGGCGACAAAGACGCAGCATCCGTTGCGGGAGCGCAGCGCCTCGTAGACCAGCTCGTTGCACTGATCGGCCAGCGCCCGGCGCAGATCCTCGGCGCGGATGTGGCCGAGCCGGATCAGCTTTTCGCCGATGGGCAGGCTGCCGCGGCCGCTCGACGACCGCACCAGTTGCTCCAGCTCGGACTGACCGATCAGGCCCCGGGCGACCAAAAAGCGCCCCAGCAGGTACTCCTGGGCCGCGTTCTCGGCGCGGGCGGCGATCACGCGGCCTTTGCGCAGGTAGATGTCGTAGCGCGTGTTGTGGTGCCACACCTGGAACAGGCCGGTGTGGTACTGCATCTGCAATAGCTGGATCACCTCGGGCAGCGACATGTGGCTCAGGTCGCACCACAGGGCCAGTCCCGGAGCGCGACCCGGGCTGGCGTCGGGAGGGGCGCGGCGCACCGCCTCCTCGGCCGCGGTGCGCGCGATGGCGGCCGCGTGCTCGACGCCGCGGTTGACCAACTGCATCGCCAGCGCGCTGGCCAGAGCCTCGAACAGGCCGGCCTGTCCGCTCTCGGGCGCTGCAGCGGCCAGCGCGGTCGACGCCGCTTCCGGCGTCGGCAACTGGCGGCGCTGCTGCTTCTCGAGGGTGTACGAGCTGACCGCGAGCAGCGCCTCGGGGCTGAACGGCTTGGTGATCCAGTCGGTGACGCCGACGGCGCGCGCGAAACGGTCGCGCGCCACGTCGCCGGGGCCGGTCATCAGCACGACGGGCACGGCACTGAGCGCGGGCTCGTCGCACATCGCCCGCCAGAACCGGTAGCCATCGGTCTCGAGCAGCTCGGCGTCGAGCAGCATCAGATGCGGCGGCTCCTGGCGCGCCAGGAACAGCGCGTCCGGCAGCGCGCGCACGGTGTCGGTCAGGTAGCCGGCGTCGCCGAGCACGTCCGCGGCGATGTGCAGGATCGAGGGCGAGTCGTCGACGACGAGAATGCGAGCGCTCATCTAGGGCTCCAGCCCCCGCAAACAGCTCCCCAGCTCGGGCAGGCGCCGGAGCAGCTCGGCCAGCCCGGGCTCTCGCGCGCGCGCCAGGATGCGGCCGGTGGTCTCGTGCACCGCGGCCTCCTCGTGCACGCGCGCCAGGTGGCCCGACTCGAACAGCGCCAGCCGCTTGGCAAAGCGCACCACGTGCACCAGCTCGTGCACCAGCACGAATAGCAGCACCGCGCCCGGCCGCTCGCCGCGGTCGAACACGGCCAGGATGTGCGGGTCCCACAGGCAGATGCGGTAGTGGGTGCGCCGGCGGTCGCGGGCGGTGCGCTCCTCGCGCGTCAGGTCGCAACGCCGCACCTCGGCCAACTGCGATGGCTGCGGCGGCGGCTCCACGCCGGCCGCGATCAGCTCGCGCCCGGTCACCACGTCGTACGGCGCCGAACGGAGGTCAAAGGCGGACAGGTGGTAGTGGTCGCCGCACAGCTCCTCGGCCAGCGCCAGCGCCCGCTGGATCTCCCGTAGCTGCTGGGGCCCGAAAAACCTCGGCTCGCCTTCCACGGATAAAAGCCTTACCCACCCGGAGGACCGCGCGCCACCGATTTCTGCTCCCCGGCCGCGCCAAAATCCCCGGCCGCGGATATGCGGATAGGGATACCGATCGCGGGGCTTGACGGAGCGTCAAACCGTTCCTATGGATAGAGACGTGCGCACACTCGGAGGTTAGGGCCATGCCGATCTACGAGTACCACTGCGATGCCTGCGGGCACGAGTTCGAGGTGATGCAGAAGATCACCGAGCGGCCGGTCGTGCGCTGCGAGTTGTGCAAGAAGCCCAGGGCGCGGCGCATGATCAGCCAGTCCAGCTTTCAGCTCAAGGGCGGCGGCTGGTACTCGGACCTCTACTCGAGCAGCTCCAAAAAGTCCTCGGCGCCGGCCCCGAGCAGCAGCCCGGCCCCGAGCAGCAGCCCGGCCGCCAAGAGCGACCCCCCGGCGAGCCCCAAGAAGGACTAGCGCTTTCGCTTCTTCCCGCCCTTTTTCGGTTTCTTGGCAGCGGCTTTTGATCTGGCATCGCCCGCCGCGGTGCGCTTCGCGCTGGCCGCGGGCCTGGCGTCGAAACTGCGCCGCCACCAGCCGCCGGCGTCGTCGACCACCGACTTGATGGTGCGGCCGGCTTCGCGCAGCGCGCCCTCGGCGGCTCCCGCGATGTCGTCGAAGACCTCCTGCACCGAGCCCGCGCTTTCCTGCTGCGAATCGGCGCCGCTGCCGGCGGCGGCCGGCTCCTGCCCGCCGTCGTCGGCCTCCGGCGCGCCGTGCGGGTCGGCGCCGCAGGCGGGGCAGACCAGCGCATCGGCCTTGATCGGGTGGCCGCAGGCCGGGCACGGGGTGCTCGCCTGGTCGCCCTTGCGCTGATACTCGCCGTCCAGCATGGCCAGGTAGTTGCCCGAGGTCAGCCAGGCGACGATCTCCTTGGCGCGGTAGACCGGGAACGGGTGCGAGCGGAACAGCTCCTGGGCGAAGATCAGGGTGCGCGCCCAGCCGCTCTCGTGACCGACCTGGTCGAGCCGGTCGGCCTGCTCGATGAAGGCCTCGAAGCTCATCTCGTCGATCAGCGACCGGGTGCCGCCGGCGGTCTTCATCAGCATCCGGAGCACGATCTCGGGGTCGCGCACCGCCAGCAGCGCGGCCCGATCCGCGGTCAGCTCGGCGCAGCGATCCCACCACATCAGCGCGAGTTGCAGCGGCAGCGCCACCAGGCCGCCCAGCCCGAAGCTCATGGCGGCGATCCGCGCTGCCAGAGCCGAGACGAACCGGGCGGCGGTCTTGTAGAGCATGTGATCCGAGTGGATGTGGCCGAGCTCGTGCGCGAAGATGGCGATCTGCTCGTCCTCGTTCATCAGCTCGATCGCGCCGGTGGTTATGGTGACGAAATACTGATCCACGCCGTAGGTCGTGGCATTGGGGTAGGGATGCTGCACCACGAACAGCTCGGGCAGCGGCTCGATGCCAAGTCGATCGGCCGCGATCGCGAACCGGTGGTGGATCTGCGGTAGCTGCTTCTCGCTCACCTGGACCGTGTTGGCAGCCTGCGAGAGCCGCAGGTTGAGCTCGACCGTCCACCGGATCACCTTGCGCAGCAAGGTCTTGATCCCCGGGATGTGCTTTAGCTTTTCAAGTGCCTCGAGATCCAGCGGGTGTTGATAGCAGGCGGGATCCAGATCCTTGAAGCTGGCCTCCATGCATCTGAACAGGGGAGATCCGCACTTGCCGCAGCGCGGTGACCGGGTCAGCCGCAGCAACTGCGAGGTCTTGATCCGGTTCGGGGACTGGCAGGATCCGCAAATGAATTCGACTAGTTCGACCATCGGTTTGCTCCGCGCCGCGCGATCCAAAAGGCGGCGATGGCGAGGCCAACGATTATTCGAGGCCAGGCACTGGTAATACCAACGGGCGGTTGATCGGCGCGCGCTATTGGCGTGCCGCAAAAACAGGTGTCGACCGGGCCCACGGACGCCGGCGCCGGCCGACGGCCGAAGAACTCGACCGCGATGAGATAGCCGAGGACGCTATTGAGTAGATGAGGGGTGCCGACGCGCTGCTCCAGTTGATCCACCGCGCCATCGCCGTCGCCATCCACCGGCACCTGGACCAGGCCAAATTGATGGGTGGCCGGATCCGCGGCCCGGAAGAAACCGTCGACCAGCGGCCTGATTTGCTCGCGCTGGGAGCTGTCTTCCGATGTGGCGTGGAGCAGCGCCCACAGCCTCAGCCCGAGATCTTGGATGCCGCCGGTCTGCAACGCCAGATCCGCCCGCAACTCGGCGCCGATCCGATCGATCTCGGCCTGCTGGCGCCCGGATCCGTCGGCGAAGAGGCCGGCCGGGTACAGGGCGAGGGCCCGCGCCGCGGCCGGTCCCGACAGGAGCCCGTTTTGGTCCACCAGGTGCGCGAAGACAGCAGCGGTGATCGCGTCGCTGCGGGCGCGGTAGGCGGCGGCGCGATCCGGATCCCGCTGCAAAGCCTCGAGCGCCTCGGACGCAGCGCGCAGCCCGATCACGACCGAGACCGCGCCGAGCAGGCTGACGGCCGGCTCGGGCTGATCGCCGGCGCTGGTCGGGCAGGGAAGATCGGTTTCGTTATCGACACAGGTGGCGAGGGTGTCGGCGGCGAGCTCGATCGGGCCGATCAGGTCCTGCAAAAAGCTGCGCGCGGCATCGCCCTGGCGATCGGATTCGAGCTGCCGGGCGTGGCGCCACCAGGACCACAGGGTCAGGCCGGTGGCGTCGATCGGGAAAGGCCAGCCGCTGCCGACGGTGCCGTCGGTGTTGTAGCAGCTCCAGAATGTGCCGGCGGGGCCGTCGGCGTCGTCGCGCGGCCGCTGCACGGCGACCAGAAACCGGCGCTGGCGCTCGGCGGCGGCATGCTGGCCGGCCACGGTCAGCGCCTCGGCGACGAATGCGGTCTGCGCCGGACAGTCGAGGGCCAGGGGCGGCTGGCTGGCCACGCTGGCCGCGATCGCTCCCGCTTCGCTCTGCGCCGCCAGCGCCTGGCGGATGGCCCGCTTGGCCACGCCGCGCACGCGCTCGTCGTCGGTGTCGGGAGTGGCGATGGTGCGCTCGAGCGCGGCGTCAGCATTGGCGGCCGCCGCCACCACGGCCTGGAAGCCGTCGAGGCGCGCCGCCTCCAGCAGCCCGAGCGCGTCGCCAGCGCTGGGGCCGGCGGCGACAAAGGCGGTCACGGCCGGTTGTCCGGCCGGCAGCCCGAAGAGCAGCGCGCCGTCGACGCTGCCCAGCGCGGCCGGCTGGGCCGAGAGCATGCCATCGGCGGCGTCGAAGTAGGCGTCCTGCGGCCGCGCCACGTCGTTGGGATCGTAGCGGCCGACCTGGTGACCGCCGCTGGCCCGGTCCCCGCCGACGGCGAAAAAGGTACCCGCAGCCTGCTCGAAGACGAGCTGGTCCACGATCGCGTCGGCGGCCTCGTGGCCTGCCGGATCGGCGCCGATCAGCTCGATCTGCGGTCCCAGCGCGAGCCGCCAGTCGTCGTCGGCGGCTGGCTTGAAATGCAGCAGGGCGTCGCCGCGCAGGCTGAACAGCAGGCCAAAGTCGTTTGGCCGGTCGCTGGCGGGCGCGTCGTAGCGCCAGTCGGCGATCGGCTGCCCCGGCAGGCTCAGGTCGCACGGCGCCAGGTTCTCGAACAGCAGCACGCCGACCGGCAGCGTCACCTCCGCGCCGTCGGCCGCCAGCTCGAGCC
>JAFGSX010000366.1 GCA_016934455.1 Deltaproteobacteria bacterium
GGCGATCCGCGTCGACCACGTTCGCCCGCGCGCGCCGGTGCGGCAGTGGGTGATTACGTTCCCCGGCGGGGACTTCCAGGGTTCGTCTAAGGCGACCCTGCTGGAGCGCCGGTCTTCGTCGAGACACCTAAGCCCACCGACGGCGAGATCAAAAAACTCGTCGAGACCGTGGCGTTCAGAGACCGGATGCGCAGGGCCAGACCTCCGGTCTCAGCGCGGCCTGACGAGACGCCAGAGCAGCGACCCGATCACCGCGATCACGATCCACGACGCGCCGTCGCCGGGCACGGCCGGTGCCGTGCAACCGCAATCGGCCACCCCCGACGTCGCCCCCGGTGAGCCACCGTCCTTGGGATCGAGAGGATCGGTCCCGGCGGCCACCTCGGCGCCGTCGCTGACACCGTCGCCATCGCTGTCGGCGTTGTGCGGATCGGTGCCGCGCGCCACCTCGTCGCTGTCGGACAGCCCGTCGCCGTCGGAATCGACAGCCAGGGTCACCGCCAGGGTGACCGGCGACGTCCGCAGCGCGGTCACGCCGACCCGGTACTCCAGGTAGGCGGTCAATTCGTGGGTGACGAAGCCATCGAGACCGATCTTGGCCCAGCGGCCGCCGCTGTCGGGCGGGTCGCCGGCGCCGCCAAACTGGGTCCCGATCGAGCCGATGTTCCAGCGCACGCCGCTGCTGTCGGCCAGGCCACCGGCCTCCGAATCCTCGATCGCGGCGCTGGCCGGCAGCGTCACGACCAGCGTGGCGTCGAGCGCGACACCGGTGCCGAGATTGGCGAAGGTGACGGTGTAGGTCCCGCTGCCCACTCCGCTCTGCGCCGGGACGGTCGCCGGCCCGCTCCATTGCACCGCGATCTGCGGTTGGCCAGCCGAGGTGACACAGTCGGCCTCGAACAGCGCGTTGAGGAACAACCGCGCACCCTGGCTGCCCGCATTGCTCGACAGCGGCACGTCGGTCTTGTAAGCGTGGCCGCCCAGGTAGCTGACCTTGCCGATGCCCTGGCAGTTCTCCGGGTGCTGGTCGGAGGGACAGGTGGGGTCCTCTTCGGACACGACGCAGGTGCCCTCGATCTGACAGGCGCCGTCGACGTAGCCCGTCATCCAGACGTCGTCGACGCCGGGGCCATCGGGCCCGGTGATGAAGGTGACATCCAGATCGTTGATGTACGCGCTCTGCAGCGAGGCGCTCAGGTTGTAGGCCGGCTCGCTGCCGCCGGTCGTGCCAAAGGCGCCGTCGAGCTGGTTGTAGGCGACCGCCGGCGACAGAACCTTGATCTGCGCGGCATTGGGCTGGGTGCCAATGAGCAGACCCGCGCCGCGCTCCTTGATGTTGTGCGGCAGACAGCAGTCGCGGCCACCGCTGTCGCAACCGCCGGTCGTGCAATCGGCATCATAGTCGAGCGCATCGCAACCAGTACCACCGCTGCAACTGGGCGGCGTGCCGACGGTCGTCAGGTAATGGCCCTTGCGGCCTTCGTCGTCGAGAAAGGGCCAGGCTGGGTTGGGCACGGTGTTCTCGTAGGCATTGACCGCCTGGCACTCGGCAAAGAAGTGGGTGGGATAGCCGAGAAACGAGCGCACCTCGGCGACGACCTCGTGGCCGTGGTAGGTGATGGGCTGGCCGCTGCACTCGGCCTGGGTCGCCGGGCAGTTGCCGCCGTTGCACTTGACGGTCTCGCGCTTGGTGACGTCCCAGTGCATGCTCATGATCTGGCAGAAGGCCGGCACGCCGTCGGCGGTGAACAGCTGGCCGTTCTTGTGGTTGGTATTGGGCGCGTCGCAGGTCCCCATCTCGCCCATGATGCTCTCGACCGTCAGCATGTCCGGGTTGGCCGTGCCCGCGCCGCAGACCCCGCAGCGCGCGTCCGGGAACTCGCTGCCATTGGATTGCGGGATGCCCGCCGCGCGCAGGTACGAGGTGGCGATCTCCTCGTTGCCGTCCGAGAAGACCGCGATGGTCGGCGCCGCCACCATCTGCTTGGCGACGTAACCGTCGAAGTCGGCGCTCGCGCGATGGACCGTGACGACGTGAAAGACCGTGCGCCGCGCCCACGGATTGGCATTCCACTGCGCCTGGTCGTTCCAGGCGTTGATCACGGCCAGCGCGGCGTCGGCGGCGCCGGCGGCGATGACGAACGGACCGCCGCGGTAACCGTGGCTGGTGATCGCGGCGCCGGGCTGCAGCGCGCCCTCGCCGTCGAAAACGACGCTGGCGCTGGCAAAGAAATCGGGCGACGCGGTCGGGTAGTGGCACCTGGCCGAGCTGACGTCGGCGCAGGGCCAGGCGCACTCGTCGCCGGCGGTGTCGCAGGCAGCCGCGTGCCAGGTCTTGGTCGGCTCGATCACCCAATCGACCTCGATGCCCTGGCGCAACAGATGGAAAACCAATCCATAGGCCTGGAACATGCCGTGGTCCTGGTAGGCCAGGTCCATCGGGATGATCAGGCTGCCGGCCTCGAAACGGCGCACCTCGCCGGCGTGTGCGGGCTCGCTCGCCAGAAGCGTCAGGGCGAGACCGAGGCCACAACCGAGACCGATGTGCAGGCATGATCGGCAAGACATATCTGCTCTCCCCGGGTTCTTAACTATGGGACGTGAAGCCGCCAGACGATTCTAGCGCCCCCCGCAGGAAATGGCACTGTCTGACAGGGCAGCGGGGAAGAGGTCGCGACCGGACCGCGAAAAGTCGTTGCCGATCGTCTTGCCAGGAGAAGAGGATGCGGCTATCTCTTGCCACGGACTGCGGAGAGACATGGTTCCCAGGTACGGTTCGCTCGAGAGGCACGAGGGAAAGGTCCGCCGCGTGGCCAGCGATCTGCGAGGCCATCCCGCTGGCTGCCCCCTCTCGCTGCGGGTCCGTGACCTTCGTGCAGCGGTTCGGGAGCGCGCTCAACGTCCACGTGCATTTCCATGCGCTGCTGCTCGACGGCAGCTACGTCGACGACGAGGAGGTCTCGCCTGGCCCGCTGGTCAAGGAATCACCGGCACTGGCCCGGATGACAGCGGCCTCATAAAATTAGTCCTGGAGTATTGAATTGACTAAAAGAAATCCATCAATCCGACTTCGTTTTGGGTTTAGATCGAGGATGTGAGAGGATGTTTGCGGTGATTTGA
>JAFGSX010000367.1 GCA_016934455.1 Deltaproteobacteria bacterium
ACGACCCGACCAACGACCTGTGCGACAACGACAGCGATGACGACGGCATCCCGGACAGCTTTGACCGCTGCGCGTTTGTCGCCTCCGACAACAACGATGACAGCGACGGCGACTTTTTGGGCGACGCCTGCGATCCGGACCTGGACAACGACGGCGTGCCCAACTCCCTCGACAACTGCACCACCACGCCCAACGCCAACCAGCTCAACGCGGACCGCGACGGCTTTGGCGACTCCTGCGACTCGAGCTTCTGCTTCGTGGTGGACAGCCCGGACAGCGGCCGCTGCCTCAACCCGAACAGTCGGTTCTTCGGCCGTCCCGGCCCGGACATGATCATCAGCGTGAGCGAGCTGGTGCGGCTGCGCATCTTCACCAACCGGCCCGGCGCGCCGACCCAGTACGCGTGGCGTGTGACCAAGAGCCCGGAGGGGGGTGCGTACGAGGTGAGCAACCCGACCGGCATGGTGCGGCAGTCGACGCCGTGGGAGTTCCACTACGACGCGGACCGCGAGGCGACCTTCGTGGCGCGCAGCCCGGGCGAGTACGAGGTGGAGCTGCAGACCACGCTGGTGTTCGACGACGTGGCCTATCCTGGTCTGACCGCGGACAAGCAGGTGATGAAGATCAAGGTCGACGGCGCGGTGGGCTGCAACTCGTTCGGCAGCTCGACCCCGCTCGCCTGGATGCTGCTTGGCGGTCTGGCGCTCCTCGGCTGGCGGCGGCGTAGCTAACCGAGCATAGAGCACCAGGACCCTTTGGTCCCGATAGCGGCGGTGAGTCTCCCGGGCTCACCGCCGCTTTTTTTTATCTGCGCCGTTCCCCAGCAGCAGCAGGGGCCTGCCCCACAAATTTTTTGCTATGATATATGGGTTAGCCTGGCTGGTTTTGGTCGTGGCCAATGACATGGCGTATTTATTGCGAAAGAAATGAAGTTTGGTCGAACAGGTGCGGCGCAGGCGCGAGGTGAGGGGCTGGGTCCACACCCCGCAGGAGCACACGCAGCCGCGTTGAGGGTGGCATGAAAAAGGTGCGACTCGCTGGCGCGTCGATCGGAGCGTTGGTGATGGCTACCGGCGGCCTGGGTTGCACCCAGTCGGACCTGCAGCCGGCCAACATCGTGGAGAAGCGCTTCGTCGACAACAAGGTCGAGGCCAGCGGCGCCTTTTGCAGCTCCAAGCCGATCGAGCAGCGCTTTCCGGTGAAGATCCTGCTCATCATGGACGGCTCGGGCAGCCTGCAGTTCACCGACGAGGGCGCCATCCGCGTGCGCGCGGTCACCGAGCTGCTCAACCGCTACGTCGGCAACGACAGCGTGCTGTTTCACATCATCCTGTTCAACACCTTTGTCCAGGAGTTTCCGGCGAGCAGGGAATTTGTCGACGCCTACTTCCTGAGCCAGCAGGTCTCGCTCAACGCCCAGCTCCAGGTGGCCGAGGTGCTAACCGACTACCAGGCGGCGCTGAGCACGGCCTTCGACCTGCTGCGCGTCGACACCGCGCGCCCCGAGGCGCGCAATACCAAGTACGTGGTGGTGCTGTTCTCGGACGGGCAGCCCAGCCCGGTCTGCTGCGTGTGCCAGGACGAGTGGGATCAGGTCCCGGTCGCCAATGACCCCAACAACTGCTCACCGACCGACGTCTACCCGGCGGGCGCGCGCCAGTACAACGCCGGCGAGTGCCCGGCGGTCACAATGGCGGACATCAACGTGGGCTTCAGCGCCAGCCGGGTCTGCGACGGCCAGCGCGAGGCGACGCTCTGCAACAACTTGGAGCAACTGCAGATCACCTTCCCCGACCGCTGGCAGGACCAGTTTCCGGATCTGCCGATCGAGCAGAACTACAACCGCACTTACCAGATCCTGAGCCTGGTCGACGACATCGTCGAGCTGTGCCAGGGGCTCGACGTCGGCGCCTTTCAACTGCACACCATCATGCTCTGGAACGAGGCGCTGCCGCCGGCCATCCAGAACATCCTGGCCGTCGACTACTGCCGGCAGTCCAGGCTGCTGCGACAGATCGCCGAGCGCGGCGGCGGCGAGTACCGGGAGGCGCGGCGCGCCGAGCAGATCGACTTTTTGCAGTTCGACTTCACCGCGCTCAAGCGTACCAACAAGGTGCGGCGGATCTTCGTCACCAACCGCAACCTGATGCCGGGCCTCGAGAAGATGGAGATCGATTCGGACGGCGACGGGCTGTCCGACCAGACGGAATACGATATCGGATCGGACCCGCTGCTGGTCGACACCGATGGCGACGGCTACAGCGATCTGGTCGAGCACCGCTACAAGACGCAGGGCACGGACCCGATCAACCCGATCAAGCCCTACACCCCCTGTCTGGCCATGGGCGCGCAGCCGCTGACTCCCGCGGACGACCCGTCCAGCGGCGCGCCCGGCACCTCGCTCTCGCCGTCGGACGACGAGGCCCAGGCCACGGACGCGGACCGGGACGGCCTGCGCGATTGCGAGGAGGAGTTGCTGGGCACCTCGAACACCAGCGCCGACACCGACAAGGACACCATCCCCGACGGTCTCGAGGTGCGCTTCGGCCTCGACCCGCGGCTCTACGACGCCGACGACGACTGGGATTTTGACGGCCTCTCCAACATCGAGGAGGTGCTGCGCAACACCAATCCGCGGCTGGACGATCCCAAGCTGCGGCGCAGCAGCGGCTTTCGCTACGATCTGAAGATGGCCTCGGAGACCCTGGATCAGCGCGAGTGCTTCGACCTCGGGCTGCGCCACATGCTGCTCGGCACCACCGCCGGTTACTTCCGCTTCCCGTCCGATCCGAGCACACCGCAGCACATCGACCTGCCGGGATACAACGAGATCCAGATCTACGAGGTGGAGTCGCCGAGCGACGATCCGATGGGCGAGACCGTGGTGCGCGGCATGTGCTACCGCGCCCGCTACGTCGAGCCCGACTACCGCGAGCCGGCCGACGGCCTGCTGACGCCTGCGATCTCGGACACCGACCTGCGCGATCTGGTCAACGATCCGCTGGCCGCGATGTACGGTAAGGAGTGCCTGGGCATCTCGCCGCCCTGCCTGGTCGACACCGATTGCCCGACCGGCACCAGTTGTGTCGATCCGACGGGCGCGGGATCCAGCGCCCGGCGCGTCTGCCAGTGACGTCGAGGAGGGCCCGAGGAGGCGACATGAGAGCGCGCGAGGTACTGCTGGCCGGTGCGCTGGCGCTGCTGGGAGCAGCCTGTACCCAGGGCGAGCTGCTGCCCGTTCCGCAGCCCGACCCGGGCAAGCTGGACAACCGGATCAAGGTGAGCGGCGAGTTCTGCACCACCGATCCCGACACCCTGCGCTACCCGGTCAAGATCTTCTTCGTCGTCGATCAGTCGGGCTCGCTCAACGCGGTCGATCCGCCCGACACGCAGGGCGAGACGCAGCGCCTCAATGCCATGGTCGACGCCTTTACCGAATCGATCCAGGGGCGCGTGGGAGTCGAGGTGGCGATCGCCGCCTTCGGCGCGGCCACCCGCGTGCTGACGTCGAGCAGCAGCACCCTGCATTGCCCGCCCTGCGACGGCTCGGACCCGACCGAGGTCTGCCAGGAGGGCTTTACCGATTGCGCCCCCAACATCCTGGGCGCGATGGTCAACGCGACGACGTCGACCAGCGGCGGCAACACGAACTACATCTCGGCGCTGTCGGTGG
>JAFGSX010000029.1 GCA_016934455.1 Deltaproteobacteria bacterium
CGCCCCCACCGGGTGTATCTTACGGACGGGTATGTGGACCACGGCTCGGGGGGCAGACGGGCGTGAGGTCACCATGGACAAACGGATCATCATCCACCGCGCGCGGCCCGACCAGCGCAAGACCAAGCCGACCGACGCCAGCAAGCTCGGCTTTGGCCGTTATTTCTCGGATCACTTCTTTGCCACCGAGTTCGACCGGACCAACGGCTGGCACTTGACCCGCATCGAGCCGATGCGGCTGCTGCAGCTCGACCCGGCGGCCATCTGCCTGCACTACGGGCAGGAGGTGTTCGAGGGCCTCAAGGCCTACCACGGCAAGGACGACGGCATCTACCTCTTCCGCTGGCAGAAGAACGCAGAGCGCCTGCGCAACAGTTGCCGGCGGCTGATGATGGAGACGGTGGACGAGGATTTCTTCGGCCGCGCGGTCAAGGCGCTGGTCTTGCTCGAGCAGGACTGGGTGCCGCGAGCCGAGCAGTGCGCGCTCTACATCCGGCCGACCCTGCTCGCCACCGATCCGTTCCTGGGCGTGCGACCGGGCGACGAGTACGCCTTCTATATCATCGTCGGTCCGGTCGGGGCCTACTACCCGCAGGGATTCGACCCGGTCTCGATCTGGGTAAGCGACGAGGACGTGCGCGCGGTCAAGGGCGGCCTGGGCGAGGCCAAGACCGCGGCCAACTACGCCCACTCGCTGTGCGCGCAGCAGAAGGCGGCCAAGCTGGGCTACGCCCAGGTGCTGTGGCTCGATGCCATCGAGCACCGGTGGGTCGAAGAAGTCGGCACCATGAACATCTTCTTCGTCCTCAAGGACGAGGTGATCACGCCTCCGCTCGGTGGCACCATTCTGCCGGGCGTGACCCGCGACTGCGTGATCCAGATCTGCAAAAAGTGGGGGCTCAAGCTGATCGAACGCCGGATCTCGATCGAGGAGGTGGTCGATTCCGCCAAGTCGGGCGACCTGCGGGAGGCGTTCGGGACCGGCACCGCCGCCGTCATCTCGCCGGTCGGCAAGCTGTCCTACCGGGGCGTCGAGGTCACGGTCAACAGCGGCAAGACCGGCGAGCTGTCGAACCGCCTGTATAACTACATCATCCGGCTCCAGCGCGGGCTGGAGGAGGACCCGTTTGGCTGGGTCGAGCGGATCGACGGCCTCGAGATAGAGGCCCTCGCCCGAGGCTAGCGCGCCGCGGGAGGCGCAGCGCTTTTTGCCCGGCAAGCCCAATCCCTCTGCTCGCTTCAGTTGGTCCCGCCCGGCAGGGGGCCCCTGCCGAAAGTTGTCTCGCTTCAAGTGAGCAATGGGTATAGGTAGCAAGAGTTGCCAGCACAGCCGGAGGAAGCATGGATCTCGAGTTTGGCGGCAGGCGCGTCTTCGTCGCGGCGGCCTCCAAGGGCATCGGCCGGGCGGTGGCGATCGCATTCGCCCAGGAGGGGGCCAACCTGCACATCTGCGGCCGCGACGCGGCGGCGCTCGACGATGTCGTGCACGCCTGCTTCGCGGTGGGGGCCGCCGGCGCATCGTCGACGCTGTGCGACCTGTCGACCAGCACCGGCCCTCAGTCTTTTCTCGACGCTGGCGTCGAGACCTGGGGCGGTATCGACGTGCTGGTGACCAACTGCGGCGGTCCGCCTCCGGGCGGCTTCGACGACGTGCCCGAGCACGCCTTTGGCGCCGGCATCAACAACACGCTGCGCTCGGTCGAGCGGCTGTGCCGCGGCGCACTGCCGTTCTTGCGCTCGTCCCAGGGCGCCCTGGTGCACCTGGTCAGCCACGTCGTCAAGCAGCCCAACCCGCGGTTACTGCTCTCCAACGTGTTGCGCCTGGCGGTGATCGGGCTGAGCAAGTCGATCGCCGACGTCGAGGGGACCCGCGGCGTGCGCTCGAACTGCATCCTGACCGGCCGCATCGACACCGACCGGCTGCGCAGCCTGGCCAAGGACAGCGGCAACATCGACGCCACCTACGCCAAGTGGGCCGAGGAGATCCCGCTGCGCCACATCGGCGCGCCGGACGACGTCGCCAGCGCCGCACTGTTCCTGGCCAGCCCGCGCGCGCGCTACATCACCGGGGCCTGTCTACCGGTCGACGGCGGCCTGATCAGATCGCCGCTGTGATCGATCTCAACCGGATCGGAACTTTTTTTTTACCGCACTTGTCAGGTTGCTGGAGGGTGCCCTGTGCGCCAGGGCCGGGAGCGACGCGGCGCGGCGGGCGTGTCTGCTCGTCGCGGCGGCGGTCGCGGAAGCCCATCACTTTCTCCTATGGCTCCTGTTGACGGCAACCCAGGCTCGTGCCATAGAATACCGACTTTGAAGAGCGGGGTCGGAGAACAGCCAAGTGGCACGCCTCGAGTTCGCGCCGATCGCCGCAGCGTGCAAGGCCTGAGCGAGACGCGGGGCAAGGGTTAACGGGAGGTCCCGTCACAGGACGGATGGCGCTGCCGTCGCACGAACGACGGCGCAGAGGAGAGAGACGATGAGTTTTATTGCTCGGATGTTCCAAGAGGGTGGTTGGGGCATGTGGCCCATCCTGTTCTGGTCGGTGTTCGTCATCGCGATTATCGTTGAGCGATCGCTGTACCTGGTCAGGGCGTCTGTTAACAAGGACGCGTTCTTGACGTCGATGCAGAAGTCGATTCTCGCCGGCGACGTACGCGGCGCGATCAAGACCTGCTCGGCGGCCAAGGTCCCGCTGGCCCGTATCGTCAAGGCCGGTCTGGTCAACGTCAGCCGACCCGACGCCGAGGTGCAGGCGGCCATGGACCAGCAAGCGTTGCGCGAGCTGCCCATCATCGAGAAGCGCACCGGCTACCTGGCGATGCTCTCGAACCTCGCCATGCTCTCCGGTCTGCTCGGCACCGTGTCCGGCCTGATCCGTTCATTCGCCGCGGTCGCCGGCGTCGATCCGTCGGCCAAGGCCACCATGCTGGCGAAAGGCATTTCGGAGGCCATGAACTGCACCGCGTTTGGCCTCGTCGTCGCCATCATCGGCCTCATCGGCTTCGCGCTGCTCAACGGCCGCACCCAGACACTGGTCGACGACATCAACGAGTCGACGGTGTACGTGCTCAATCTCATTGTCAACAACCGCAACAAGGTGAACATCCCGCAGCAGGCCGCCTGATCGAGGGCGCCGCGGGTTGACATTTGAGATAGGAGGAACCGATGGGCCTTTCAGGGGTTGATTCCGGCGGTAAAAGCGGACGCCGCGCTGTCGACAGCGAGATCAACATGATCCCGATGATCGACCTGCTCATCGTCAACATCTCCTTCCTCCTGATCACCGCCGTGTGGACGCAGCTATCCCGTCTCAACGTCATGCAGCAGATGCCGGGACAGGACGTCGCCCAGGATCGACCGCCCGAGGAGAAGACCAAGGTCACCCTGCGCATCACCGAGCAGGGCTACCAGCTCACCTCGACCGGCGGCGACAACGAGCTGATCGACAAGAAGGGCGACACCTACGACAACGAGAAGCTGCGAGAGATCCTCAAGAAGGTCCACGCCGCGGATCCCGACAAAAAAGATCTCAACGTCGCGCCCGAGGACGGGGTTCTCTACAAGAACATTATTACGGCCATGGATGTCGTATTACAGGAAGGGTTCCCGGAGCTGTCGGTCTCAGACGGCTCGAGCTTGTAGCACGGCTGCCGCCGGTGGGCGGTCGCAGGTGGCGATGTAACGCGGGAGAGATGCTATGCCGATTAGGAGACCTGGCCGTGAGCTGTTGCACAAGATCCCGCTCAAATTCGTGCAGAAGCGGGTGACGGGTCACGGCTCCAAAGGCGTCTATGCGTCGCTCAACCTCACCTCAATGATCGATTTCTTGGTCATCATCGTCGTCTTTCTCCTCGGTACCTTCTCGGCGTCGGGCGAGTTCCTGTCGATTCAGAAGGGGCTCGAGTTGCCTGACGCGACCCAGACCAATGACCTCGATCGCGCCCCGATCATCGCCATCACCAAAGAGATCATCACGCTCGACGGCAAGCTGATCTCCGACGTGCAGTCGATGCTGGAGGAATCCTCGACCCAGGGCATGCGCATCGAAAAGGTGGTCGACGAGCTCGAGATCCTGCGCAAGAACTGGGTGCTGGTGCACCCGAACGAGCCGTTCCCGGGCTCGGTCGTGCTCCAGGTAGACAAGAACGTCGACTTCAAGGTCGTCAAGCGCGCCATGTTCTCGGCTGGCGAGGCCGGTTACACCAACCTGAACCTCGCGGTCAACGTCGTCGGCGTCACAAAGGAAGGCGCCGGCGAGGCGAAGCCCGAGTGACCGTCCACCTTTGATCAGCCCCGACAAACCCCAAAAGGACAACCTGGCACCGCTCGATCGCGAGCAGCGCGCCGGCGACGTGCGCACCGGCTTGGTCGATATCGTGCTGCGCCAGATCGGGCTCAAGTTCATCGCCGCCGTGATCGCCATGCTGGCGCTGGCGACGGCGATCTATTTTGTCGTCGAGACTCGCCAGAACGATCAGCTTCGCAAGACCCTGCTCGACACCCAGGAACAGCTTCGGGTCAGCACCGGGCCCGATCTCGAGACGCTGGAGGACAAGGTCGCGCGCCTGGTCAAGGCCGAGGCCGGGCTCTACACCGGCGACCTGCGCGACCCGAGCTTCACCATTGCCCACCTGGCCTCCAAAAAGGGTCTCTACCTGCGGATACCGATCGATGAGGCCCGCGACCGGGCGACGCTCGAGAGCGCCGCCCGCAAGCAGCACTCGGACGCGGTCAACGGCTGCCTCGGCACCACGGCCACGCTGTACGGCAAGCTGCTCAACGACGGCGCCATGCTCAAGCCCGATTTCAGGCAGCAGATCGAAGAGGCCAGCACCCGGCAGCGGCTGCGCGCGATCGAGGAGGACATCGCCATCCGCGCCGGCCGCGATCTGATGTCGCTGGCCAAGAACATCCGCGCCGACTACTTGCTCGTGGTGCTCGAGGAGCCGGGCACCGAGCACGCGCAGAAGCGCGCCATCCTGTGGGATCTTGGACGCAACCGGATGCTGGCGCGCGCCCGGACCAAGGGCACCGGCAAGCCCCAGCCCGTGCAGTGGGTCGACCCCAGCCACTACCACGCACACCGCCCCAACATCGACATCACGGCGCAGAACACCGCAGACGACTGCGCCATCGCGGCCGCCATAAGGGGCGACTAGCCGGCCTTAACGCTTCGCAGCTCCCGCGCCAATTTCCGCGCCACCGGAATACACTTCCTGGGCACATGATTTATGATCGGTGACCCTCGTCACGACGGAGACCGTCCCCACCCGGGACGGAGGAGGTTTTGGTAATGACAGTCAGCGGCATCAGGCGGCTCAAGACCGCCATCCTAGCCGACAACAAGATCACCAGGCCCGAGGTCGACCAGATCATAAAGAAGGCAAAGGACTGGTTCTTCGTCACCGCTGGCGAGAAGGAGGAGCTCAAGCAGTTGCTCGCCGAGCACGGGGACAAGTTCGAGCCCGAGGCCAGGACCAAGCTGGCCAAGTTTTTGAAAATCGCCTTGCCCGAGCCGACGCCTCCGACACCGGCCCCCGCTCCGGTGACTCCGACGCCGACCCCGGCGCCGGTGCGGCCGACCCCGGCTCCCGATCCGGTCCCTCCGGGGCCGATCGCGACCGGCGCCAGCGCGGTCACCGACATCGGCAAGATCGCCGAGGCGTTCGGCGCCGAGTACGCGCGCCGCGAGGGCGAGCTCGGCAACAAGCCGGCCGCGGCATTTGCGCTGTTCGCCGAGTACGGTGGCCGGCTCAAGGCGCTCAAGAACGAGCAGCCCGGCATGGATCCCAAGATCGTGGACCAGGCGATCGAGGACCTGCTCTCCGCTGGCCGCAAGACCTCGGCCAAGGGCTACGACAAGGTCGACAGCGACAAGGACACCATCTCGGATCTGGGAGAGGCGGCGCGGGGCAGCGATCCCAACAAGTTCGACGGCCGGGTCATGGCGGCCGACCACAAGGTCTGGACCACCACCTACTGGCCGATGGCCGGCTCGGGCGACATGGATCAACCAGGTTCTCCGACCAGCCACCTCTGGGCCAAGGAAGGGCCGCTGGCCAAGCTCGACAAGTTGCTCACTGCGCGCGGCATGGCTGATCGGGCCAAGGCGCTCGAGTTCGAGCGCAAGCCGGCGCTGTCGTGGCTGATCGGAGACCACAGCAACAAGGGCGAGTTCATCCCCCGCTCGAGCATTTCCGAAAACGACGCCGAGATGACCACCGGCGTCGACTTCGACGGCGACGGCAAGCTCACGGCCGGCGTCAGGGTCGACTTCCTAGATGCCCGCGGCGACTTTGCGCCCGCCTATTCGCGCAGCGCGTTCAAGCCCAAGCTGCAGGATGGCGACAAGACGATCGACCTGACCCGCAAGGAGGTGCGCGCCGCCGACGGCTCGATCGAGAAGTTCGAGTTCTTCCGCCCCGACGGCACCAAGCTGACCCCCGACGAGGCGGGCAAGGTCTACTACACTCACGGCAGCGGCGACGGCAAGGTCGGCGGCACCATGAGCGTGGGCTGGTGGGGGAGCTGCGACAAGGTGGCTCTGGCCGGCATCCTGTTCAAGGATCCGCAGAAGGACGTCACCCTCGACGGCGTCACCTTCACCGCGCAGGACATCCGCGGCCTGCTAACCGTGCTCGCCGACAGCCAGGCCGTCGGCCACGATTTTGTCGGCAACCGCTACGACGAGGAAGCAGACCACCTGTCGCTCAAGAACGGTCAGAGCTTCCAGGGCAAGATCGAGACCAATATCGATTTTAGGGCCTCAGGCCACCGGCGCTACGGCGACATGCTGACGCTCGACAAGATCGATCAGGACGTCACCATCCGGCTGCCCAACGGAGAGAGCAAGACCTTCAAGGCAGATGAGATCTCCTCGCTCTCGCGCGAGGATGTCGGCGACGTCAGCCCGATGGATTTTCACCAGACCATGGTCAAATGGCTGGGCGAGGACAAGCGGCCGGCGGCCATGGATCGCGACTCGGGCTCGCACGTCTGGAACTACAATTTCTGGAAAGCCGATCTCAAGGAGGGCACCAAGCTCGAGGGCACCAGCAGGCCGACCGAATCCGGCTACAATGGCCCAGCCAGCGACGGCGAGATCATGCGGTACTCGATGGATGTCTACTTCGGCGAGACGGGCTATCCGGTCAATTACGGATACTGGCTCGAGTACGATAAAGAGGGCAAGATCATCAACGGCGGCTGGTTGAGCGAAAATCCGGACTTCCTGTGGCGGCCGGGCGGGTTCAACAACTGGGCCGGCCGCAACGACCGCAACCCCTTCGTCGACCCGGCGCTGGTGAAGGAGATCTATCTGCAGTCCATCGACAACGGTTGAGCGCGCCATGGCCGACGAACAACAGAGCTACCTGGTCCTCGCCAGCGGCCGCATCCTCACCAACACTAGCGAGCCGCCCCCGGGGCTCTACCTCGTCGGCAAGTTCCGGGACGGGCTGTTCGCGCCCGAGGGCGCGATCCTGGGCGACGGCGCGTTCGGCGATGCCGGCCAGCCTGGCTGGATGGAGATCTCCGACGGCTCGTTCCACGGCGACCAGACCAGCCGGCCGCCGTTTCCGCCCTACGTGCGCGGGTACATGACCAAGGGCGGCGAGTTCAGGCCCCTGTCTCGCAGAGTCAACTACTAGCCGCGCGGGTCAGGATGTGCTGTCCGACATTTGGAGATACCGCTTGCCCCAGGAGGCCGGTGGTCGGCGTTGACTTGCTGCCGCGCCCACTCTAGCGTCGGTCCATGAAAAAGACTCTGGTCGTTGTGTGCCTGTGCGCGGCGGCGTGCGCCGGTCCGTCGTTGGAACAGCGGCGCCAGAGCGCGCTGCCGGCCTTGCAGACGCTGCAGGCCGGCGCCTGGGAAGAGGCCGAGCAGGAGGCGGCGCGCGCGCTGGTCTCCGACAAAGACAACCCCTACGCGCTGATCGTCGACGCCATCACCCGCTACAAGAAGGTGATTCACCAGTTGTTCGTGGACCTGGTCGGGGTCGCGGCCGCCATCGAGGAGACCCACACTTTCAATCAGCAGTACCTGCGCTATGCCCTGGAGCATGCCGACACCGAGCTGGCTGTCATCGACGGTGAGCTGGAGCGGGTCTCCCGCCATCGCGAGCTGACCTTCGATCTCTGTCTGGCGTGCTGGGAATACGACTGGAATCACAACGGCCGCGTCGACAAGCGGGACCGCCGGCTGTTCGAGGTCGAGCTCGATCAGAGCGGCACCCCCTACCCGGCCGACGATCCGAGGCGGCGGCCGACCTTTCGCTTTGACCAGGGCGACGTGCTGTGGGCGCGCGCTTTCCTGTCGTTTCAGCGCGCCGCCATCGATCTCGCCCTGGCCTACGACTGGACGCAAATCGAGACCTTGTTGAAGGACAGCGATCCGGAGCGGCCGGCGATCAAGCTGACCAGCCGCGAGCGCGTCGCCAAGTCAAAACAGCTCATCCTGGATGGCCTCGATCTGGCCGAGCAGGCGCGCCAGGCCTACCTCGCGGAGACCGACGACGAGCGGGAGTGGCTGCCCAATCCGAGGCAGAAGGATCATCCGCTCCCCCTGCCGGTCGACGCTGTGCTCTACCAGACCTGGGGCGACGTGATCGCCGACGTGCGCTTGCTGATCAAGGGCGAGCGCGCGCTGCGCATGGCCGAGGTGGCGGAGCTGCTGGACGAGAAGATCGAGCCGCCGCCCGTGGGTTACCTCGACGTGGGCGGGCTGTTCTCGCGGCCGCGCGACATCGCGATCGATGTGCCGGCGCTCGAGCGCTGCGAGCGCGACAACGACATCGAGTGCTTTTTGAACAACCTGTTCGGCGACTGGTACGTCAAGCAGGCACAGGCGTCGCAGCTCCCGCTGCGGGTCCGGCGGATGAAGTCCGAGGTCGACCGCGGCGAGGAGTCGCTCGAGCGCAAGCTGCGCTACCTGATCTGGCTCAATTGACGTCGCGCGTGGCCGGCACGTTGGCGTCGAGCGTCGGATCGGCCTCGCGCAGTCCGAAGAGCGCGATCTCCCCCTGCCGGCCTCTGATCTTGAAGGCCCCCAGCGGCATGCAGCGCGCGCGCAGATCGGGCGGCAGTCGCTTCTGCACCTCGACCGTGAGCAGGATCGGCTCGCCGCGATCCTTGGTCATGCCCTCGACCCGCGACGCCAGGTTGACGGCGTCGCCGATGACGGTGAAATCCTTGCGGTGGCGGCTGCCGATGGCTCCCTGCAGGACCTTGCCCAGGTGCAGGCCGATGCCCGCCTGAAGCTGCGGCAGACCCTGATGCTGCCAGCGCTCGTTGAGCGCCGACAGCCGGCGCTGCATCTCCTGCGCGGCGAGCAGCGCCGAGGTGCTGGGATTGTCCAGCTCGAGCACCCCGCCGAAGACCGCCATCACGGCGTCGCCGATGAACTTC
>JAFGSX010000368.1 GCA_016934455.1 Deltaproteobacteria bacterium
CGTCGCAGACGCTGCGCGTGGCCGGTGACTGCATGGACGAGGCGGTCATCAACTTCATCCGCAAGAAGCACAACGTGCTGATCGGCGAGCGCACCTCCGAGCTGATCAAGGTGCGGGTCGGCTCGGCCTTTCCGCTGGCCGAGGAACTCGAGATCGAGGTCAAGGGCCGCGACCTGATCACCGGCGTGCCGCGCTCGATCGTGGTCACCTCGGTCGAGATCCGCGAGGCGTTGCAGGACTCGATCCGATCGATCGTCGGAGCGCTCAAGGCCACGCTCGAGAAGACGCCGCCCGAGCTGTCGGCCGACATCATCGATCGCGGCATCGTGCTGTGCGGCGGCGGCTCGCAGATCGGCAACCTCGACGTGTTGCTGGCCGAGGAGTGCGGGTTGCCGGTCTTTGTGGCCGAGAATCCGATGTACGCGGTCGTCGACGGAGTCGGCATCGTCCTCGAGCACATCGAGGCGTACCGCAACCTGTTGCTGTGATGCGCGTTCTCCATGCCGCAGCCGGTGCCGTCCTGGCACTGCTCGCCACCGGGCGCTCCGGGCAGGCCGCGGATCCGCTGCCGGAAACGCAGGCTGCGGTCGGCTCGATCGGCGGGAGCGTGCGATTCGAGGGCAAGGCGCCCGCGGGCGAGCGGTTCGATCTGGCGCCGGCGGAGAGGGCGCTGTGCGGTGTCTTCAAGCGCGACCTGCCATTCGAGGTCGGCAGGGGAGGCGGCCTGCGCGGCGTCGTCGTGTTTCTGGCCGAGCCGGCTCCGGCCGCTGTCGGCTCGATGCCACCCGAGATGGTGACCCTGACCATGCGCACCTGCGAATGGACACCGCGCATGCTCGACGCCACGGTGGGCCAGGCGCTGGCGTTGAGCAACCAGGACGCGGCGCCGCTGCAACCCGAGCTGCGCTGGCGCGGCGCCAAGTCGAGCGCGAACGGCGCCAGCCGACCGCGCACGCTGTACCTGCCCAGCAAGGGGCAACAGGCGGCGATCGCGCTGCGCAGCGCCGGTATCGTCGACGTCGATTGCGCGGGTTGCCGCTCCTGGTCGCGAGCCGAGGTGCAGGTCTTTGGCCATCCCTTTCACGATGTCACGGACGAGCGCGGGGCGTTCGAGATCCACGGGGTACCGGCGGGGACTTACACGCTGGTGGCTCGCGACCGGTCGCTCGGCGAGCAGGCGACGAGCGTGATCGTGGTCGCCGGTCAGAGAACCGAGGTCCCGCTGAAGTTCGCGTTGCCGTCGGCGACCAGCGCGCCGGGGCCCAAGCCTTCGGGCGTACCGTGAGGGCGGCGGCCGATCGCGGTGGGCGGTGACTGAAGCGATGGGCGGCCCGCGACGTCCAACCAGACTAGGGAGGTCGACGCCATGACAAGTTGCCGCAGCCGGATCGCCGGGGCGCTGGCGCTGGCGGCGTGCGCGCTGGCCTTGGCCGTTCCGACGGCCGCCAAGAAGCGCGGCGCCGGCGGGGTATACGAGGACACCAAGGGGCGCTTTGCGCTGGACCTGCCGCTGGGCTGGAATCTGGCGCCGATGCCCGGAGATCTCAAGGGCATGATGTTCCGGCGCGACATCGGCGATGTGCCGGCGCTGTTCCACGCCGCGGTGGAGGGGGTGCGCGACAGCGATACGCTCGAGTCGGCGCTCGACCGTCTGACCTCCGAGTTTGCGCAGGAGATCGGCTACCGCAAGCTGACCGACCTGCAGGTCAAGGTGGCCGGCCTGCCGGCGCTGCGCCGCACCCACAGCGCCTTTCTCTCGGGCAACGACAAGATCGTCCGCTACAGCGTCGATACCGTTCTCATCGCCTACGGCCATGTGCATTTCTTGCACTTCGAGACCGCAGAGAACGCCTATCCGAGCTTCAAGGGCGATCTCGACAAGCTGCTCGGCAGCTTCCGACCGCTGGTCGGCCGTAAGGTCTACGGCCCGCTGCTCGGCGACTGGGAGCTGGTGAGCTCGCGCTCGGGGCTGCGGCTGTCGCTGGCGGCGGACCTGAGCTTCGTCCTCGGTGACAAGAGAGGGCGCTATCGCGCCGACGGTACGCGCCTGACCTTCATCCAGGCGGACGGGCGCGAGACCTTCGACTACGCGGTCAGCGAATCCTCGCTGGTGGTGCGCAACGACAACCTGAGTGACCCGATGACATATCGCCGGGTCGGTCAGCAGCGGCCGGATCTGGTCGCGGTGCCGCCCGCCTCGGCGGCCGAGCGCTCGATCGTCGGGGCCTGGCGCGTGGTCGACGGCGACATCACGCTCAGGCTGTCGCCGTCGGGTGCGGTGCAGTTCGGCCCGCTGTCCGGGCGCTATCGAATCAAGGGGGCGCTGCTGACGATCGAGTCCGCCGCCGGCGTCGAGATGACCTACCACTACTCGATCCACGCCGGGCGGCTGACTCTGAGCGGCGGGGACCTTGAGCAGCCGCTGGTGCTTCAGCGCGAGTAGAGCTTGCGGCGGCGCCAGCCGAGCCAGCCGACCAGCAGACCAAGCCCCCAGGTGGCACCCGCTAGCTCCTGGGCCTGACAGGCACAGCCGCCACCGCTATCGATCGCCACCGACTGCCTGCCTTCTCCGCTGTCGTCGGCCGCAGCCTGATCGCAGACGCGTCGATCGCCAGCCGCGCCGTCGACGGCGCTGCCGTCCGGCTGACCGCCGTCGGTGCCGGCGGAGTCCGCCGAGGTGATGTCTAGAGCACTGCCGTCGGCCAATCCACTGTCTGCCGTTGCGCGGTCCGACGATCCGCCCTCCGCTGTTCCGCGGTCTCGCATCGCGCCGTCGCCGACACCGGCGTCGGCGGGAGTCGTGTCGCAGGCGTCTCCTGCCCCGTCGCCGTCGGAGTCGGCCTGGTCCTGATTGGCGACCAGCGGGCAGTTGTCGACGTTGTCCGGGATCCTGTCGTTGTCGTCGTCCTGGTCGCAGTCATCACCCTGGCGGTCACCGTCGTTGTTGGCCTGTTCCGGATTGGCGATCAGGACACAATTGTCGGCGAGATCGGCAACCCCATCGTTGTCGTCGTCGTCGTCGCAGTCGTCGCCCGAGCCGTCCCGATCGTTGTCCTCCTGCCCGGGGTTGGCGACAAACGGGCAGTTGTCGTCGCTGTCCCGGATGCCATCGTCGTCCAGGTCGATGTCGATGACGGTGACTCTCAACCTGTCGACGGTGCTGCCTCCGTCGTCGTCGCTGACGGTCAGGGTGACCGTTTTGACGCCGGGATCGCTGTAGACGTGGCTCACGACGGAACCGGTGGCGTTGTCGCCGTCGCCGAAGTCCCAGGCAAAGGTCAGTGGGTCGGAACTTCCCGCGGGGTCCGAGGCGGCACCCGAAAACTCGGCGGACGCATACTGGTCGACCGAAAAGTCGGCGCCGGCGTCGACGGTAGGCGCGACGTTGGCGATGTTGACCTGGGCCGAATCTACGACCGGCGGATTGACCCCATCGCTCACCGCGGCGGTCGCGCTGTAGCTGCCGTTGTCGGCGTAGGTGTGCTGGACCGAGGCGCCGGTCGCCGACGGGCTGCCGTCGCCGAAGTTCCAGGTGACGGTGAGCGCATCGCCGTCCGCATCGTAGACCACCGCCGCCAGCGTCAGGGCACTGCCTTCAAAACCGTCGAAGGTGTCCGCGACCGAGATGGTGGGCGAATAGTTGACAAAACGGACGCTGGCGGAGTCGCTGGCCACGAGAGCGCACGAATCGGTGACCTGCAGGCCTGCGATATATTGAGTCGGCGCATCGGAGCGCACGGTGACGTCGCAGGTCGCTGCGTCGTCGTAGGATCCGTCGGCGTCGAGATCCCAGGCGTAGCCGATAGAGGATCCGGTCGACCCGTTGCCGGAGATGACCTGGTCGCTGTGCAGCGAAAAGAGATACGGCCCGCCGGCCTCGGCGGTTGGGACAGTGTGGTTGAGCGTGGCGCCGAGACTGCCGTTTTGTACGAAGACCGTGTCGCCGTAGGCGGGGATGAGCAGCCGGCCGTCGTTGGCCGAGAGCACCAGCGCGTAGCTCAAGCCGTCGCTGAGCCCCGTGAACGGGATATTGCAGGGTGCCACGCTGCCGGAGTAGGCGACCGGCATCGTCACCGGTTGCAGGTGATAGCCGGTGGCGTCCCAGGCGGCCGTGGTATAGCTCGCGGTGCACATGTTGGGATTGCCGTAGTGGTTGCCGCCCCGGTAGTCGAAGATCGGCACGTCGATCGACCCCGAGCCATCGATCGAGGCGTACACCCAAGAGACCAGCGATCCCGAGGTGGCGGTGACGCGCAGCGTATTGAAACCATCGCTGCGCCACCCTGTAACGTCGGTGGTGGTCCATTCTTGGATCGGGGGAGTGCAGAGCGTGTATCCACTGGCGACGGTAGGCCGGGTGCCGAGCGAGACGCCGTTGAGGTAAAAGGTCAGCGTCGAGCTGACGCGGGTGGCCAGCCAGACAAAACGGATCTCGGTCGCGACGTGGCCAAGCGTCACGACGGCCTCGCCGGCGAGATCCGTACCCACGGGCGAGCTGAACGTCGCGGTGCCTGACCGGTAGCCGCCCGCGATCGCCAGCGGGCCGAGGCTGACGCTCGGCACGCAGGCGTCGCCGACTCCGTCGAAGTTCACGTCGCGCTGGTTGGCGTTGGCAACCGTGGGACAATTGTCGCGGCTGGTTTCGTACTCGTCGCCGTCGACGTCATCCGCGTCGTTGCACGCATCGCCGACGCCGCTGTTGTCGGTGTCGGTCTGGGTCGGATTGGCGACGTCGGGACAGTTGTCGCGGGTGTCCGCCCATTCGTCGTCGTCGCGATCGATCGCGCTGTTGCAGGCATCTCCCACACCGTCACCGTCGGTATCGACCTGTGTCGGATTGGCGACGTCGGGGCAGTTGTCGTAGCAATCCCAGGCGCCGTCGGCGTCGGTGTCGGGGGGGGTGAGTCCGGTTGGATAGTAGCGCACGGCTAGGTTCGACATCGAAATGCCGGAGGCAGGGCCCAGATAATTGACTCCGCTGTAGCCCGCGGGATGGTTGATGCCTACCGTTGTCGTTCGGCTTGAAAGATAGGCGCTGGGGACGTGCAGCTCGACGTAATTGGTCCCTTCGAACAGCTTGAATTGGAAAGTCACGTAGGGCGCGGACGACGTGCAGCATTGCGGCACCTCGGAGAACTGGACGATGAGACGCCGGTTGGGCGCCGCGCCTCGCACCTCGTATTCCACTGCTCCGTGACCCGGGGGATAGAGGTCGGTCCAGTAGCCGGCGATCATCGCGCGGTAAGAGGTGTTGAGGACCAGGCTCTGGCCGCTGCAACAGCCGCTGCCGTTGTTTCTAAAGGAGATAAAACCGTTGCTGGAGATGTAGACACTGCTGTAGGTCGTGCCGTAGAAATTGAAATTGAATCCGAGCGAGATGGCGCTGCTGACCTGGTCGTCCCCGAGCGCGACGTGGGTGGCCGTGGAGGAGATGTCTTCAAAATTGTAGACCGGCGCATCGCTGGTCGTTTCGACGCTGTCGACAAAATGGTACAGCCCGCAGCTATCGTCGCCGGAGCGGGCGGACGCGGTTGCGCTCGGCGTCAAGAGCGCCAAGCCCAGCCACCAGCTCCAGATTGGGTTCGTCGACCGCATAGAGAATCCTGTAGACGACTCTATATAACTTACCACATCTCTTCCCATATGCCCGGCAACATCGGCAATACCATCGACAAAACTCGCTGCATTGACATCTCGATCAGCGCTCACTACGCTCGCCGGGTTCGTCGGGCGCGAGGACGGGTGAGGGAGCGCGTGTTCACCGGCATCATCGAAGCTATTGGACGGGTCGAGGACTGCCGTGGCTCCAGCGCGGGCAGCCGGATCGCGATCGAGGCGGCGCCGCTGATCGAGGAGGTGCGCGACGGCGACTCGATCGCGGTCGATGGCGTCTGCCTGACGGTGGCGGGCGTCGCCGGCGGCCGGCTCCACTTTGACGTCGGCCCCGAGAGCCTGTCCCGCACCACGCTGGGGCAGCTCCGGCCGGGCGACCTGGTCAACCTCGAGCGCGCGCTGCTGGCCAGCGGCCGGCTCGACGGCCATCTGGTGCTCGGCCACGTCGACTGCGTCGGCCAGATCGCACAGGCCGAACAGCGCGGCACCGCCATCGACCTCTCGATCGAGGTCCGCGGCCAGCCGCTCGAACTGGTGGTCGAGAAGGGATCGATCGCCGTGCACGGCATCAGCCTCACCGTCAATCGCGTCGCGGTGCGGGGGTTTGGCGTGAGCATCGTCCCCACCACGCGCCAGCGGACGACCGTCGCCCGCTGGCGGGCCGGTTCGCGGGTCAACATCGAGTTCGATGTCATCGGGCGCTACCTGGCCAGGCTGGCTGGCGCGGCGCGGCAGAGGCCGGCGCTCGACGAGGATTTCCTCAAGGAGCACGGATTTGCGTGACAACGACCCCAGCGCGAGCGAGGCCGCCCAGAGCCCGTTAAAGACCGTCGACTTCGGCCGCGTCGAGGCGGCGATCGAGGCCATCCGAGCCGGCAAGATGGTTATCCTGCTCGACGACTCGGAGCGCGAGAACGAGGGCGATCTGGCCATGGCGGCCGAGCTGGTGTCGCCCGAGGCCATCAACTTCATGGCGCGTTATGGCCGGGGGCTGGTCTGTCTTACCCTGACCCGCGAGCGGGTCGCGGCGCTGCAGTTGCCGCCGATGGCCAGCGAGAACACATCGACCTTTGGTACGGCCTTCACGGTCAGCATCGAGGCCTGCCGCGGGGTCACCACCGGCATCAGCGCCGCCGACCGCGCCCACACCATCCGCACCGCGGTCTCGGACGGGACCCAGCCCCGGGATTTGGCCCGGCCTGGCCACGTCTTTCCCTTGTCTGCTCAGGATGGCGGCGTGCTGGTGCGGCCGGGTCAGACCGAGGGCTCGGTCGACCTGGCGCGGCTGGCCGGGCTCAAGCCCGCGGGTGTCGTGTGCGAGATCATGCGCGACGACGGCAGCATGGCGCGTCTGCCGGATCTGGTCGCATTTGCCGGGCAGCACCGGCTGGTGATGCTGACCATCGCCGACCTGGTCGCCTACCGACTGAGCCACGAGTCGCTGGTCGAGCAGGTGGGCGCGTGCGAGGTCGATACCGACTTTGGCCCGTTTCAGGCGACGGTCTTCCGCAGCACCATCGACACGCGCGAGGCGCTGCTGCTCAGCCGCGGCGATCTGGCGTCGGCCGCGGCGCCGCTGGTGCGGGT
Source organism: Deltaproteobacteria bacterium (assembly GCA_016934455.1). Taxonomy (GTDB): domain Bacteria; phylum Myxococcota; class JACRCW01; order JAFGSX01; family JAFGSX01; genus JAFGSX01. Next base: position 7,201 of record JAFGSX010000368.1, read on the forward strand.
GCAATCGGGTTGCCCGCTGGGCGAGTCGCTGCCGGGCGTGCTCTGCGACTGCGGCCTGCGCCTGCGCAACTCGCTGCGCGCGATCGCTCAGGCCGAGTCCGGAGCGCTGCTCTACCTGCCGACCGGGGGCGTCAGCCGGACGCTGGCGCAATGCCTGGCCGAGAGCGCGGCGGCGCGGGCCGCGGGACAGAGCTGCGCCACACACCCTCGCGGTCCGGGCGGCGGCGTCTCGACCGACATCCGGCACTATGGCATGGGTGCGCAGATCTTGCGCCACAGCGGACTGACTCGCATTCGGCTGTTGACCAACAACCCGGTTCGCCTGTCCAATCTCATTGGATTTGGCCTCAGCATCGACGAGATCGTGCCGATCCCGCTCGACCGGAGCTGAGGTCGGGAGAAAGCGATGGCGCTCGAGGTGGCAGGGCAGCTCGACGGCAGCAACCTCAAGGTCGCGATCGTCGTCGGTCGCTTCAACAATTTCATCAGCGAACGACTGGTCGAGGGCGCGCTCGACTGCCTGCGCCGGCACGGCGTGGCGGAGGAGAACATCGCCGTGCACTGGACCCCCGGCTCGTTCGAGATCCCGCCGGTGGCGGCGCGTCTGGCGCAGGCCAAGCGATTTGACACGGTAATTTGCCTGGGCACCGTCATTCGAGGCGGTACGCCGCATTTCGAATACGTGGCGGCCGAGGTGACCAAGGGGGTGGCGCAGATCGCGCTCGCGGCCCCGATCCCGGTGACCCTCGGCGTGCTCACCTGCGACAACGTCGAGCAAGCCATCGAGCGCGCCGGCACCAAGGGCGGCAACAAGGGTTTCGACGCCGCGCTGGCCGCCCTCGAGATGGTATCGCTCTACCGCAGACTGTAGGGCATATGGCAAAGGCCTCACGGCGGCACGGGCGCGAGAACGCGCTGCAGGTGCTCTTTCAGATGGACGGCAACGGCGCCGCCTGGGATCCCGTCTCCGCGCTCGACTCGTTTTTTGCCAACTTCGACCACGTTGTCTCGGTGCGCGAGTTCGCCAGCGAGCTGGTGCGGGGGGTGGCCGAGCACCGCGCCGAGATCGACGGCCGTATCGGGCAGACCGCGACGCAGTGGAGGCTCGAGCGCATGTCCAGCGTCGACCGCAATCTGCTGCGTCTGGGCGCCTACGAGCTGATGTACTGCAGCGAGGTGCCGACCTCTGTCGTCATCAACGAGGCGATCGAGATCGCGCGGCGCTATGGCGCCGAGACCTCGCCCGGCTTCGTCAACGGGATCCTGGACGAGATCGCGCGCCAGGTGAGGTCGCCATGAGCAGCGCGCCCTTGCCGCAGCTATTGCCGCTGAACCTGGAGGCGATCGACGGGGTGGAGGTCGATAGCCTGGCGCTGGGGCTGTTTGCCGATGAGCGACCTCTGCGCGGGGTGACCGGTCTGGTCGACTGGCGGATGTGCGGATTGCTGTCCCGCTACCTCCGCTGCGGTCGGTTCAGCGGTCGCATCGCCGAGCGCGTGCTGATGCCCGGAGCGGGCCGCATCGGTCCGACGCGCATCTTCGTCTTCGGCATGGGCGCGCGGGACGAGCTCGCCGACGTCCTGCCCGGACTGGAGCAAGCGATCCCGGACGTCCTGACCGCTGCCGGCTGCCGGCGCGCCGCTCTGGCTTTGCCCGGACCGGCCAAGGTCGTCGCCCCCAGCGTCGAGAGGATCGCGCAGCGGCTGGGCAGCAAGCTGGTCGCGATCTTCGACGCCGATGGCAGGCTGAGAGACTGGTTGGACCGAGAGACGGGTTGAGCGATGGCGTCAAGAGACCTCAAGGTTCTGATCGTCGACGATTCGGCGGCCGCGCGCGCGCTGCTGGCCGCCGCGGTCGAGACCGTTGCCGGCCAGCTCGGCCGCACGCCCGTGATCACGGCTGTCAGCTCTGGTTTCGAGGCGCTGCGGTTGTTGCCGGCCAACCCGCTGCACCTGATCATCACCGACATCAACATGCCGGACGTGCACGGCCTGGAGCTGATCGCCTTTGCGCGGCAGCACCCGCTGCACGCCAAGACGCCGCTGCTGGTGGTCACCACTCTGTCGGCGCCGCGCGATCGCGATAAGGCGATGGCGCTGGGGGCGGACGCCTTTTGTCCCAAGCCGGTGACCATCGACGAGCTGGGCGCCAAGATCACCCATCTGCTGACCGGTGCCAGGGGAGCTGAGCGGCCATGACCACCCCGACGCGCTCCGGATCCCAGGCCGGGATGTCAGAGTTCCTGGCCGAGGCGACCGAGCTGGTCGACCGGCTGCAGCAGGGGCTCAGCGAGCTCGATCAGGAGCTCAAGCGCGGTGAGGTGGCGCCCGCTCAACTCAACGACGTGTTTCGCGCTGCCCACTCGCTCAAGGGCCTGGCCGGCATCTTCGGGGTCGAATCGCTGGTCGCCCTGACCCACGCCTTCGAGGAGCTGCTGCACGGGTTGCGCCTGGGCAAGCGCCAGCTCACCGACACCTCGCTGGGCGCGATGTACGAGGTGGGGGAGGCCTTCGCTCGCACGCTAGCCAACATCCGAAACAACACCGAGCACGACCTCAAGGCGCTCGGAGATCTGGTCGAGCGTTTGAAGTCGCTGGCCGGCGAGAACGCCGCGGACGGACAGACTCAGCTCTTCAAGCTCGGGCTGCCCGAGGGCATGCTCAGCGTGCTCACCGAGTACGAGGAGCATCGCCTGGCCGAGAACGTGCGCAACCGGGTACCGCTGTACCTGGTGCGCTGCATCTTCGGAATGGATGACTTCGATCGGCAGCTTGCCGCCGTCGCGCAGTGCCTCGCCAGCTTCGGCGAGCAGCTTTGCACCCTGCCCGGCAGCGATGCCCCCGCCGGGTCGATAGCGTTTGAGCTGCTGTTCGCCACCACCGCGCCCGAGGCCGACTGGTATGCGGCGCTGCCGCAGGCCGGCGGTCAGATCGCGGTCCGCGCCGTCGAGCGCCGGGTCACGCCCGAGGCGCCTGCAGTCGTCGCCGCGACCCCCCAGCCGGCGGAGGGCGAGGCCGGGGGCAGCCCGATCGGCGATTCGGTGCGCGTCGACATCCGCAAACTCGACGAGCTGATGAACGTGGTCGGCGAGCTGGCGCTGGTGCGCGGTGGCCTGATCCGGGCGCTGGCGGATCTGCGCGCGTTGGCCGGAAGCCAGCGGGTGGCGGCCGACCTGCAGAAGACCGAGCACGTGCTCGATCGACACCTGAGCGAGCTGCAGCAGGGGATCATGAACGTGCGCATGATCCCGTTGCGCCTGGTCTTCGACCGGCTGTCGCGGACGGTGATCCGGCTGTCGCGCGAGACCGGCAAGGAGGTCTCGTTCGAGGTTGCCGGCGAGGAGACCGAGCTCGACAAGGTGATCATCGAGCAACTGTCGGATCCGCTGATGCACCTGGTGCGCAACAGCCTCGACCACGGAATCGAGCCGGTCGACGTGAGATTGGCCCACGGCAAGCCGGCGATCGGCAAGGTGTCGGTGCGCGCCTTCCCGCGCGGTCGCCACGTGGTGATCGAGGTGGCTGACGACGGCGCGGGGCTGGACGAGGTGGCGGTTCGCCGCACCGTGCTCGAGCGCGGTCTGCTCGACGAGGAGCGCGTCGGCACCCTGAGCCGCCGCGAGCTCTGGAACTACATCTTTCAACCCGGCTTCTCGACCCGCCGGGACGTGACCGCGGTGTCCGGCCGCGGCGTCGGCATGGACGTGGTCAAGACCAACATCAGCCGGCTGTCGGGCATGATCGACGTCACCACCGCTCCGCACGTCGGCACGACCTTCACCATCACGCTGCCGATCACGCTGGCCATCGTGCAGGCCCTGATCGTGCAGTCCGGCCAGCGCACGTTTGCCCTGCCGCTGTCGTC
>JAFGSX010000369.1 GCA_016934455.1 Deltaproteobacteria bacterium
ACACTTTTTTCCGAGCCAGTGACCCTTGGAAATCCCTGACGAGGGACGAGGACAAAAAGGGTCGCCGGTTAAGGCGGGGCCCCACAATAGGGTCGAATCAGATTGATTCGGTATGAGCAGCGCAATGAGCGCGTTCAGCGCACGGGCGCGAACCGCTCGGCCACCAGGCGCTTGAACGCGGCGTAGTCGACCGCCATGGTCTGGTAGCTCTCGGGCCGGTCCTCGAGGCCCGTCAGGCTGAGCGGCAGCGGCGGGTCGAGGCCGACCAGCGCCTTGATCTCCTCCGGGAACTTGGCCGGGTGGGCGGTCTCGATCGAGATGCAGAGCGGCTCGGGCCTTGGCTTGTCGTCGTCGAGAAAGCGCAGCAGCCCGGCCCAGCCGACCGCGCCGTGCGGCTCGAGCAGCAACCTGAACTCATCGAACGCGTGGCGGATGGCGGCCCGGGTCTGCTCGTCGTCGACGCTGACCGCATAGAGGTCGCGCCGCATCTGATCGAGATCGGGCGGCTCTTTGACCTGGCCGGTCTCGTCCATCCAGCCGCCGTAGGCGTCGACCAGCCGCGCCAGGTTGCTGGGGTGGCCGACGTTCATGGCGTTGCTGATGCAGACCCGCGACGGCACGATCTTGTCGTATCTTCCCGTCGCCAGGAACTTGGGCACCTCGTCGTTGGCGTTGGTGGCGATGACCAGCCTGGAGATCGGCAGGCCCATCTTTTTTGCGATCACGGCGCCCATCATGTCGCCAAAATTGCCCGACGGCACCGCAAACACCGCCGGCTCCAGCTTCTGCAGGTCGGCCAGCCCGGCGTAGGCGTAAAAATAGTAGACCGCCTGCGGCAGCAGCCGGCCGATGTTGATCGAGTTGGCCGAGGTGAGCCGGATGGCCTTGAGGTCGGGGTCGGCAAAGGCCCGCTTGACCATGGCCTGGCAGTCGTCGAACTTGCCGTCGACGCCGATGGTGGTGATGTTGCCGCCCAGCGTGGTCATCTGCTTGCGCTGGCGGTTGCTCACCTCGGCGACCGGGAACAGCACCACCACCTGGACCCGCTCGACGCCGTGGTAGGCGTGCGCCACGGCGCTGCCGGTGTCGCCCGAGGTCGCGGTCAGGATCACCAGCTCGCCCTGGTCCTGGTCCATCAGCGCGCTCATCCAGCGCGCCATCATGCGGGCCGCGAAGTCCTTGAACGAGGCGGTCGGCCCCTGGTCGAGCCGCATCACGAAGCGGCGCCCGGTCACGTGCTCGAGCGGCACCTCGTAATCGTAGGCGGAGCGGCAGGCGGCCAGCAGCTTGTGGTCGTCGATGATGCCGCCGGTGAAGCGCTTGAGCAGCGCGTGCGCCACCTCGAAGTAGGGTTTGCCCTTGAGGCCGCGCAGGTCGTCGGCGTTGAGCGGGTGGTACTCCCTTGGCAGGTAGAGGCCGCGGTCGGGAGCCTGGCCCTGCAGCAGCGCGTCGCGCAGCGTGCACAGCGGGACCGTGCGGTTGGTGCTGTAGAAATGGGTGAGCTCGGATTTCATGGCGCCCTCCTGATCGACCGTGCAGCCTACGCAACGGCGCGCGCCATCGCAAGTTGCCGTCCGGCGACGGCGGCGGTATCGTCCGGCCTCTCGGACAGGGAGCAAGGAGATCGCTCATGGCAACTCCGCAGGACGTCGTCGTCACCCCGGGCATGCAGCAGTACATTGACCACAACAACGCCTACCTGGCCAAGCGCGACAGGTACATCCGCGAGGTGGTCAAGAAGTGGAAGTTCGACACCATCGCGGTGCACGGCCTGTACACGGTCGAGGACGCGATCGAGGACTACCAGGGCGCCATCATCGAGCCGATCTTCATGAGCAGCTCGCAGGCCTACCGCGACTCGGACGAGATGGCCGCGGCGCTGGCCTACCTGATCCCGACCTGGTGCTACTCGCGCATCGCCAACCCGTCGACCTACTACCTCGAGTGGACGCTGGCGCTGCTCGAGGGCTACGGTTTTGGCGGCGAGACAACGGCCTGCTCGACCTCGTCCGGCATGGCCGCGATCATGACCGCGGTGCAGCCTTTTTTGGTGCACACCCACAAGAGCGTGCACGAGCCGCGCAACTTTCTGGCGGTCGCCCAGTGCTACGGCGGCACCTTCCAGCAGTTCAACGTGCGGCTGGCCGAGGAGCGCGGCATCGAGTGCCGCTGGATCGAGGATCCGACCAACCTCGACGAGTGGGCGCGCAAGATCGACGAGAACACCCGCTTCCTCTACGGCGAGCTGCCGAGCAACCCGGGCCAGGGCTTCTTCGACGTGGCCAAGGTGGCCGAGCTGGCCCACGCCCACAAGCTGCCGCTGATCTGCGACACCACGGTGGCCACGCCGGCGCTGCTGCGGCCGATCTGCCACGGCGCCGACATCGTGGTGCAGTCGGCCACCAAGTCGCTGACGACCAGCGGCTTTGGCGTGTGCGGCATGGTGATCGCGCGCAAGAACCTGGTCAGCAACCTGCCCAACGACGCCATGAAGAGCGACTTCGCGTCGTACGTGAAGTACCTGCCCAATCGCGACTTCGGCCCCAACCTGCACCCGATGCAGGCGATCATGACCCTCAACGACGTGCGGACGCTGCGCTCCAAGATGGACCTGCTGAGCCAGAACACGATGAAGGTGGCGCAGTGGCTGGAGAAGCACCCCAGGGTCGAGCAGGTCGAGTACCTGGGGCTGCCCAACCACCCGCGCCACGAGCTGGCCAGCAAGTACATGTGGCTGGTCGACTCGGAGCACGACGCCTGCTACGGCGGCAAGCGGGTCAACCGCTACGGCCACCTGATGTCGTTCTGCGTCAAGGGCGGCGCCGACAAGGCGCGCTCCTTTTTCGACAACCTGCAGCGGATCTGGCGCGCCACCGACCTCGGCCGCATCAAGAGCGTGGCCACCATCCCAGCCATCTCGACCCACCAGCAGCAGGGCGAATCGGGCCGCAAGCTGGCCGGGATCCCGCCCAACATGGTGCGGCTGTGCGTGGGCGGCGAGCACGCCGACGACACCATCGGAGACCTCGACCAGGCGCTGTCGCGGGTGAAATAGCGCGCCGCCTCAGCGCGCGAGAAAGCTCCCCATCAGCTCGTGGCCGCGCTCGACGAAGAGGCCGCAGCGGATGGCCTCGGCCTCGGTGAAGCGCTGGCCGCCGTTGGACGTCACGCCGCTGCCCGCGTAGGCGAAGTGCGGCGGCGCTGGCGAGTGCGCCCTGGTGCTGCACGGCGTCGGGTGGTCGGCCGCGACCAGGATGCGCCAGGCGTCGAACGCGCGCAGCCGGTCGAGGATCGGGCCCACCACGTGCCGGTCGATCTGCTCGAGCGCCTTGACCTTCTCGGCCGCGTCGCCCAGGTGGCCGGCCTCGTCCGCCGCCTCGACGTGCACCACCACCAGATCGTGGCGCTCCAGCGCCCGCACCGCGGCGGCGCCCTTGCCGGCGAAGTCGGTGTCGAGGTAGCCGGTGGCGCCCGGCACCTCGATCAGCTCCAGGCCGAGCAATTTGGCGAAACCGCGGATGATGTCGACCCCGGTGATGCAGGCGCCGGTGATGCCGTGGCGCTGCTGGAAGGTCTCAAACGGTACCGGCTTGCCCTGGCCCCAGAGCCAGATG
>JAFGSX010000370.1 GCA_016934455.1 Deltaproteobacteria bacterium
ACTAAAAGCCAAGCCGCCGCACCTCGCTGGCCGTGTCAAAGCTGGCGCTGGTGACGCCGAGCGGAGAGGTGAAACGCGCCACCTCGCCGTAGCACTCGGCGAGAAACGAGATCTGCACCCAGTCGGTCGGCGGCCCCACGATCGCCTCCTGGTGAATGAACAGGGCGACCTGCAGCACGCGCTCGAAGGTCAGGTCGGGCAGCACGAGCTGACCCTCGCGCAGCGCCTCGACGCGCCAGGTCTGGCGCGCCGCGATCGGCAGCCCCTGCACCTTGCCGTCGGTGATCAGCGCCTCGCTGGTCCAGCCGTCGCCGACGCCGAGCGGCAACCGGAACAGGTCGACCGGCGCGTCGTAGATCAACAGGGTCTGGCCGGCCGGCGGATCGGGCTCGGCCGAGGCGCTGCCCAGCGCGGCCAGCGCGCCCGGCCGGCGCTGCATGATGCCGAGCAGAGCGCCGTCGGCGTCGAGCGGCACCAGATAGGTGTGGTCGGCTTGCGCGATCCGATCGGCGAACCAGGCGCCGCTGGTGGGGAGCGCGGTGACCGCGAGCAGCCGGTCGCTGTCCTCGACCAGCGACAGATCCCACACCCGCATCGCTTCGATCGCGGCACCTTCGACGTCGACCTGCCGTTCCCCGGTGGAGACGAAATAACGCACCGTGGCACCGATCGCGGACGCCAGCTCGCTGTCGGCGATCACGCCGTCGAGATCGGGCCGGCAACCGACGCCATTGGCGCCGGCGCCGCCGCTCGCCGACGGCAGCTCGCCGCTGCCGTCCCAGTCCGGGTAGTTGGGCCCGCCGCAAGCGACCAGTGCGGTCAGCAGTGCCATCGCCGTTGCCGATCGGTTCATCCGGGCACCTCGTCAAAAAACAAAACGGGTCATCCAGCGCACAGTCTGGCCGGGGCGCGCCGCGCGCTCCGGCTCGCGATTGCCGAGACCGGCGAGCGGCCAGAGAAAACCGTAGGCCAGCATCACCTCGAGGCCGTCGCGCGAGCGGTAGCGGAGGGTCGGATCGATCTCGACGCCGAGCAGGTTGGAGCGGCCAGGCGCGGACTCGGCCTCGAGCGCCAGAGAGCCGATGGCGGCCAGCTCCAGCCACAATCCGCGCGCCGGCTCGATCCCGCCGCGGCCCCGGAGGTAGGCGCCGTCGGTGACGGTGCCGACGATCTGGCGCCACAGGATGCGATCTACCAGGTAGTCGCGGTGAAAACGGAAGTTGTCGACCGCCATGTCATAGGGCGGCCGGATCTGAGCACCGTCGAGGTCTCCGGGTGCGCCAAAGCGCGGATCGTCGCGGCCGCCGAGCCCGGGCGCGGGATCGCCCGAGGCGATGCCGGCGTCCAGGCCGACCCTCCACGAGCCGCCGCGCGGAGCCCACTCGGTCTCCAGCGCGCCGCCCCACTGGCTGGCGGTCAGCGGCCGGTGCAGGCGCAAGCCAGGCACCAGCGAGGCGTTGGCGATGGTCGCGTTGAGGTAGGCCGCCTCGGCCTCGACCCGCAGCCCGCTCCAGCGCAGCTTTGCCCAGCCGTCGACGATCCAGGCGCTCGACCCGCGCTCGACCCACAGCAGGGGCTCTGCCGCGCCCCCCTGCCCGCTCGCCGCCACCGCCTCGCGTTCTTGCCAGCGGTACGATCCGAGCAGGCCATAGCTGACCACCAGCTTGCCCGCCTCGACCTTGCGATCGATCGCGGCCTCGGGCAACCAGTTGAGCACCGAGCCGCCGATCGAGCGCACGTCGTCGGCGGGGTCGCGATCGAGCTGTGCACCGTCGCGCAGCAACTGCGGGCCGCTGGCGCTCCAGTCGAAGCCGATACCCCAGATATGGCCGAGCAGCGGCGTCACCAGCGCGATCCGATCGGCGCTGTCGCCCAGGTCGCATTCCTCGCCCAGCCCGTCGTTGGCCACGATGCCCAGCCCCCAGTGGCTCGGCATGCGACCGATCGAGAGCAGCCCGACCGGCAGCGCGGCCTCGGCCCAGACGCGGCGCACCGCGATCGCATCGACCAGCGCGTTGACGCCGAAACGCGGAGCGTCCTGACCCGACACCGCGGCCTCGGACGGGGCGGTACGCGGCGTGCTGCCGAGCGCCAGGTTGTCGAAGACATCGACCTGCGCCCGCACCGCGATGCCGCGGTACAACATGACCGGCTGCAGCCGCAGCCGCATGTCGGCACCAGTCAGGAGTTGACCGTTCTGCGGATCGCTGCCCGGAGCCGGAAAAAGCAGATCCCCCGACGGCGTCGGGCCGCGGTCGAGGTCGAGGTTGTAGAGAAGATCGCCGCGCACGCGCAGGCTGCCGTCGAGATCAAAGTCCGGGCTCTCGCCGGCGGTCGAGAACGGCGAGCCCACGGTTTCCCAGCCGGCGCGCGCCATTGGCGCAGCAGCGAGCAGCGCCGCGATCAGCAACGGGCGTCTCATGGCTGGCTCTCGGCGCCCGGACTCGAAGCGGGACGGGTGCTGGCTACAGCCTCGGCCAGGAAATCCGAGACCAGCCGGTTGACCTTGGCCGCCCGCTCGATCATGGGAAAATGACCGACCCGCGGCAACACGACCAGCCGGGCCTGCGGCAGCTCGCCGTCGAGCCGCTCGCCCACCTCGACCCCCGAGGTGCGATCCTCGCGTCCCCAGATCAGCAGCGTCTCGTGAGCGATCTCGGGGTAGCGCGCCTCGAGCGACGAGAAGCTCTGATCGCGAGCCGCGGCGTGCGCGGCGGCGACGGCTCCAGGTCGGTCGTACGCCGCCTTGACGGCGTCGACCAGCCCCTCGCTGACGTGGCGTTGATCGAAAAAGGCGCTCTGCAGCCGCACCTCGGTCTGCTCGCGGTAGTACAGCGCATAGAGCGCCTCGCCCACGCCGGGCGCCGGCGCAAGCTGCATGAACAGCGGAAGCTGGTCCTCGTACACCCAGGCGCTCAACAGCACAATGCGGCCGACCCGGGCCGGCTGCGCCAGCGCCATGGCCAGTGCGATGCTGCAACCCCAGGAGTGTGCGACCAGGTGCACGCGGTCGACGCCGAGTCGTTCGAGCAGCTTGAACAGCAGCGCCGCCTGCGCGGCCGGGCTGTAGTCGCCGTCGGGTTTGTCCGACTCTCCAAACCCCATCAGGTCGACGCCGATCACGCGCTGCACGTCCGCCCAGGTAGAAAAATTTTCGTTCCAGGTGGCGAGCGACGACGCATAGCCGTGGATCAACAGCACCGCCTCGCGCCGCTCGCCACCCGAGTCCCGCAGGTGCAGACGCACGCCGTCGATTTCGACGAACTGGAAGACGCCGGGCTCGCCCACCGCGTGCTCGACCCGTTGCTGTTGAAACGCCAGGCAGCCGCCGCCCGCGATTAGCGCAGCACCGAGCGCAAGACCGCACAGCCCGCGCCGCATCTAGAACCCCAGCCGCTTGTATTCGCGGGCGACGGTGAACGGGTCCTGCTCTTCGTCGTCGCGGCTGCCGACCGTGGCGACCGTGCCGTAGCACTGGGCGACGAACAGGTACTTGATGGCGGTGGTCGTGATCCAGTAGTACGGATTGAGCGTCGGCACCTCGACCAGGCGCAGCAGGTGCACCTCGAGTACATCGAAGGTGCCAGCCGGCACCTTGACCTTGCCGGCCGCTCTCACCTCGAAGGTATAGGTCTCGTAGAAACCGGCCGCCAATCTGCCGTAGACGCCGCTCACCAGCGACTCGGTGCTCCAGCGGTCGCCGACCCGAAACGGGTACCTGAACAGCACCACCGGCGGATCGTAGAACAGCTCGGTGTCGCCCTCGGCGAGCGAGACCACGCCGACCATCTCGAGCACGTCGACACCGACGCGAAAGACGCCCAGCAGGTCGCCGCCGTCCTCGAGCAGGGCGGTGTAGGTTGCCTCCGGGAAATCGGCCGCAAACCAGGTGCCCGCCGGATCGAAGGTCTCGACCGCGATCGAGGTCTCGCCCGGCACCGCGGCCGAGAAATCCCAGAGCGACCCGCCGTCGATCGTCTGCGGCACCAGCGACACGTTCGCCGGCTGAGCGGGGTCGATGGTGCGATAGTGGCCGGTCAGGCCGGCGCCGTAGTCGACCTCCGACTGCTCGATGACGCCGTCCCAGGCCGGACAGAGCGGCTGCCCGCCGTCTGCGAGCGTACCGCGATCGCGAGGCAGCCGGTCGTGCCCGCTCCCGCCATCGTCCCCCGCGCCATCGACGCCGGTCCCGGCGTCGAGATCCAGGCCACCGTCACCGATCGCGGACGCGTCGCCCGGAGCGCAGACTCCGCGCGGCGTGCACTGGTACCCCGGAGGACACTGCGCGTCGCCGTAGCAGTAGCGGGTCGTTGGCCCGCAGGCCGCCGCCGGGACCAGCCCCAGGGCACCCGATGCTGCATACGCTAAATATATTATCGTGCACCGCACAACCCAATCGCTCCACCATTGACCGCGCGCGCGCCTTGTTCTATGAGTATTACCTCGCGATCGGAGAGCCAAACCTAGCTGTCGCCGCGAGGCGCGTCAATGTTTTTTTTGCTTTTGCACAATTCCAAGGAGAAGGCGGATGCCCAAGGTTAAGATCGAACTGCTGGCCAAGGAACTCGGCCTGACCGCGGCGGTCGCCGAGAAGAGGTTGCGCGCTGCCGGCTTTGCCGCCCACCGCCGCGGCTCCGGAGTCGACCGCGAGGCCGCCCTGGCGGTGCTGCGCCGTGGCGGCGAGGAGGCGGCTGAGGGACAACCGCGCGCCACCAGGCGCTACCAGAGGCGCAGTCGGCCGGACGTCGCGCCCGGCACGATCGTGATCAAGAAGTACGGCAACCGCCGCCTCTATTCGACCGAGGACAGCCGTTACCTGACGCTGGAGGAGCTCGAGGCGCTGGTGCGCGGCGGGCGCAAGGTCCTGGTTGTCGACGCTGCCGACGACGAGGATCTCACGGCCCAGGTGTTGACCCAGATCCTGCTCGAGGGCGGCCGCGCCAAGCAGTTTCCGGTCGCCTTTCTCGAGCAGATCATCCGGCTCGGGGACGAGGCGTTGCAGAGCTTCTTCAACCGCTACCTGATGGCCGGGCTCGAGTTCTTTCTCGCGGCGCAACGCGAGTGGGACCGCAGCTACGGGTCCGGCTTTGGCGGCTGGCCCTTCGGCGCCTTTCCCGGCGCCGCACCGGGCTGGTTCGGAGCGCCCGCGGCTGCGCCCTCCACCGCCGCTGCTCCGGCCTCGGCCAGCGCCGATCCGACTGCCGGCGCCAGCCCCACCAGCGACGGCGAGCTGGCGAAACTGCGCGCGCGGCTGGCCGATCTGGAGCGCCAGGTGAACGACCGGGCGATGCCTGCGCGGCGCAAGACAAAATAATCTTCTTTTGAAAACGGGCGGTTGGCGACAATTGTGTTGCAATGCAATATTTTGACTTGACGATTCGGCCTCTGGTGGCTATTTCTTTTCGCGATCGCAAAAATACAATCGGCGATCCCAACCACGGAGGACACCATGGCGAGCCAGAAGAGCGAGACCCAGACCCATCCCCGCAACCCGTTTCTAGACGAGCAGATCTGGAACGACCTCGGCTTTACCGCTTGGCACGACAAGCTGCGCGAGATGAGCGCGGGGCCGAGCCGCACCGTGCGGCAGATGACCGAGCAGGCGCTGGGCTTTGGCCGTCAGATCTGCGACCACGTCGGAGCGCAGATGCGGGCGCTCAACCAGCTCGCCAAGGACGGCATCGACTACAACAGCCGCCTCGTCGAGGCGTGGACCAAGATCGGCTTCGACGCCGCCCAGAGCGCGCTCGACAACCCGATGCTGCGCAAGAACTGAGCGACCATGTCGATCGACATCCTGCAGGGTTGGACCGACGCCGCCGAAGCTCTCAGGCGCGGCCTGCCCTGGCTGCCGGCGCTGGCCGAGGTGGCGCCCACCCCGCACCAGGTGCTCGACCAGCGCAACAAGGCGCGCCTGCTGCGCTATCGGCGGGCGACCGCGCCGCGCTGGCGCACGCCGGTGCTGCTGGTGCCAAGCTTCATCAACCGCGCCTACATCCTCGACCTGACCCGCGGTTTCAGCCTGGTCCAGCACCTGCTGGACCGCGGTCTCGACGTGTTCATGATCGACTGGGGCGTGCCCGGCGACGAGGATCGCCTGATCGCGTTCGACGACATGATCGAGCCGATGCTCGCGCGCGCCGTGCGCGTCACCTGCCGCGCGGCGGCGATCGATCGGGTGGCCATCGTCGGCTACTGCATGGGTGGCACGCTGGCGATATGTCACGCCGCGCTGCATCCGGAGCGCATCGCGCTGCTGGTCAACATGCTCGGCCCCGTCGATTTCGAGCAGGCCGGCATGCTGGGCGACTGGACCGATCCCCGGCGCTTCGACCCCGACCTGCTGGCCGACGCCTACGGCAACATGCCGCCGCTGCTGATGCAGTACGGTTTTCAGATGCTGCGTCCGCTGGCCGCTCTCTCCAAGCTCGTGAAGAGCTTAGGGGGCGAGCTCGATCCGGACGCGGCGCGGTTCTTCGACGCGCTCGATCGCTGGTCGTGGGACAACATCCCTTTCCCGGGCGATGCGTACCGCCGCTACGTGCGCGAGCTGTACCAGCGCAACGCGCTCTTCCGCGGCACGCTGCAGATCCGCGGCCGGCTCGTCGATCCGCGGCGCATCCGATGCCCGGTCCTGACTCTGTGCGCCGACCAGGACCACATCAATCCACCGGCTGCGGCGCGCGCGCTCGGCTCGTTGCTGGATCCGGCCACCGCCTACGACGAGATCTGCATCAAGGGCGGCCACGTCTCGGCCGTGGTCGGGCCGCGCGGGCAAAAGGAGCTGTGGCCGGCGCTGTCGAGCTGGCTCGAGCGCACGCTCGCCATATAATGGCGCTGCGATCGAGGTCGACGGGATCCGATCCGGCGGGAGCGCCATGGCGTCGGCAGAGCATGCAGTCGGGCTGCGCGAGCTGTTCGAGCGGCTGCGGAGCGTCTGGGCGCCGGCCGGTTTGCTCGGTCGCGCGGTACAGATTCCGGTCGGCAGCACGCCGTACCGGGTGGTGTTCCGCGAAAACAAGCTGCGGCTGATCCGCTACGATATCGGCGCGCAGGCGCGCCAGCCGCTGCCGATCCTGCTGGTCCCGTCCCTGATCAACCGCCACTACATCTTCGATCTGCTGCCCGGCAAGAGCATCGCCGAGTACTTCGCGCGCGCCGGCTTCGCCGTGTTCGCCGTCGACTGGGGCGCGCCCGGCGACGAGGACCGGCTGCTGACGCTGGATCGCTGCCTGGGCGGCTATTTGCCGCGGGCGCTGCGGGTGGCCGCCCGCAGCGCCGGCGCCGATCAGGTGATCCTGCTCGGCTATTGCCTGGGCGGCACCATGGCGGCGATCGCGACCGC
>JAFGSX010000371.1 GCA_016934455.1 Deltaproteobacteria bacterium
CTGCGAGACGGCGCGGCTCCAGACCCGACGGCAGGCGCGCATCTCCTCGAGAAAATGCTCGGTCACCGGGACGTACTTGGGAGTGCCCGTGGTGCCGGAGGAGCGGGCGAAGAAGACAACCTCGTCGGCGACCAGCACGTTGCGCTCACCGGCGACCATGCGCGCGATGTAGGGTTCGAAGCCGTCGTAGCCGCGGATCGGGACCCGGGCCCGGAACGAGTCGAAATCGGTGATCTGATCGAAACCGTGCTCGCGGCCAAAGACCGTGTCGCGGTTGCGGTGAACGATCTCGAGCAGGCGATCGCGCTGGAACGCGCGCGGGTCGGCCAGCGCCCCCTCGAACCGGGCCTGGCTCTTGGAAAACAGCAGCCGGCCCAGCGCCCGCACGACCGAGTCCGGCAGCAGGCGGGCGATCGCCCAGGCGGCGCGAACCGCGATCACCAGCCATAGTGGAAATTCGCGCCGCACCTCTATTTTGCAGCGCCGCGCACCGCGGTCTCGAGCGGCAGCGCTGCCTCGGCGACCTCCGCCGCCGGCTCGGCCGGGCGCCCGGCGAGCAGGAAATGGACGGTCTGGAACAGCTCCGCGAGCCGCAGCGGCTTGCGCATGAAGGCGTCGGCGTCCTGCGCCATCACCTCTTCGCCGACCTCGCCGGCGCTGATCACGAGCACGGGCAGGCTGCGCCAGCGCGGGTCGCGCCGCAGCGTGGCGAGAAAGACCCGACCATCGAGGTTAGGCATGAAGATGTCGGTGATGATCAGGCGATATTCCCTGCCGGTGAGCATCTCGAGCGCGCGCTCGCCGCTCTCGGCCACCTCGACCGCGAGCTGCGGCCCGCGCGGAAAGCGCTGCTGCCAGAGCTTGGGCAACGACCTGGCGAGCAGAGTGCGCACCACCTCGTTGTCCTCGACCACAAGCGCGTAGAAGCAAGCCGGCTCGATGTCGACCTCGCCGCGCTGCAGCGCGTTGATCCGGTCGAGGTAGTCGACGGCGACCTCGGCCTCGGCAAACTCGAGCTGGACGCCGTAGCCGACGCGCTGCTCGCTCGGGGAGGCCCGCCGCACGATGCGGCCGGTGCAGCGCACCGCGCGCTTGCCGTCGGGCAGGTACAGGGTCAGATCGAGAGGCCGATCGAGCGGCAGATCTCGCGACGTCGCCAGAAACAGACCGCGGGCGCTGACGTCGTCGGTCAGCGTGTTGAGCTGCCTCGCCTCGGCCGCGCTGATCACGACGCGATAGGGCGCGGTGTAGCGCGGGTGCATGCGACGCTCGGCCCCACCTTCGCTCATGCTCGCCCTCGTCGTCGGTGTCAGTACCTGATACAGTTGCGGCCGGCTTCCTTGGCCGCGTAGAGCCTCTCGTCTGCGGTCTTGATGAAGTCCGTGGTCTCCTTGTGCTTGTCGAGCATCTGCGCCAGGCCGAGGCTGATGGTGACCGGGATGATGTTGTCCTCGAACTCGAAGGTGGTGCTCTCGATCAGCGAGCGCAGCTTCTCGGCCAGGATCTTGCCGCGCTCGAGGGGCGTGTCGGGCAGCACGATCGAGAACTCCTCGCCTCCGTAGCGGGCGAAGCACTCCTCCTTGCGGATCCGCCGCGAGACCTCGGACGAGATCCTCTTGAGCACGTAGTCGCCGGCCAGATGGCCGAAGTCGTCGTTGACCCGCTTGAAGTGGTCGATGTCGAACATGACCAGGGTCAGCGGCCGCTGGTAGCGCGAGCAACGCGCCATCTCGCGCTCGATGAACTCGAGAAAATAGCGCTTGTTGTAGATCATCGTCAGGCCGTCGACGATCGTCATCTTGTAGATCTCTTCGTGGTACAGCGCCTCGATGTTGCCGCCCGAGATGAACTTGAAGATGGTGCCGCCGATCTTGATCAGATCTCCGCTGCGCAGCTTCTCGCGCTTGACCTCGGCGTCGTTGACGAACGTGCCGTTGGTCGAGCCCAGGTCCTCGACGAAGACGCCGGTCGACGAGTTGAAGACCTTGGCGTGGGCGCGCGACACGTTGTCCATGTCGCATACGATGTCATTGTCCGGGCCGCGGCCGATCGTGATCTGCAGCTTGTCCAGTGAGAACTTCTTGCCCATCTCCTTGCCGTAGATCTGGACCAGGCACGAATCGGCGTTAAGCGCCTTCTTGTCAGCGATCTTGGAGACCTGCGAAACCCTGGTTTTCTCGTCCCGAAGACCGACCACTGTTTTACCCTTAGGGTCTGGCGGCCAGCCCCTCTGCGATCAAGTTTACTCGACCTCGAGAAACGGTACCTGCTGGATCTGCTCGAGCTCGTTGCGCGCCCCCGAGAGCTGCTCGTTGGTCTCGCGCAGCCGGCGCGACAAGACCTGGACAAAGCTCCACAGCAGCTTGACCGCCAGCACCGGCTCCTTGCGAATCAGGTTGTAAAAAGGCCGGCGGCCGATCACCAGCACCCGAGTCTGCTCCTTGGCCGCGATGGTGGCCGACCGCGGCGACTGATCGATCAGGGCCATCTCGCCGAAGTGGATACCCGGCCCGAGGTCGGTGATGCGCTGCGGGCCGATCAGCACCGAGACCAGCCCGGCCAGCACCACGTACAGCTCCTCGCCCTCCTCGCCCTCGCGCACGATGACGCTGCCAGCCTCGTGCGTCTCCAGATAGGTGATGTTGAGCACCTTGACCAGCTCCTGGTAGGTCAAGTGCCTGAAAAGGGGGATCTTCTTGAGGGTCTCGAGCTTGAGGTTGACTTCCTGCGCCCGTCGGTTGTCCTCGACCACCTGATCGCGCTCGGGCACCGCCTGCACCACCACCGCCGAGATGTTGTCGCGGCCGCCGCGTTTGTTGGCCAGCTCGACCAGATCCTTGGGGATGGCGTCGCCTTTGTTGATCTCGGTCAGCTTCTCGACCAGCTCGTTCGGGTCGTCCATGTAGATGTGGAGACCGTCGGTGCAGATCAAGAAGGCATCGCTCGGGATGATGTCGAAGAGCAGCGTGTCGACCTGGACCGAGGCCTGGATGCCGACCGCGCGCGTGATGACATTGGAGTACGGGCTGCGGCGCGCCTCCTCGCGCGTCATCTTGCCGCGCTTGATCATCTCGGCGCAGTAGCTGTGGTCCTCCGAGAGCTGGTGTAGCTGGCCCTGCCGGGCGAGAAAGACCCGCGAGTCGCCGACGTGAGCCATCAGCGCCTTGTTGCCGACCACCAGCATCATGCTCAACGTGGTGCCCATGCCCGCCTTGCCCTGATCCTTGGTCGCCAGCGTGTAGATCTCGGCGCACGCCTTCTGGA
>JAFGSX010000372.1 GCA_016934455.1 Deltaproteobacteria bacterium
TGCCATCGTCGACCAGAGCGGTCATCCCTACCCGGGCGCAGTGACCAGGTCATCGGGTGTCTATCTGCTTGTGACCTCGACCGACGCTGTCGAGATGATGCTCTCGAACCGCAGCAATTTCGCCGGCGCGGCGTGGCAGCCCTACGATGGCGCGCTGCTGCCGTGGACCCTGATCGCCGGCGATGGCAATTGGACCGTGTACGCGGCGCTCAAGGACTGGGCCGGCAACGTGGCGCAGGGGACGACAACCCTCGACGCGACCATCACGGTCGACAGCACGCCGCCGGCGGCGCCGATCTTCACCCTGGCCGGCGGCGCCTATACCAACAACCGGACCGTGACTGTCAACTTCAGCAATCCTACCCCGGGCGAGACCGTGCTGTTCGAGAGCAATCGGGCTCTCGGCCAGATCCAGGAACAGGGAGCTGCCAACAGCCTGGACTTCACTTTGCCGGACGTGGACGGACTGCATATCCTGACGCTGCGCTATCGCGACGGCGCCGGCAACGTCAGCGATGCCTCGAGCGCGAGCATCACCCTCGATCGCGGCGCTCCCTCCATCCTCAGCTTTGCGGTTGAAGGCAACGGTTACACCAAGAGCGGCTCGGTGGTGTTGCTGGTCGAGGCCGAGGGCGCCAGCGAGATGCGCTTTGGCAATGACGGCACGACCTGGGCGTCGTGGGAGGCCTACCGGACGCGAAGGCAGGGCTGGCTGATCAACACCACGGGCAACGGCGAGAAGAGCGTGTACCTCCAGGTGCGCGATCTTGCCGGCAACGTGACGACCTGCGCGAGCCCGGCAAATGTCTACTATGACACAGAGCCGCCCGGCGGCGCCTTGACGCTCGCCGGCGGCCAGGATCCGGTCAACAGCCGGAGCATCTCCGTCGCCATCAGCGGCACGCCGGCCGACACCGTGAGCATGGCCATCGGCGACGCCGCGCTCGACTGCCTCAACGCCGCCTACGGCAGCTTCACGCCTGCCACGACGTACACCCTGCCCATCGCCAATGCCAGCAACACGGTGGCGGTCTGTCTCAAGGACTATGCGAGCAACTACGCCCGCATCAGTCGCGCCATCACCCACGACGACGTCCGACCGCAGATCGCGGTCGCCGTGCCCGAGCGCACCAATGACGCCGACGGCACCGTGACCGTGCAGGTGACGGTTTCGGGCGAGACCGACGTGGTCGAGATAGCGCTCACCAGCCAGTACGCGACGCCGGTCAATTTCAACATCACTCCGAGCGTCAACTCGACCGGCAGCGCCGCGATCGCGCTGACGCCGGCCACCGGCGGCGCGCCCGACGGCAGCCTGCTGCTCACGATCGAGGCGCGCGATCGAGCCGCCAACGTCACCACCGCCAACCGCATCGTGCTGGTCGACAGGATCCGACCGGTGTTCGATCGGCTCGGCTGCGCGACCTGCCTCGCAAGCGGCACCAGCTACCTCAGCACCTCGACGTCGGCAACGCTCGAGGTGGCTGCCAGCGGAGCCAGCGAGATGCGGATCACCGGCAACATCACGTCGTCGACAAGCTGGCAGGCCTACGCCAACCTGGTCGCGATCACGCTGGCGCCGGGAGACGGCTCCAAATCGTTGTCGGTCGAGCTGCGGGACAATGCCGGCAACCTCTCCAATCCGACGCTGCGCACGATCGCGATCCTGCTCGACACGCCGACCGGCGGTAAACCGACCATCGGCACGGTGACGGTGACAGGTAGCGACAAGGACGGCCCGAGCACGCTGCGCACGCGAAACAGTCGAGTCACTGTCGCCACCGCCGGCTTCGCCGATAACAGCGGCGGCAGCGGGCTCACCCAGTACCTGATGTCCGAGGATTCGGCGTTCAGCGGCGCGACCTGGCGCGATTGCCCGGCCGGTTCTGGCTGTAACTTTGTCTCCGACTGGACGCTGTCGGCGACCGACGCCAACAAGACGGTCTACTTCAAGGTGCGAGACGCCGCGCTCAACGCCTCGGATACGGCCTCCAATGCGACGCCGATCCTGCTCGACACGACGGCGCCGACGCTGAGCGTGGTGCTCGAGGGCACGGTGGCGGACACGACCAAGAGCACGGTCTTTACGCGGCTGTCGACCATCGACATCAGACCGACGGCGGCCGATAGCGGGAGCGGCCTGTCGCCGGCGACGGCCCTGATGCAGGTCTCCGAGCGCTCGGATTTCAGCGGTGCCTCGTGGGAGGCGTTGGCCAATCCGCGCGTCTACACTTTCGGCGTGGGCGATGGCCTGCG
Organism: Deltaproteobacteria bacterium; assembly: GCA_016934455.1. Classification (GTDB taxonomy): domain Bacteria; phylum Myxococcota; class JACRCW01; order JAFGSX01; family JAFGSX01; genus JAFGSX01. The sequence continues at coordinate 2,257 of JAFGSX010000372.1, forward strand.
CCGCGTCTACGTGCGAGTGCGAGATTTGGCCGGCAATGAACGGGTCGGCGATGCCTCGATCACGCTCGACACCCAGGCGCCCGCGCTCGGCGCGGTCTATTTCAGCCAGGGCAGCATCACCACCTCGACTTCGGCGACGCTCAACATCGTCGCCAGCGGCGCCACGGAGATGCGCTTGACCGGCAGCCTGACCGCTCCGTCGCCAGGTTCCTGGGTGGTCTACGCGCCGAGCGTGGTGGTGACGCTGTCGAGCGCCGAGGGGAGCAAGACGGTGACGGTCGAGCTGCGCGACATCGCCGGCAATCCGTCGTCGCCGGAGAGCGCAAACGCCACCATTCTGCTCGATTCGACGACCGGTGGCGTGCCGACCGCGGGCACGGTGACCGTGCTCGGCCTCGACAAGGACGGCTCGAGCTCGCTGTGGACGCGCACGCGCAACGTGACAGTGAGGACCGCCGGCTTTGCCGACAACACCTACGGCAGCGGCCTGACGCAGATCATGGTGTCGGAGAGCGCCGTATTCACGGGTGCGGCGTGGCAGAATTGCCCGATCGGACTGTCGTGCAACTTCGACATTCCGTGGACGCTGTCCAGCAGCGACGGCGACAAGACCATTTACGTCAAGGTGCGCGACGCCGCAGGCAACGAGTCCGCTGCCGTGTCCGGGCCGGTCATCAAGCTGGACACCCTGCCGCCCCTGCTGACAGCGGAGCTGATCGGCAGAGTGGGCGCGCTCGGCACCAGCACGCTGTTCACGAGCGCGAGCGAGGTGACCGTCCATCTGGTCGCCGCGGACACCGGCTCGGGGCTGTCGCCGGCAGACGGACTGCTCATGGTGAGCAATGACGCGAGCTTCTCGGGCGCGATCTGGCAAGACCTGGGCGACGTCGGCAACTTCTTGCTCAAGGATCCCCTGGTCGACGGAGACAAGCGCGTCTTTGTGCGGGTGCAGGATCTGGCAGGCAACTACAGCACGGTCGATTCGAGCATCCTGCTCGACACCAGACCGCCCACCGACAACAGCATCGACATCGACAGCGGTGCCACCTACGTCAACGGTTACGCCAGCCACGAATTGACGCTGCGCTCTACGGACAAGGGCAGCGGTGTGTACCAGATGAAGTTGTCCAACGCTTCGACGGGGGGCGTCTGGGAACTCTACAGCCCGGAAATAACGGGCTGGGATCTAACGACCGGGTCCGGTGCGCGGTATGTCTATGTCTGGTTCCGCGACGCCGCGGGCAACGAATCTCGAAGCTTCAGGGATCGCGTGTTTCTCGACAGCCAGGCCCCGAGCGGCGTTTCCTTCACCGTCGAGGCAAAACCCGACGACTACAGCGGCGCCTGTGCCGTTAGCAGCGAGCACTGGGTGTACTCCACCGATCTCTACATCAACGTCTATGGGACGGACGATCTGGGCATAGCCGAGTACAAGATCGCCGAGGCCGGAAATTTCGGCGCCGTGGATTGGCGAACCTGGCCAGGCGATTCCGAGACCGTTTCGTTCCTGATCAGCTCGACTCCGGGCGAGAAGACACTGTCGATGCGGGTCCGGGATCACGTGGACAACGAGGTCGATGCCGCGACGGTGTGCGTCACCCTGGACAGCTCGCCGCCCTCGGTCGAGAGCATGGTCATGATGTCGAATTCGGCCTGCACCACGCCCGTGATCACGACCTGCAATTCGCCGTCGCACGGGACAGTGCCGTGCACCTCGGCATCCAATTTCTACTTGCTGGTCAACGCGGACCCGGGCGCGGGCGGCGCCACCCTCGACGGTCTGGCATTTACCGACAACGTCGACATCAGCTCCGTCTACACGAATTCCAGGTATTACTACAACTCCGAGGTAGCCAGCTCTTACCATTACTACAACACCTTGAGATACATGATGCCCTTCAACGCCTGCGTCCGCGTCTACATCGACACCGCCAATGCCTGGGACGAGCTCTTCACGGGACAGGTTCGCAACTCCTACGGCGCCTGGTCGGCCGCGGGCAGCCTGGCCTTTGTGTACGACGCGACACCTCCCAGCTCACCGGTGCTCGGCTACGTCGAGACCGGGAGCAGGTCGCTCACTGCGTACTGGAGCGCCGCGAGCGACGCCGAGAGCGGAATTTCGGAGTACCGGGTCTACTACTCCCTCGACCCGACAGTGAACACCTCGGATCCCTACGTCTCAGTCGCGGCCTCGGAGACCTCGGCCAACATAGCCGGCCTGGTCAATCGCCGCATGTACTGGGTCAATGTGGCCGCCGTCAACGGCACCGGGACGCTGTCGACCCTGGTGGCGAGCGACACCAAGCAGGTGGCGGTCGGCTACAAGCTCACCCAGGTGCTGTCCTCAGGCGTGCCCGTGATCCCGGTCGACCTCGAGGTCGCGGACGGGTCGATCTACGTCCTGTACCTGCAGTTGCAGGGTGGCGCCTGGGACGATCCCTCGTCGACTCTGCACCTGGCTCGCTCCGATGACTGGGGCGAAAGCTGGGTCAAGACCACGGTCGATGCCACGGCAGCCGAGAACCGCGAGGACGCGGACATCGCCATGGTCGACGGATCGCTCTACGTGGCGTCGTTGGGAGACAGCTCGGGCTCGACCAATGACGACCTCAACATCTGGGTGTCGGCGGATCGCGGCTCCAGTTGGATCCTGGAACAGTCCTTTGCCGGCGCCGGCGTCACCAGCCACGGCATCGGCATGGCAAAGGAGGGCGGCGGCCTATCGATCGTTTACACGCGCGACGTGGGGAGCGGTGATCTGGATGTCTACATAACCAAGCGCTCGCTGGATCGCGCGACCCAGGATCCCTGGACCACCCCCGCCGCCCTGTACACCAGCTCGACCTATTGCGGGCGTCGCTGGCGCGCCTGCGCCAACAACAGCACGCTCAACACGATGTCTCAGGGCTCGAGCTCGTACTCCTACAATCTGACTTCCTACACCCATGGCTCCACGGTCGGGGATACCAACTCGTTTACCGGCCAATCGGGTGACCTGGCGTGCAGCGCCTACGGCATCGGCCAGGTTTTTGGCGTCATGCGCAGCGACGACGACCTGTTCATCGAGTATTCCACCAACGACGGCTCGACCTGGTCGTCCCCGACGTCGATTCGATCCAACTCCGTCGACGTCGATTCGGATCCGGCCATCTGGGTGTCGGAGCGCGCGGATGGCCACAACATCTTCGTGGCCTACCGGGAGATCAACACCGGAGCCATCTGGATCGGCGAGAGCTTCAATCCCACGACCGGTTACACCTGGACCCGCGTCGATGCAAGTGGGCTCGGCGGGGTCAACATGATCATGGACGGCGATGGAGTCGAGGACGTGGCGTTGGTCTACGCGGACGTCGAGGGCCTGAGCATCTCGCTCGTCACGGTGGCTCTGCCTGCGCCCGTCGTGCACCCCACCGTGGCGCGCAATTTGTCGGGGCTGAGCTGGGGCGACCTGGGCGTCGACAGATACCTGGTGAGCTCCGGCGCCGCGGCCGGTGAGTTGACCACCGCGCTGCAGACGCCCGCCAACTCGGTGACCTGGACAGACAACGCCGAAGAACCCTATGCCATGGTGCAGGCCCTGAGCCCGCTCGAGACCACGGGCACGGTCGGCCACATCCACCAGGTATCTGGATTCGAGGAGGTCACGGTGTCGTCGGGCACGGTGACCAGCAAGGGCTCGCACTTCACGCGGCTGGTCGCCGACGGCAACGTGGTCGTCTTGTTGCCGCCGCTGGGCTGGGACGACAGCGCGCTCACCGACAGTCAGGACGACGACGTGGGCGTGTACCAGTCGGCCGACGGCGGCGCCACCTTCACCTGGCGATCGGTGCGCGCCATGAACGATTTGTGGCCGGCTCGCTACTACAGCATGGCCTACTCCAAGGGGACCCTGCACCTGGTGTCGACCGATGACCGGGCGTCGGCTAGCGACGAGAATCTCTTTTACGCTCGCTCGACCAACGGCGGCGTGAGCTGGAGCTACGTGACCATCGACTCCATGGTCGGCCATCACCAGTGGATCGACATCGGGACCAGCGCGGCCGTCAACCCCAACGGCTACTACACGATCGTGCCCGTCTACGTGGCGTACAACGAGTCGACCAACCAGACCTACCTGGCGTTCAAGTGCTCGGAGAATAGCGGTTCGGCCTGGACCAGCGTGGGCACGACCCGGTGGGTCAACCTGGGAGCGTTGAGCGACATCGATGACCGTCCTGCTGCGGTGAGCGTCGGCCATGTGAGCAACGAGCTGTGCTCGGCAGTCGACATCCACGTTGCCTACGTGAGGGTCTCACCGAGCACGACCATGCCGACACCGTGCTACGTCTATACGACCGACGGCGGCACGAGCTGGAGCGCCGAACAGTGCGATCTGGGTGACACGGATCTCCTGTACACGCTGAGCTACTCGGCGCTTCTCGACTACACCTACGAGGGAACGGACAACGAGAACGTGGAGCTGCTGCTAAGCACTGCATCCATCAGCGGCGCCCAGACGCCCTGGTACGCCAGCACCGGCCTGCACACGTCGAACAAGTCGGGATACCGGACGCAGACGCTGGAGGCAGAGAATATTCTCGGCTCGTCATTGGACGGCGCGAACATCGCGCGCGTGCGCAACAGCGACGGGATGACAGTTGTCCACACGACCACCTTCAACTTTCTGGGTATCAGCAAGCACGCGCTCAAGCTGTGCTACTGCCACGACAATTGCCATGGACCAGAGAGCTGGGAACGGCGCACGATCAAGGTCCAGAACACGCCAGAAACCGCCGACCTGAGCGCGGTGAGCCTGGGTATCGACGAGACCACGCACCGAATCTACGTCGGCTACCAGATGAGCACGGGCACCGATTCGCTTCGCGTGCTGCGCGGCGGCATCATGCGCCGAGCGCGTTGAGCGCGTTGCAAGACGTCACGGGGCTTTACAGAGCAGACCCAGCGCCAGGCTCGCGCAGTAGAGCGCGATGGCGCCGACCATCACGCCGACGCCCAGCCGGCGCCAGGGCAGTCGCGTGGCCAGCACGGCGACGAGAGCGATCGCGATGCTCACGCCAAGCCAGGGCCCTGCGGTCGCCCGCAGCGCCAGGTAGACGATGGGCACGGCCAGGCATGCGGCAAGCGACGCGCCGGCGATGGCGTGCGCCACGGCGAAGGAGACGCCCCGTTCTTCGAGGACGACATAGAGCGTGCGCACACCCGCAGCGCGGTCTCCGGCAATGTCCTTGGCGTCCTTGGCCGGCGCGCTCAAAAAGAAACCGCCGAAGATCAGAAAAGTGGCCAGCGCATCGCCGGCGTCGAGCCGCGCCCCCGGCGTGGCCAACAGACCTGCCACAAATGCGCTCGCCGCGAAGAACCCCTCGCTCTTGTACGACAGTGGAAAAACGCATTTGGTGCGCAACGGATCGCCATGGTAGGCGTAGGTGGCGACGAGAAACAGCACCAGGCATAACGCCGCGAACAGGTGAGTCTTCCACAGGCTCAGCGCCACCAACAGGGCCCAGCCGTAGAGGGCCACGGCGTCGTCGTGGTTGACCTCGGTCGTCACACCTGACGCCTCGTCCTCGCGTCTGTCGTAGTGCTTGTTGCACAGCGCGAACACCAGGGCGGCTCCCGCAAAAGCCAGGGCCACCGCGCCGACGTGTACGTTGACCTTGCCGGCCCAGGCCGCGCCCAGCAGCACCAGCGCAGGCCCGAGCGCGATCTGCGGAAGCCGCTGCAGACCCTCTACGACCAGCGTCGGTCGCAGCACCAGGTAGGCGACCAGCGCGGTGGCCAGAGCGAACCAGGCGGTCAGGCTGTGGTCGGTGAGCTGTTCGCA
>JAFGSX010000373.1 GCA_016934455.1 Deltaproteobacteria bacterium
GCACGCCCGGCTGCGACCCGTAGTAGAGCTTGTAACCCGCGACGTCGGACGAGGTCGACGCCGGCCAGGTCACCTGCACCTCTCCGTCGCGGCTGTCGGTGTCGATCCCGCCCGGCGCTGCCGGCGCCTGCGAGTCCTCGGTGACGATGACAAAGTCCTCGTCGCTGGCGTTGCCGGCCAGGTCGAGCGCGCGCACGCGCAGCACGTTGACTGTGTCCGCGGTCAGATCGAACGTGTAGGCCGTGGTGCCGCCCTTGTGCTGCCAGGTCGGTGAGGCCGTGCTGCGGATCTGGTACTGCCAGAAATTGGCGTCGCCGCTGTCGGTGATCAAGCTGACGGATTGGCTGGCGCTGTCGATCACCGTGGCCGAAAGCGGCTCGAATTGAGGTGCGCTCGGCGCCGTGGTGTCGACCACGAAGCGCGTGCCGATCACCGCGTTGCTGGTGCGGTTTGCGTAGTCCACGGCGCGAACCGACCAGCCGTATTCGCCGTCGGACAGCGCCGGCGCGACCAGGGTCGTCGATGGCGTGAAGAACGCCATCCCCGCCACCTCGACCTCGTATCCGCTGACGTCGCTGGCCGCGCTCTCGGTCCACGAGAGAGCGGGCGTGATGCGGTTGACGTAGTACTTGCCGCCGCTGAGGCGACCGTCGACGACGAGCCCGCTCGGATCGTCGGGAGCCTCCGCATCGTAGTAGATGCTGTCGTCGTCGACCGCGCTCTGGTTGCCGGCCGCGTCGCGAAACTTGGCGTAGACCGTCTTGGCCCCCTCGGCGCTGTCGAAATCGACGGTGTCGCCGAACGGCCAGGTCCCGGTGCCGATCCACGGGGCGCCGCCGAAGGCGGGATCCGTGCTCAGCTTGGCGCGGGTCGCGCCGGTGGCGCTGAGCTCGACACCCACGCCCAGGTAGCTCACGGTGTAGGCATCTCCGGCGGCGAGCACGACCGCCGGCGACTGCGGTGCCACGTTGTCGAGCACGATGGTGCCGGCGAGGCTGTCGAGCGTGTTGCCGGCCCGGTCGCGACAGCGCGCGTAGACGCTACGCGCGACACCGTCAGCGGACCCGGCGGCGAGCAGCCAGGGATCGATGGTCAGCGGGCTGCTGTCGACAGCGCGCCAGCTCGCGCCGCTGAAGCTCGAGGTGTTGGCGACGAGGACATCGCCGATGCTGCTGAGAGAGTCGGCCGCGGTCACCGCCAGCCGCACATTGCCGGTCATGGTCAGGCTGGTGCTGTCCTGGGCGACGTCGCTGTCGTCGTAGACGATGCCGGTGACGACCACGCTGCAGGCGGTCGGCACGGCGGTGTCGAGGGTGATCCCGAGCAGGGTCGTGTGCTCGACGCGGTTGCCGGCGCGGTCGCGAAAAAAGACGTGCAGGGCGTTGTAGTCGTTGTTCCTGCTCAACGTCAGGCTGCGCGTCGAGGAGGTGTAGTCCGACCAGCCGGTGACCGCGTCGTCGCAGTCGGCCGGCGTGCCGACAAAGTCGCCCCAGACGCAGATCTGGTCGGCTCCGGTCACGGTCGTGGCCAGGGTGATGCCGCTGTACTTGGTAAAACCGTTGCCCGGGTTCAGGTCGTTGGCGTCCTCGATGATGCTGACGGCGGATATCACGGGCGGCGCGCGGTCGAGAACCACCACGCGGTTGACGGTGGCGACGTTGCCGGCCGCATCGCGACCCTCGACGGTGAGCAGCAGGTCGCCATCTGAGACGCCGGACGGCGCCAGATCGATGCTGCCGCTGCCGCTCGGGTCGGCGCTGAAGCTGATCTCGGCCAGCGCGCCGGGGCTGGACAGGGTGATCGCGACCGGATCTGTCTCGCCGCTGACCGTCACGTCCACGGTCACCGTGCCATCCGCGTCGTTGGTGCGCTCGGGAACGGTCACCGCGAGCTGCGGCACGATGTCGTCGTGCACGATCGATCCGCTGACCGCGCCCGGATTGCCGGCGCGATCCTTGAGGCAGACCTTGACCGTGTTGCTGCCGTTGGCCACCGGCAGCGTGTAGGTGGCGGCGGGGGCGAACGAGCCGTAAGAGGCGTATGCGCACTCGAGCGCGGCATCGCCTACCACCATGCCCACCGTGTCTTCGGGGTAGCCGCCGATCGCCACCTCGATGCTGCGGCTGTTGACCGGGTTCTGACCACCGGCCAGGGTCAGCGTGCCGGTCGGCGCCTGCGTGTCGTAGGTGACCGTGGCCGGGCTGGCCGCCGCGGCTTCGTTGCCCGCCAGATCCCGCACCCGCAGGTAGATGCTCTTGGAACCCTGGCTGCCGCTGTCGATGTCCCAGCCGAATCGCATGGTCTGGTAGGCCTCCCAGGTGCTCCAGAAGCTGCCGTCGTTGCTGAAGCGCATCTCGCTGGCGCCGGCCGCCTCTATCAACAGCGTCACCGACATGGCGCTGGTGGCCTCGCCGCCCGAGACCGCAAAGTGGAGAACGCTGGGCGAGACCTGGTCGAGGGTGACGCTCGCGGTCGATCCCGGGCCGACGTTGCCGGCCGGGTCGCGGTACCTGAGGGTCAGCAGATGCAGGCCCTCGACGTCCGGCAGCGTGAAGTCCAGGTCGTTGGCGGCCGCCTGCTCCTGCACCACCCCCAGCGCCCGATTGCTCTCGAACAGCACGGTCTCGCCTGCCGTCGGATTGCCGAAGCTGAGCTCGAGGGTGCGACTGTTGCTGTAGGCTCCTCCGGGAATGGTGAACACCGGAGCCAGCGGCGCCGTGGTGTCGACGGTGATTGTCGCGTCCAGCCCGACGGTGCCGCGTTCGATGTTGCCGGCCCGATCCTTGAGCGACAGGTAGACGGTGCGACCGCCGTCGCCGGCGAGCAGGGTCCAGGGATGCAGCCCACCGTCGTAGGGTTGCCACGCCGCCCCGGTGAAGAGGCTGTAGTTGGAGAGCATCATCTCGACCGCGTCGGTCGAGGTCACAAGCAGATAGACACCCGATGACCTGGTCACTGCGCCCGGGTAGGGATGACCGCTCTGGTCGACGATGGCA
>JAFGSX010000374.1 GCA_016934455.1 Deltaproteobacteria bacterium
CCTCGCCCACCGTCCATGTCGACAGCGGTGGCAGGTCGAGGGCCAGGGGCGGGCCGGCGGTGCGCGGCCCGACGGGCTCGCCCTCGAGCCAGACGACGACGACGGCGCCGTCGCCGGCGATAGATTCGACAGCCAGCATCTGCGCGGTTCCGGGCGGGACGACCACCGCGGCCGGGGCCGGGCCGTCGCTGGCGAGCTCGAGCTGGCTGCCATCGGCGAGCCGGAGCGACGCTCGCGCCGGCGCGGTGGCCGGGTACGGCGTCAGCGCCTCCTGCCAGGCGGCCAGAACAGTGGCCGTGAGCCGAGGCCGATCCGGATGCGCCCAGCGGACGAGAAAGCCGAGCGCGGCGTCGAGATCGGAGACCGGCTCCCCGGCCTCGCGCAGCGCGGTCAACGCCTGGGCGGTCGCGAGCACGTCGCTGTCAGGGCCGTCCCCGGGCAACCCGTCAAAGGCACCGGCGTGGGCGGCCGTGGGGCTGGCCGTCCACTGGTGATCGCGGAGCGCCGCCGCGGTCGCGGCCAGATCCGTCGCGGCCAGCGGGTCGACGACCAGCGCCCGCAGCACGTGCGCCAGGGTCAGCGCGTCGTCAGCGGCGGACCGGTGCTCGCGCACGTAGCGCTGCGCCCGGCCATCCGCGTCGGCAGCCGGGTCGTACAGCGCCAGCAGTCGCGCCAGCCGCGCGCTGGCGCGCAACTGCAGCCGGGCAAAGCTGACCGCGTCGGCGGCGCCGGTCGACGGTGCCAGTGCGCCTTCGGCATCGAGCTGGCGCACCAGGTAGCCGAGGCCGGGCCGCAGCAGTGGCAGCTCCGTGCCCAGCGCCGACTGCACCGCGGCCATCGCCTCCAGCGCCTCGAGCGTCGCCTCGGTCTGCGGCGTCGCATTCTGTTCAGCCGCCAGCCCGCCCTCGGCGGTGCGCAGCACGGCGAGCTGCGCCAGCAGATCGTCGCAGCGCTCGAGCGGTACGCCATCCCTCGCCGCCGCCTCGAGGGCGGTGCGAACCTGGGCGACCGAAACGGCCGGAGATTCGAGAATCCGGGCGCTCATCTCGTCGGCCAGCGCCCCCGGGCTGGCGTAGAGCTGCGCTCTCAAGACGGCGCCGTGGCGCGAGCCGGAGAGCGCGGCCGGCAGCTCGAACGACAGCGGCCGGCCGGCCTGCAGACGGCGCGCCGCGACCGCGAGCGGTAGCTGGTCCTGGTCGATATCGTCCGGCCTGGCGCGCACCACCGCCTCGGCGGTGCGCTCGCCGTCGTCGGCGTCGATGATCACGTCGGCGCTCGCATTGGAGCGCGTCCGAAGCTGGATCTCGAGGCTGACGAAGCCGGAGGTATCGGTGAGCACGGTCACCGTCGTCGGAGGCAGCACCTCGATCGCGGTCGGATCGCTGGAGGCGACGGACACGACGACGCTGCGCCCGGCTCGGGCGGCGATCGCGATCGGCAGCGCGAATCGATCGTTGCGCCGAAAACGGACTGTCGACTGCGCCAGCAGCTCGAGCCGCGGGCGATACCCCTCGGCCACCACGGCGCTCAGCTCCACGCCGTCGGCGGTACGGGCCAACACGCGATCGCCGGCGCGCGGCTCCGGCAGCGGCGCCCCGGTGGCGACCACCTCCAGCCGCTCCGGTGCGATGGACGCCGCCCAGTCGGAGGCCGTGTGCGTCGGCAGCTCGGGTGGAGCCGTGGGAAGCAGCACGTCGTGCAGGTAGCGCGAGGCATGCGCGTCGTCGTCGGTCGCCGCCTGCTCGTCGAGGCCGTTGGACGTCAACCACAGCCGGCCCCCGCGCAGCTCGAGCAGGTAGGCCTGTCCCCAGGGATCGTAGTAGACGTGTGCCCGGCGCTGCACCCAGTCCGGAAGCTCGGCGGCAGTCAAGTCCTGGCGGGCCAGCCGATCGGAGATGTCCTGGGCAATGGCGTCGAGATCCGTCGCCACCTTGGCCTGGCAAATGGCTATCGCCGCCGCGCTGACGGCCGCGGTCAGTAACGCCGTGCGCTCGCCCGGTTCGGAGGCCACGGCTCGGACCACGGCACTGCGGGAGGCCGGCGACTCGAGCTGGGAGACCGCCTCGCGGGCGGCGGTTGTGGAGATGGCGGCCGTGTCTGGAAGCGGCAGTCGCCGCCGGTCGAGGACGAAGGTGGCCTCGCGCAGCACGCCGCCGCGATCGCGCACCACCGGCAGCAGCGTCTGGTCGGCTGTGGACACCAGCTCGAGGGCGGTGGTCGGATCGGGCGCCAGGCTGAGGCCGGTCGCGACGACCAAGCGCGCGCCGCGATCGACGGCCAGCACAGTGGTCGCGGTCGCCAGCGGGCCCGGGTGGGCAGCGAGCGCGAACTGCGCCGGCGCGTCGAAGATGGCGTCGAGCGCGATGCCGGCGACCGTCGTCCAGGCGGCGACCGGTTCGACATCGAAGCGGTCGACGGTGGCCGCGATCCGCGCGCTGCCTGGCACCAGCGGCGGGATCGCGAGGGCGAGCCGCGGCTGGTCGTCGGTAACGATCGGCAGCTTGGCCGTCAGGGTTCCCGGACGAGCAAAGCCATCCTGCACCTCGATCTCGATCGAGTCGTCACCGGGCTGCGCCAGCAGACCGTCGACAGCGGCGATGCCGGGGGCGATGGTGTCAAACGGACATGCGGTGCCGCCGATGGAGATCGTTCCACCGGCGGTCACCGGCGCGCCGGCGACGTCGCGAACGATGATGGCGGCCGCAAACGGCACGCCGCAGGCGATCCAATCGGGCAGGGCGACACCGACCGCCAGCTCGTCGTCTATGGCGTAGAGCTGCATGGCGACCGCGCTGCGGCGTTCGAGGGGATCGCTGACGCCGGCCAGCAGCGACCAGCGGTGGCCAGCGGGCCGCGCCAGCGAGGGCGTCGGGAGCTGGAGATCGGTCTCTGCCGCGGCGAGCGCGCCGTTGCTCTCCGCGACCAGCGGTCCCTGCTCGTGGTCGAGCCGCAGCTCGGCGTGCAAGCGGCGACCTGTGAGCGCGCCAAAGGCGTGGAGCCGAGCTGCGACCGCGCCGGGCACGGTCGTCGCGCTCGTCAGCTCGAGCAGCGTCGACTGTACGGCCGGCTCTGCGGCGACCGCGATCGGTACCTCTGCGGTCGCGGAATCGAATCGCGCCGAGACCGCGATCCCCTGTCCGGCGAGCTGCGAGGCGATGGCGAATCGCGTCGCGGCCAAGCCCGCGCGGTCGCTGCGCACGGCGTGGCAGACGAATGGCGGATGGCCCTGGAGGCCCAGGCACAGCGCCCCGTCGAGCCAGGCGGCCGCGGTCTGATCTACCGTGCGCAGCCATGCCACGGCCTCGACCGCACCCTCCGGCGGCACGCTGTTCCCCGACACCCAGAGCTCGATGGTCACCGGTGCCGCCACCAGCGTTCCGGTGGTCAACCGGTGGCGCCGTTCGGCGTCGCTGGCCTCGACCGCGAGCGCGGTTCCCGGTGGCACCCCGGCGGGCACCGGCACCAGCGTGGCCGCGGCGCCGCGGGAGTCGAATTCGGTGGTCGCCAGCGTCTGCTCGTCCGCGCTGGAACCGGCAACCGTCAGCGCCCGCAGCCATCCGCGATCGGCGATCGGCGATTGCACGGCGACCACCGGCAGCGGGGCGCCCGGCAAGGCGCGCGCCGGCATGCGGACCTCGGCGTCGGGACGATCGAACGCGACGTACAGGCTGCGCCGAAGCTGCAGTCGATAGCCGTTGATGGCGATGGCGATGTGCAGGACGTGGCGCGCAAATCCGTCCTCGGACTCGACCCGCGGCGCAGACCCGACGGGCACCTCGAACACCACTTCGGTACCATTGCCTGAGATGCTGGCATGGCCGCCCGCGATCTGCGCCTCGTCGAGGTCGCGCAGGGCGACGTCGACCTCGCCCGACAGAGGCCAGCTCAACGAAGACTGAACGCGACCGCGCACCAGCAGCTCGGCGTCCGAGCAGAGCGCGCGCACCGTGCTCTGATCGATGGAGATCGGGCCGTCGCTCAGCCGCTCGTCGCCGCTGAGCACCAGCGGCGGTACCGACCGCGAACAGACCGCACCCGCGCTGGCACAGACGACCAGCGTCAGAGCCAGGCGCAGGATGCGTGCGGGGCCAGACCCGACCATGGCACGATGTTAGGGGGATGCAGGCACGCGCGCAATCGGCGGCGGGGTCCTCAGGATGAGGCCTTTTTGGGGCGCGCCCGGTGGTAGCGCATGCCGGTGGCGGTGGTGAGCGGTGCTCCGTCCGCGAGCACGGCACCGTGCAGCACCTCGCCGATGAACAGGGAATGGTCGCCGCAGGGATGGCTGGCAACCAGCTCGCAGTCCAGGAATGCCAGCGCGCTCCTGAGCACCGGGGCGCCGCTGGGGGCCTCGTCGACTTGCAGGCCTTCCAGCTTGCCGCGGCCGGTGTCGCTGGGGCCGGCAAAATGCGCCGCCAGATCCCTCTGGTCCTCGCGCAGGAGGTTGACCGCGAAGTTCGCGGTGCTGCGCAGGAAGTCTATGCTGAAATGGTGGTTGTCGATCGCGATCATGATCTGGGGTGGCGAAAACGAGACCTGGCTCAACCAGGACACGGTGAGCCCGTTTTCGACTCCACCGCGTCCAACCGTGACCACTGCGACCGGGTACGGGATCCTGGCCAAAGCGTCTAGGATCGGCTGCTCGCTCATGTTGCTCCTGGTCAAGGACCTCGACGCATCGGGCTCCCGCGAGAAGACAAAATCGGATGGTAGAGGGGCAGGCGACGAGCAGTCAAGAAGGGTGTAGTTATCGGGGCCTTGGACAGCCCGGCACCGTATTCGGCCATTTCGTTGACTTGTGACCAAGGCACCGCTACCCTAAAAAAAGGCGCGGTGAAGTCGATACTGCGCGGTAGATCGAACCGCCGGGGCGGCCGTTATGATTTCTTGACGGCTTACCGGACGGGGCGCGAAGAACCATGAAGTTCTACTGCGACCAGTGCAACGCACAGTATTTCATTGCCGATGAAAAGATCGGCGCCAAGGGAGTCAAGGTCCGCTGCAAGCGCTGCGACAACGTCATCATCATCCGGCCACCGGCGCCCGAGGAAGAGCCGGCCGCAGTGTCACCCTCGGTTGACAGCGACCTTTTTGGCGGATCGGATGCTCTTTCCGATGAGCCGGCGCCGTCCTCGTCTGAGGCGCCCAGCCCGTCCGAGACCCCGGACTCGGGGCTTGGCGATTTCGGTCTCGACCTAGAAGGCAATCCCGATCTCGGCCAGGACAATCTGGATCTACCCGCATCTACGGCTGATTCCGGCATGGAAGGCGATAGCCTGCTCGCCGCGGGTGACGACGACGAGATCTACTCCAAGGATAACGCCACCATCTCCGAGAGCGCAGGAGAACCGGCGGCGGTCGAGGCACCGGTCGCGCGTAGCGCGCCAGCCAGCATCGCGGCCAGTTCGGCGCTGGCGAGCGAGGACGCGCTAGATTCGGAGCTGGCGGGAGCCTTTGACTCGGTTTTTGGCGCGGCGCCGGTCGATCCCTTCAACACGGTCGAGATCTCGGGCGCGCCCGATCGCAGCAAGCGTGAGACCAAATTCTACAGCCCCCGAGAGATGGCTCAGGTCGAACAAGAGAAGATCAACGCCTATGACAACGGCAATGGCGATTCTATCTCCGAGACCATTGCTGATGGCGTCGGCTATCACTCGCAGACCGGCGGCAACGGCGAAGGCGAGCTGGGCGATGATCTGCTAGCGCCGAGCCAGACCTCGCCGCCCCCTGAGGCCGAGGGCGATCTCGATCGGGAACCGATCTGGTACGTGGCGATCGACGAGCAGCAGGTCGGTCCGATGTCGCTGGCGGATCTGAACGACCGCTGGGACCGCGGCGAGGTCAATGTCGACTCCTTGATCTGGAAGAGCAGCCTGACCGACTGGATGCCGATCCGCGACGTCGTCGACCTGCGCTCGTTTGTCGCCTCCAAGTCCAAGAAGCCCCGCCGCGATCTGCTGTCGAGTGCGGCGACCGAGGTCGAGCGGCCGCACAACCCCCTTGGCTTCGATGCTCTGGATGCCGCGGCAGCGATGGACGCTCAGTCCTTCCTGGGCAATGTCTCGCTGCCCTCGGACTCGATGAACGACCCGTTTGCCACGGTCGAGAGCAACGATGACCTGGCGCCCCCGGAGGGCGCTGTCAGCGGATCGTGGCGGCCCCACGGCATGACCGAGATCTACCAGGCGGCGTCGCTGGCCGAGGCATCGGCGATGCAACCGCCCCCGTCGCCGGAGCAGCCGGTCGAGGAGGATATCGACTGGAACCCGGGCGCGGCCGCTGCGCTGGCCTCGCTGGTCGACGAGGAGATCAAGTCGGTTGCCACCAATCCGAGCGCGGGCGGATTGCTGCCAACCGCCGACGACAACGATCTGCGCCTGGCTCCCGAGGGCAAGGAGGCCTACGACGGCCTGCTCGCCAAGGCGCCGCTGCCGGTGCCGTCGTCCATCGGCGCGCTCCCGACCGCCGATCCGTTTGCGGCTCAGGTCTCCTCAGCGGGCGCGGCCGACGTCGACATCGCGCAGATCGCTGGCCAGTCCTCCATGGTCATGCAGCGTCCGTCCTTTCTCACCGAGCAGCCGAGGAGCGAGCGCAAGATCAACTGGCTGCTGTGGGGTGGCATCGGGGCCGGTGGCCTGTTCCTTCTGATCATGTTCGTGCTGCTGATCGTGGTGCTGGTCAAGCTGTTCACTCCGGCGCCGCAACCGGTCGTGGCAGCGGCGACGACCATGGTCCCTCCCGGCACTCCGGCGCAGCCGGGCGGACCCGGTGACCAGGCGCTGCAGCCGGTGAACCCGACCCCGACACCCGCCACTCCCGCCTCGCAACCGACGGCAGCCGAACAGGTTCCGACCACGCCGTCGCCGCCGATCGACAGCAATGGCGATTCGGCGGCCAAGGAATCGAAGCAGGGCCGGACCGGCACCGGCAGGAAACCCGCGGTGGACTGGAACAAGAAGAGGACCGCAACCACCGGTGGCAACGACTCGACGCCCGCGACCAATACCGATGTCAAGCCGCCGCCTTCCCGGGGCAGCGGAGACTGCGATCCGATCCTGTACCCGGACGGCAACTGCCCCGGATCGAGCGGTGGATCCGGCGCCTTGGCGGCGACCGCAGCCCCGGTCAAGACCAAGCGCTCCAAGTCGGACATCCTGTCCGGAATCAAGAAGAACCTGCCCTCCATCAAGGCCTGTGCCGCCGAGCAGGCCAAGCGCGACAAGCGATTGGCGACCGGCGAGCTCAAGATGTCCTGGTACATTCGCCCCGACGGCAAGACCAAGAACGTCGCCATCATGACCTCCAAGTTCAAGGGCACCTACATCGGCGAGTGCGTGACCAACGCCATCTCCAAGTGGCAGTTCCCCGCCATCGACGGCGAGGAAGCCGGGCCGATCCGGTTCCCGTTTCCGCTGGAGTAGGCGGGCACCTGCAATCGCCGGAGGCACGGCCGATGAGGTCGCAGCGGCTGGCATTTTGCCTGTCGCCTGTGGCATAAAGGCTGGACCATGTCGCCCACAGCCGATGCGCCGCCGGACGAGGCGAGATCCGGTCGCACCATCAGCGCCTACGCCTCGCTGCGCGGCGAGGCGCTCTCTCTCTGCGAGCTCGAGCAGTTGCGATCGACGCTGCGCGGTGGCTCGGTCATCGATTGGTACCGGCTCAACTTCGAGCGTATTGACGAAGTCGATGCCTTCGCTCGGCTCAACGGTTTTGACGTCGACGACTCGGGCGACAGGCAGGCGATCGAGCGGCTGCGCGCCGAGGCCG
>JAFGSX010000375.1 GCA_016934455.1 Deltaproteobacteria bacterium
GCGCGGTTCTTGTCGCTGGGGTCGGCGCGCATGGAGTCGACCGCGCCGTAGCTGCGCTTGACCATGCCGAAGATCTGGTCGACGGCCTCGGCGCTGGCGACCTCTCCCGCGGCGTGCCCGCCCATGCCGTCGGCGACGACATAGACCCCGAGGTCATCGTTGGCCAGGTAGGAGTCCTCGTTGTGCGGGCGCTTCTTCCCGACATCGGTCTGGCCAAACGACACCGAACGCATCGCGTGCTCCGTTGCCGCTCAACCGGCAGGCAAGCGGTGCATCATACAACGCCAGTCAGGCCGGACAAGGGGTCACACATCGTCGAGCTCCGAATCGCTGTCCGTTGCCGTTCCGGCCGCTGCCGGTGTCCCGACCGACCCGCGCAGCCGCGACACCGCCTTGCGGTACTTGTCCGGAAAACAATACGGGCACGGCACGGTGGTGAACGGGCGTCCAAGCTGCAGCAGGATGTTGGGTTTGTATCCGGTGCCCGCGCAATAGGCGCAGTCGATGTCCTGGGAGCAGTAGCCGTAGGTCAGCGGGACCGCCTGGTCGACCATGATCTCGCCGTTGCGGCTGTGCGTCGGACGCGTTACCCAGGGACAGCTCGTAAGCTTGACCATGCGCCATCTTTTCTAGGGGCTGTCGGGCAGCCCCTCGCCGGTCGAGAGCCAATCTCGACCGGCTTTTGCCAACCAGCACATCAATCCACGGCATTATCCTCGCGCGAGTTGCGCGGCAGCGCCAGTACCTTGGCCGGTCCCAGCCCGGCCGGCGCCGGCACCTCCTGCAGCGACCACGGCTCATACAGATCCCCGTCGTCGCCGCGCGGCTCGGGCAGCTCCACCACGAAGCGCGAGCGCGCCAGCAACACCTGGGTCTGGTCCCGCGTGCGGTGCACCAGCGGGAAGGTAAGCAGCAGCTCGTCCCTGGCGCGGGTGGTGGCGACGTAGAACAACCGGCGCTCCTCCTCCTCGCCGCCCGGCTCCTTGAGCGCCAGGTCGACCGGAAAGCGGCCGTCGGCGAGCCAGACCACGAACACCCTGCTCCACTCGAGCCCCTTGGCCTGGTGCACGCTGGAGAGCGTCACCCGCTCGTCGGCGGCGTCGGCGCCGGCCACCTCCTCGGCGCCGAAGCTGCTGACCAGCGCCAGCTCGTTGACCAGCGTGCCCAGATCCTCGAACGCCTCGGCGTAATCGGCCAACTGCTCGATGTCGTCGATCCGCTGCTCGGCGTTGCTGAACTGACGCCGCAGGTAGTCGCGGTAGCCGCGCTCGGCCACGGTCGCGATCATCTGGCCCGGCGCCTTGATCATGGCCGGCGACGCGATCTCCCTCACCAGAGACAGGAACTGCCTAAAACCGGTGCGGCCGCGGCTGCCGGCCGCAAACGTCAGCCGATCGAGCGCCCACACCGGATCGACGTCGACGCCGCGAGCGAGCTGCTGGCGCAGATCGACGAAAAGCTGCTCGGCCGACCTGTTGCCGATGCCCTCGTGCAGCTTGACCGCGCGCTTGAATGCCAGCTCGTCGAGCGGGTTGAAAACGAAGCGCAGGTAGCTGAGCACGTCCTTGATGTGCGCCTGCTCGAAGAAGCGCAGCCCGGATCGCACCCGGAACGGGATGCCGCGCCGGGTCAGCTCGACCTGGATCTCCATCGCGTGGTGGTGCGCGCGATAGAGCACCGCGATCTGCTCGAGTGGGACGCCTTCGTCGCGCAGGTCGAGAATGCGCTGCGCCACGAAATCGGCCTGCTGGTAGACGTCGCGGCACGGCACCAGCGCCGGCCTGACGCCGGGAGGCCGCACCGCGCGCAGCTCCTTCTCGAAGCGATGGACATTGTGCTCGATGCTGCGGTTGGCCAGCTCCAGGATCTCTGGCGTCGAGCGGTAGTTGACGGTCAGGTGGAAGAGCTGGGCGTCGGGGTAGCGCTCGGGGAAGCGCAGTATGTTCTCGAAATCGGCACCGCGAAAGCTGTAGATGCTCTGGCAGTCGTCGCCGACCACGGTGACGTTGCGGTGCTGCTCGGCCATGCGGTCGACCACCGCCCCCTGCAGCGTGTTGGTGTCCTGGTACTCGTCGACCAGCAGGTAGCTGAACCGCTCCTGCCAGAGCCGGGCCACGTCGGGCGCCTCGGCCATGATCGCCCACCAGTTGAGCAGCAGGTCGTCAAAGTCCATCGCGTTCATCTGCAGCTTGCGCTCGACGTAGGCGCGCGCCACACGCAGTATGGCCTCGCTGTGCGACAAGAAGTAAGGGGTGCGCCGCGCCACCACCTCGGCGATCGAGCGCTGGGTGTTGACCGCGGTCGAGACGATGTCGATCAGCACGTCGGCCTTGGGAAAGCGCTTTTGCTGGTGGTCGATGCCGGCGGCCGCGATCGCGCTGTTCATCACCTCGCGGCAGTCCTCGCGGTCGACGATCGAATAGTTGTCGCGATAGCCGATGCGCTGCGCCACGTCGCGCAGCAGCAGGTTGCCGACGTGGTGGAAGGTGCCTCCCCACACCCGGCGCGCATCCGGCCCGACCAGATCGCTGACGCGGGTCAGCATCTCGCGCGCCGCCTTGTTGGTGAAGGTGAGCAGCAGGATGCGCTCGGGTTCGACGCCGCAGTCGATCAGCCGCGCCACCCGGTAGGTCAGCGCCCGGGTCTTGCCCGATCCGGCGCCGGCGATCACCAGCTTGGGACCGCCACTCGCCTCCACCACGGCGCGCTGCTCGGCGTTGAGATCGCGATCGTAGTCGATGCGCAGCCTCGACGGCCGGCCGGGCCGGAGCTGGTAGGTGCGCGCCATGGGCCGCTTATAGCCGGGCCGCAGCCGGTTGTGGAGCGGTGATATACTCGGCATCATCATTTGCATTGAGCTGGAGAAGACATGAAACCTACCGACCGGCTGATCTCGATGCTCGCCGCGCTCGTTTTCGGCGGTGCGGGCTGCTTTTTCGACAGCGCCGTTCCCGTCGACGGCGACCGGCTGCCCGAGATCGTCTGCGAC
>JAFGSX010000376.1 GCA_016934455.1 Deltaproteobacteria bacterium
GCGGATCGGAGTGCTCGCTTCCGTTCGCGTCCGGCGTGTCGCGCGACCCCCTCATCTGGCTGAGGGGTCACGCGGCAGCCGGACTCATTGCGCTGCTCACCGCAGTTGATCCTGTGTGGCGGGGGGCCGGCGGGAGGCTTTTTTCGTTGTGCAGCAACGAGAAAAAGACTTCCGCCGATCAGACGGGGCCCCGCCAAAAATAGGCTCAAGCAAAGTGAGCAGCGCAATCAGGTCGTCAACTTGTCGACCCCGAGCTTCTTGGCCTGCTCGATCAGCGCGGCCACCTTGCCCCGCTTTTCCTCATCGCTGCTCGCCATAACCTTGGTCAGCAGCGCCGACAGGGTCAGCTTTTGCACGCTCTCGGCGGACAGCGCCGGCTTCTGCAGCACCTCCTTGAGGTCGGCGGGCAGGCTGCGCTCGCCCGAGAAATAGTCCTCGAGCAGTTTTTGCGCCGCCTCGCTCTTGTCGAAGAAGCCGTCGATGCTCTTGCCGACGCTGATCGACCGGATGAACCTGTCGAAGAAGGCGCCGTCGCCGCCGACGATGTCGATCTTGGCGGTCTTGAACGCCTCGGCCAGCACCCGCGCCTGCGCCTCGGCGATCTCGCGCCGGATCTCGATGCTGCGCAGCTCGACCGTCTTCTCCTTGTCGAGCTGCAGCCGAAACTCCTCGTGGCCGCGCCCCATGTCGTTGAGCGACTTCATGGCCGCCGCCTTCTCGTTGAGGCCGTTGGCCTCGGCGGTCAGCTTTTGCTCGATGGCGGTGGCCTCGGCCGTGCCCTTGTCCTTGATCACCACCGCCTCGTTCTGGCCGGTCTTGAGCAGCGCGGTCGCCAGCGCCTCCTGCACCTTGGCGCCGGCCAGACCCTTGGCCTCGGAGCCGTTGGCCTCGCTCAACATCTTCTCCTTGAGCACGCGCGCCTCGGCCATGCCTTTTTTCTCGATGGCCACGGCGTCGGCCTCCTTGACCTTGACCTCGGCCATGCCGGGTGCCGCCACCTGCGCCTGGGTGCCGTCGGCCTGCCGGATCTTGGCCTTGGCCTCGCGGTCGGCCGCCTCCAGCTCGGCCTCGGCCAGGGTCATCCGCTGCTTGGCCTGGTGCTCGGCCGCGCGCGCCTGCGCCTCGGCGCGCTTGATGTCCTTGACCAGAGCCTCCTGCGCCTCGGCCTCGGCGTGGACGACCACCACGTCGCGGTCGCGATTGGCGCCGCACAGGGCGCGCACGTCCTTGATCCGCTCCTCCTCCTCGGCCACGGTCTTCTCCACCGCGACCCGGGTGCGGATGATGTCGGCGATCTCCTTCTTCTGCTTCTCGACCTGCTTCTCCTTCTCGATGCGGGTGAGCTCGGTCTCGCGCTCGCGGTTGATCGCCTCCAGCGCGCGGTCCTTCTCCACCCGCTCGATCTCGACCTTGACCGCGCGCTCCTTGTTCTTCTCCGCCACCGCCACCTGGCGCAGCCGCACCTCGTTGGCGACCGAGATCTCCTCCTCGCTCTTGATCCGGGCCAGTTGCGCCTTCTGGTTCTCCTCGGCCTGCACCTTGGCCGCCTCGGCCGCCTCGCGCGCGCGCACGCTGGCGATCTCGCGCTGCTGGGCTGCGATCGCCGCCTCCTGCTGCCGGTCGAGTGCCAGCACCGCCTCCTTGGCCTCGACGTCCTGCTTCTTGATCTGCTTGACCTTGTTGTTCTCGTACTCGTTGGTCTTGATCGCCTGGGTCGAGGTCAGCTCGGTGATCTTCTTGATACCCTGGGCGTCGAGGATGTTCTTGGGGTCGAGCGACTCGAGCGGCGTCTGCTCGAGGAAGTCGATGGCGGCGTCCTCGAGCACGTAGCCGTTGAGATCGGTGCCGATGACCTTGAGAATGGCGTCGCGGAACTGCTCCCGCTGGTCATACAGTTGCACGAAGTCCATGCCGTAGCCGACCGTCTTGAGCGCCTCGGAGAACTTGGCGCTGAACAGCTCCTCGATCGTCTGCTGGGCCGAGGCGCGCTGGCAACCGATCGATTGCGCCACCTTGAGCACATCCTGCTCGGTCATGTTGACCCGGACGAAGAAGGTGACCTTGATGTCGGCACGGATGTTGTCGCGACAGATCAGGCCCTCTGTGCCCTTGCGGTCGATCTCGATGGTCTTGAGCGAGATGTCCATCACCTCGGCCCGGTGGATGATCGGAAACACCGTGCCGCCGTTGAAGGTGACGATGGTCTTCTTGCCGGTCTTGTTGACGATCAGAGCCTGGCCCTGCGACACGATGCGGTAGAACGCCTTGACGAACATCGCGACGGCAAAGAGAAGGAACAGAATGCCGCCGATGAGGCCGACGACGAGATAGCTCCAGAATCCCCAGTGCATCTGATCACCCCTGTGCCACGAGCTCTCCGCTGCCCGCAGCGATCGGCAATGTCCGCGCGCGCCGGCGCGGAGCGAAGACCGCCCTATCCCCGGTTTCTGTCGGCCAGACGCTGCGCCGCGGCAGCGGCCGGCCGATCGGATTGCACCACCTCGCCCGTCGCCTGCTCGGGCAGCAGCTCCAGCATCGGTTCGACCAGGTAGGCGTCGTGCTCCTGGTCGTAGTCGACGATCAGCACCTCTTCGTTGCGCTTGAACTGCGCCCCGCTGCGGTTGCGCACCTGCAGCACGAGATCCTGACCCCGTTCGCTGAGCCGCGCTTGACCGAACGTGCCGTCGACCGTCCCCGTCATCACCAGACAGGTCTTGCCCACCAGCTCCTCATGGCCGCGGTGGGTGTCGTGCACGAAGATCGGACGCAGCGGCCGGATCGCCAGCGAGGTGAGGGTCAGCGCCAGCGGAATCGACGCCACCAGCACTCCGGTGCCGATCAGGGCCGTGCTCAGGGTTCCGAGCAGCAGCGGCGCCAGCAGCCGCATCGCCGCCATCGAGAAGGTCCAGCCGAGCAGGGCAAAGATGCTGAAAACCACCGTGACCGGCGCGCTGCGCAGCTTGAGCACGCCAAGGACGGTGGCCATGGCACCGACGCTTTCGTGAGCACCGTGATGCGCGGGCTCGGCCAAAGCATCGTGCGCACCCTCGGTCGCGCCGTCGGCGACTCCGTCGGCCGCACCATCCGCGACACCGTCGGCCACGCCGTCCGCGACACCGTCGGCCACCCCGTCCGCGACACCGTCGGCCACGCCGTCCGCGACACCGTCGGCCACGCCGTCCGCGATACCGTCGGCCACGCCGTCCGCGATACCGTCGGCCGCGCCCTCGGCGCCACCGCTGAACAGGTCGATGTCAGCGGCGCCGACGATGACCGTGCCCCAGTAGACCAGGGCCACGCCAACCAGCGCGGTGTAGAGCGCGGTCGGGTAGCTGATCAGGGCGTTGAGGAATTCGGTCACGGTGCGATCGCCCCCGGATCCGTTGCCCGTCGATCGTTAGCCGAAAGAGCGATCCGCTGCCATAGTAATCCGAGGCTCAGGCCTCGTCGTCGGATTCGGCCTCGACCGGTTGCTTGCGCCTGCGCAGCATGAAGAAGAGATGGAGCGCGACGCCGATTACCGCGATCGCGGCCAGCAGCGCGAGCTCGTACTTCTTGACCTGGTGCAGAAAGACCTCTGCCGCCTGCCCGAGGGCGTACCCGAGCGCGGCGACCGCCACCGCCCAGGTCACGGCGCTCACGACGTTGAGCAGCGCGAACTTGACCGGATGCACCCGCGACGCGCCGATCAGAAAGGGCGCCACCGTACGCACGCCGTAGACGAAACGAAAGGTCAGGATGAAGAGGGTCTCGTACTGTCGCAGCCAGCGCCGCGCCTTGGCAGCCGGCCGCTGCCAGGTTCTACGCCGCGAGACGAAGTTGTCGCCGATCAGGCGACCGAGGTAGTACCAGAGCTGGTCGCCGACCACCGCGCCGGTGAACGCGGCCAGCATCACCAGCGGCAGCTCGAGGTAGCCGCGCCGCGCCACGAAGCCGCCGACGACCAGGATGGTCTCGCCCTCGAGAAAGGTGCCGACCGCGATCGCGGCGTAACCATAGGTATGAATCGCGGCCTCGAGCGTCAACTCCGGCCTCCCGGCGACAGGTTAGCAGACCGCGGTGGCAGCTCCCGAGATGGCGGACGCGAGGCCGTCACCGGGTGAAAGCGTCTAGAAACTCGTCCCACGTCGTGCGCTGGCTCCAGATCGCACCGGCGCCGAGGTAATCGGGGTCGACGGCGCTGCCCCGGGCCGGAAAATAGATGGTGAGGCCAGTGAAACCGCCGTAGCCGGCCTGCACCCGGTTGTGGACGATGCAGCGGTCGAGCTGTGCGGTCAGCGCCCGCGCCGTCTGCACGATGACCGCGGGCACGTCCTCGGCGACGGCGATGCGCGCCGCAAAGTCACCCAGGTCGCGGGTCGTGCCGTCGTCCTCGACGTTCTGCGTCTGGCGGCGCACCACCTCGATCGCCGCAAAGCGATCGGGGTGGCCGCGCATGGCATCCGCCAGCGCCGACAGCGCCGTCGCCAGCTCGTCCAGCGTCGAAAGATCGATCGCGGACATGGTGGAGTCGTCGCTCGATTCGTCGGCGTAGGTATCGACAATCAGCTCGGCCAGGTGGCGCGCGGTCATCGTCGGCGCCGCCGCCAGCGGCGCCAGGAAGTCATCGAACGCCCAGCCGGAGTAGGGCTCGGACTCCTCGGACGCCACGAACATCTTGCCGTGGGGCGCGCTCGCGGCCGCCACCTCCCAGGCGCCCATCAGGCAGGCGTCGAAACCGATCAGGTCGAGCGGCCTGCCGAGCGCAGCGCCGATCGCGGCCAGCGCCTGGCCGTAGTCGCCGTCCGCCACCGAGATCTCGCCGCCGTCGCTGTAGTCGAACGAGAAGCCCTTGGTGCGCAGCCGACGCGAACCGAGCTTCCAGCCCTCGCCGTGATCCCACATCACCAGCGCATGGTGCCGCGCCGGATAGCGCTCGATCGCCCAGACGCCAAACTCCGCCAGGGTGCGCCAGTCGCCGCTGTCGACCTCGCCCAGGTTCTCGATCACCTCGGCGGTGCCAGCCCCTACGTACAGCCGCCGGGCATCGCCCCGATCGCGGTAGCCGCTGTCGAGCTGCATCACGATGTGCAGCCGGTCGTTGGATTCGACCCGCTGCATCTCGGCCAGATCGTTGTAGGCGCTCACCTCCAGATCGTTGTCGGCGTTGAAATACATCATCACCGTCCAGTCGGCGGCCTCCGGGTCGGGGACGCAGGCGCCGGAGCCGTCAGCGCGGTACCCGGGATTGCAGCCACAGCGCTGCTCGGGGGGGGCCAGCGGCTGGCAGCGCTCCTGGTTGGGCGCCGTGCACGGATCGGGATCGCAGGGATCGTCGAAGCAGACGCCGCTGACCGGATCCGCCAGCATGCCGTCCGGGCACAGCGCCGTCACCCGCAGCAGGTAATCGCCGCCGTCGGCGCCCGGCGCGTTGCCGTAGCCGTCGACGAACAGGAAATAGGTGCCGGGATCGAGCTCCTCCTCGATCCGCGAGCCGACGCCGGCTGCATCGTCGTTGCACGCCACCTCGCTCGCCGCCGTGCTGCAGCCCCGGCGCAGGTAGAGCGTGGTGTCGAAACCGCTCGCCTCGAAGGCCAGGTGCCGCAACTCCGCCAGCGCGAAGTAGTAGACCACCTCCTCGCTGCCGGGCTGGTTGCACGACCCGCGGTACTCGTCGCCCATACCGGTGGTCGAGCCTCGCACCTCGGCCACGCTCAGATCGAGCGGCAGCGCCCGAATGCAGCTCGCGCCCTGCTCCGTCGCCGCGATGCAGCGCCCCGTCTCGTCCGCGACCGTGCCGGCCGGGCACCGGCACAGCACCTCGCCGTCGACCGTGTGGCAGGCCGTGTCGGGCCGCGCGCCATCGGCCGCTGTCGCGTCCGCGGCCCCGGCATCGCCGACCGGGTGGGAGCCCGGGCAACCGCCGGTCAGCGCCGCGACCAGGCACCACGCCGCTGCGCGCGCCGCCCGCCTCTCCTCGCCCGTCAAGAGCATCGAGCGCTGTCCTGCCGTCATCGGCGGCGTCGTCTCCGCGCCAGCACGAGCAACAGCGCGGCGGGCCACGCGCCCGCGGCGGCCGGTACCGACGCCGTGCACTGACAGCCGCCATTGGTGACGACGATGGGATCGATCATCGCATCGCTGCGATGCCGGCGTTCGAGACCGACCGCGTCCTCGATCGCGGCGTCCTGCGCCGCGACCCGCTGCGGGAACCCGACGCCGATCGCCAACGCGAGCAGCAGCGATCCCACCCCGCACCACGAGCCTTGTCGCCAGCGCATCGGCAACCCCTCTCTGTCTGCCTCGACCGTATGTCTACCACACCAGGCCGCTCATGCGGACTGTTGTCCGGCGGCCGCGGCAACGATACGCTGGCGCTGCTTGGCCTCCGGAACCCACACGCGGCGAGCATCGAGATCGGCGCTCTCGCCGCTGGCGCTTTTCGCCCTATCGGCGCTGCTGGTCGGCGCCGCCGCCAGCGTCCCGCTCGCGGTCGAACCGCGCGACTACGAGCTGTTCTGCTACTGCGAGGCCCGGGCCTCGACGCCGCAGTCGATCATCAGGCTCGACAACAACGCCGAGATCCTGTGGTGGTGCCGCGAGCCGAGCAGCCGCGAGCAGTTGCGCCAGGCGCGCATCGACTATCGCGACAGCCAGCTTCAACTGCTGATCGACTGGGGGCTGATCGAGGAGCGCGGCGGCCGGCTCGCCACCGCCTTCCCGATCCTGCAGCCGGGGCAGACGCGCGCGCTGCGCGCGGCCATGCAGCGGCAGGCCATCTCGATCGCCGATCAGACCCGCGAGGACGTGGCGAGGCTGCGCGCCCGGTTGCGGCAAGCCGGTCGCGAACGCAACACGTTCACGGTGCTCTTCTCGTACGTGCTGGACGACCTGGTCTGGCAGCGCTTCGCGGCGGCCGGTGCCCTCGGCCCGCGCGAGCTGACGCTGAAGCATCCGCTCTGGGACGGCGTGCTCTGGGCCAGTTACCCGCC
>JAFGSX010000377.1 GCA_016934455.1 Deltaproteobacteria bacterium
AAGTACGTCATCTGCAACGCCGACGAGGGCGACCCGGGCGCGTTCATGGACCGCAGCGTGCTCGAGGGCGACCCGCACTCGGTGCTCGAGGGCATGCTGATCTGCGGCTACGCCATCGGCGCCTGCCACGGCTACATCTACTGCCGCGCCGAGTACCCCAAGGCGCTGGTGCGGCTGCGCCGCGCCATCGAGCAGGCGCGCGAACGCGGCTACCTCGGCGAGGAGATCCTGGGCAGCGGCTATGCCTTCGACGTCACGGTCAAGGAGGGCGCCGGCGCCTTCGTCTGCGGCGAGGAGACCGCGCTGATGCAATCGGTAGAGGGCAAGCGCGGCATGCCGAAGCTGCGGCCGCCCTATCCGGCGGTGGCCGGGCTGTGGGGCAAGCCGACCAACATCAACAACGTCGAGACCTTTGCCAACGTGCCCTGGATCGTGCTCAACGGCGCCGCCGCTTTCGCCGCCATGGGCACCGAGAAGAGCCGCGGCTCCAAGGTCTTTGCCATGGCCGGCAAGGTCAAGCGCACCGGCCTGGTCGAGGTGCCGACCGGCATCACCATCAACGAGATCGTCAACGACGTGTGCGGCGGCATCATCGACGACCGCGCCTTCAAGGCGGTGCAGATGGGCGGCCCGTCGGGCGGCTGCATACCGGCCAGCCTCGGCCACACCCAGATCGACTACGAGGAGCTGCAGAAGACCGGCGCCATCATGGGCTCGGGCGGCATGGTGGTGATGGACGACACCACCTGCATGGTCGAGATGGCGCGCTTTTTTCTCGAGTTCACCCAGAACGAGTCGTGCGGCAAGTGCACCAGTTGCCGCATCGGTACCTTGCGCATGCTCGAGATCCTGCAGCGGATCGTCGACGGCAAGGGGGAGGAGGGCGACATCGAGCGGCTGCAGAACCTGGCCGAGCAGATCGTCGATACCGCGCTCTGTGCCCTGGGTGGGACCGCGCCCAACCCGGTGCTGACCACGCTGCGCTACTTTCGCGACGAGTACGAGGCCCACATCCGGGACAAGCGCTGTCCGGCCCATAGCTGCCCGCTGCTGGTCGACTATGTGATCAACGCCGCCACCTGCACCGGCTGCACGCTGTGCATCAAGGAGTGCCAGTCGGGCGCCATCAGCGGCGAGAAGAAGAAGCCCCACGTCATCGACCAGGACAAGTGCATCAAGTGTGGCAAGTGCATCACCGTCTGCAATCCGGGCGCGATCGAGAAAGTCTGAGGCGATCATGGCTGAGGCGACACAGATAAAGCTCACCATCGACGGCCGGCCGCTGACCGCGCTGGCCGGCCAGAGCGTGCTCGACGTGGCGCGTCAAAATGGCATCGAGATCCCGACGCTGTGCCACGATCCGCGGCTGCCGCCGTACGGCTCGTGCCTGCTCTGCTGCGTCGAGGTGGCGGGCGCGCGCAAGCTGCTGCTCGCCTGCGCCACCGAGGCCAGGGACGGCATGGTGGTGCAGACGCACAGCGAGCGGGTGGTGCAGGCGCGCACCCAGATCCTCGACCTGCTGCTCTCCAACCACTTCGCCGACTGCCGCGGCCCCTGCTACGACGCCTGCCCGGCGCACGTCGACGTGCAGGGGTACCTGGCGCTGGCCAACCAGGGCAAGTACCTGGCGGCGCTCGAGCTGATCCGCGAGACCAATCCGCTGCCCTCGGTGTGCGGCCGGGTCTGCGTGCGCTACTGCGAGAAGGCGTGCCGGCGCCAGCAGGTCGACAGCGCGGTCGGTATCAACCTGATCAAGCGCTACCTCTCCGACCTCGAGAGCGGCCATCTGCCCAGGCCGCAGCCGACGCCGCGCAACGGTCAGCGCGTGGCGGTGGTCGGCGGCGGGCCGGGCGGCCTGACCGCGGCCTACTTTCTGGCCAAGCGCGGCTACGACGTCGAGATCCTCGAGGCGCGCCCCAAGCTGGGCGGCACGCTGCGCTACGGCATCCCGGACTACCGGCTGCCGCAGGCGGTGCTCGACGCCGAGATCCAGTACATCCTGGACCACGGCGTCAGCGCGCAGTGCGGCGTACGGCTGGGCACGGATTTCTCGCTCGACGATCTCAAGCGCCAGGGCTTTGGCGCCATCTTTCTGGCGCTGGGCGCGATGAAGGCCAAGCCGATGGGCGTCGAGGGCGAGCGCACCGAGGGTGTGCTCGGCGGCATCGACTTCCTGACCGCGATCAAGCTGCAGGGCCCGCCCGAGCTCAAGGGCATCGTGCTGACGGTCGGCGGCGGCAACACCGCGATCGATGCCGCGCGCAGCGCGCTGCGCTGCGGCGCCGCGCGCTCGGTAATTCTCTACCGCCGCACCCGCGACGAGATGCCGGCCGACGCGGGCGAGATCGAGGACGCTCTGGCCGAGGGCGTGCAGATCGAGTTTCTGGTGGCGCCGATGAAAGTCGTCGTCGAAAACGGGCGGGTCAAGGCGCTGCGCTGCCAGCGCATGCGGCTGGGCGAGCCCGACGCCAGTGGCCGGCGGCGGCCGGTGCCGATCCCCGGCTCGGAGCAGGAGTACACCTGCAACACCATCATCGCAGCCATCGGACAGGACGTGGTGCTCGACGGCACCGCCGGCAACCAGCTCGGAGATCTCAAGGCGAGCCGCTGGGGTACCCTCACCGTCGACAGCCACACCTTTGCCACCAACCTGCCCGGCGTCTTCGCCGCGGGCGACGTGGTGAGCGGGCCGGCGGCGGCGGTGGATGCCATCGGCGGCGGCCGGCTGGCGGCGTTGGCGATCGACACCTACCTGCAGACCGGAAAGGTGGTCGGGCAGCCCGAGTTTGTCAGCAAGCGCACCGAGCTGGGCGAGATCCCGCAAGATTATTTCGACCGTTTTGCCAAGACCACCCGGGCCGAGACGCACAAGATGCTGCCCGAGGAGAGTGTGCGCACCTGGGCCGAGATGGATCGCGGGATCACGGCCGAGCAGGTCAAGCCCGAGACCGACCGCTGCCTGTCGTGCGGCTGCTCCGAGGTATTCACCTGCCAGCTCAAGAGGTGGGCCGACCAATACCAGGTGCAGCAGAAGCGGCTGGCCGGCAAGGTCAAGAAGTACAAACCAGATCTGCGCCACCCGCTGATCGCGCTGGATCCAAACAAGTGCATCCTGTGTGGTCGCTGCGTACGGCTGTGCGGCGAGCTGCTCAAGGTCAGCGCGCTCGGCTTCGTGCACCGCGGGTTCGAGACCATGGTGCGGCCGTCGCTGGAGCGGCCGCTGCAGGAGACCACCTGCATCTCATGCGGTAACTGCATCGAGACCTGTCCCACCGGCGCCATCAGCGCGCGGCTGCCGTTCGAGCGGCCGGGCCCGTGGCGGCTGACGCCGCACGAATCGCTGTGCGGCTTCTGCGGCGTCGGCTGCAACATCGTCTACAACAAAAAGGACGACTACATCTGGACGGTGACCGCCAAGCCGCGCAGCCCGGATATCCTGGGCGACCTGTGCGTGCGCGGTCGCTTTGGCCACCGCCTCAACGTCGAAGCCAGGCGCATCGTTGAGCCGCGTTTTCGCGACGGCGCCGGGCAGCGTCCGACCACCCTCGACAGCGCGCTCGAGCGCGCCGCCAGCGGTCTGCGCGGCGTGGCCGAGCACCACGGCGCCGGAGCGCTGGCGGTGCTGGTGTCGCCCAAGGCGACCAACGAGGAGATCGAGCTGTGCCAGCGCCTGGCGCGGCAGGCGCTGGGCATCGACAACGTGGCCAGCCTGGAGCTGCTGGCGCGGCGCTGGGAACCCACGGATCTGGCGCCGTCGCTCGGCCTGACCGCATCGACGCTGCCGCTCGAGCAGGTCGAGAGCGCGCAGCTCGTCGTCGTGGTCAACGCCGACGTCACCGAGGAGAACCCGGTGCACGGCTTTCACATCAAGCGCGCCGTGCGCAAGGGCGCCGAGCTTTTCTGCATCAGCGCCGTCGAGACCGCGATCACCGAGTTCGCGACGCTGCGCCTGGACGCCAGGCGCGGCACCAGCACGGCGCTGCTCGACGCGGTGGCGGCCGAGGTGATCCGGCGCAAGGGCCTCGACACCGACTACATCGGCGCCCGCACCGAGGGCTTCGACGCCTACGCCAGGGCGCTGCCGACGGATCTGGCGGCGATCGAGAATACGACCGGGGTCGAGCGCCACAAGATCGAGGCGCTGGCGCAGGCGCTGTGCGACCGCGGCAAGCGCGCGGTCTTTGTCTATGACGACGACTCGGCGCAGGACCGGGCGCCGGGGGATCTGCAGTCGATCGCCAACCTGCTGCTGCTGACCGGCCGCCTCGGCCAGCCGGGGCAGGGGCTGGTGATCGCGCGCCACCACAGCAACGGGCAGGGGCTGCTCGACCTGGGCGCTCTGCCGGGCGCGGTCGCCGGCGGCAAGCCGCTGGCCGGCTGCCGCACGCTGGCCGAGCTGTGGCAGGCGATCGAGGGCGGCCGCATCAGGGGGTTGCTCGTCGTCGGCGAGGACGTGGCGGCGGATGCGCGTTGCGCCGGGCTGCTGGCGCAGGCCGAGCACATCGTCGTCGTCGACGTGTTCGAGACGCCGACCGCGGCCGCGGCGCACGTGGTGCTGCCCGGCTCGGCCTATGCCGAGAGCACGGGCAGCGCGACCGCGATGGACCGCGAGGTGCAGGCTTTTACGCCGGTCTTCGCGCCGCCCGCCGGCGCCACCGGCTTCGAGGTGCTGGCGCGTCTCTATGCGGCCCTGGCCAAGGTGAACGCGCCGACCATCGAGCAGGTGCGCTCCGACATCGGCAAGCGCGTCGCCCGCTACGCCCCGATCGCGAGCATCAGGCCGGGCGCGCCGTTCTACTGGAGCGAGGGTGCGCAGCCAGCCGAGGCGCTGTTCGCAACGCGCTTCGCCACGGCCAGCGGCAGGGCGCGCTTCATCGCCGCGGCGACGGCGCCCGCCCAGACCTATCCGCGGCCGAAGACCGTCTTCTCGACGCTGGACGTGCTGTTCGCCCAACGGCAGCGCAGGATGTTCCCGCGGCCCGCGCTGTAGCGGACGGTCGTCAGTCGCCCGCCGCGCGCGGATAGACCGGCCCGTTGTCGATCAGCCGCACCTCGCCCAGGTGGGCGGCGATCAGGATCCGGGAGCTGTCGTCGACGACGGTCATCGGCACGAGCGACTCGGAGTCGACCACCTCGATGTACTCGGGCCGCACCAGCGGCCGCGCGCTCAGCTCGGCGCGCGCCGCCGCGATCAGCTTTTTGCTCAGGCGCTCGCCGCGGCCGGCCGCGGCCTGGGCCGCCTCGAGCGCGGCCACCAGCGCGGTCGCCTGCGCCCGCTGCTCGGGGTCGAGCCGCCGGTTGCGCGAGCTCATGGCTAGCCCGTCGACCTCGCGCAGCACCGGCCGGCGGACGATCTCGATCGGAAGCGCCAGATCGCGCACCATGCGTCGCACGACCTGTAGCTGCTGAAAGTCCTTCTCGCCGAAGACGGCGAAGTGAGGTCGCACCAGGTTGAACAGCTTGAGCACGACCGTGGCCATGCCGTCGAAATGGCCTGTGCGATGGGCGCCGCACAGCCCGCGGGTCAACCGGTCGACATGGATTGTCGTGTCAAAGCCGTCCGGGTACATGCGATCGGAATCTGGCACGAACAGCAGGTCGACGCCGACCGACTCGCACCGCAGGCGGTCGCCGTCGAGGTCGCGCGGATAGCGCCTCAGGTCGCCCGGGTCGTTGAACTGCAGGGGGTTGACGAAGATGCTGACCACCAGCACGTCGCAGCGCCGGCGCGCCTCGCGCATCAGCATCAGGTGGCCGTCGTGCAGGGCACCCATGGTCGGCACGAAGCCGATGGTGGCCGGCGTGCGGCGGATGGCCATGGCCGCGGCCTGCATCAGCGCCGGGCTGTCTATGGTCTGCAGGGTCAGCGCATCGAGCCGCGGCCGCCGCGGGCGAGCCTCTCGCCGCCGTCGGGGTGGTTGTTTTTTGGGCCGCCCTCGGATCATGGTCGGCAGTATAAAAAGGCGCGATCGCGGCAGCAAGCAGCAGGAGCGATGGCGCTTTTGCCGTCTATCGGCCGCTGGGAATAGTGAGGACTTCCGCGCCCCCTTGGGTGACCAGCACGGTGTGCTCGAACTGCGCCGACAGGCTGCGGTCGCGGGTGATCGCGGTCCAGTTGTCGTCGAGGATCTCGATGCGCCAGTCGCCGGCGTTGATCATCGGCTCGATGGTGAAGGTCATGCCCGGTCGCAACCGCACGCCGCGGCCGGCGCGGCCGAAGTGCGGCACCTCGGGCGGGGCGTGGAACTCGCGGCCTATGCCGTGGCCGACGAAGTCGCGCACCACCGAGCAACCGTGGGACTCGGCCACGGCCTGGATCGCAGCGCCGATGTCGCCGATGCGGCCGCCGGGGCGCACTGCCGCGACGCCCTGATCGAGGCAGTCGCGGGTGAGGTCGACCAGCGCTCTCGCCGCGGCGCTCGGCTGGCCCACGCAGAACGTCTTGGAGGTGTCGCCGTGGAAGCCGCCCAGCAAGGTGGTGATGTCGACGTTGATGATGTCGCCGTCCTTGAGCACGCGCTCGAAGGAGGGGATGCCGTGGCAGACCACCTCGTTGATCGAGGTGCAGGTGGCCTTGGGAAAGCCGCGGTAGCCGAGCGGCGACGGGTAGGCGCCGTGGGCGACGATGTACTCGTGGCACAGTCGATCGATCTCGCCGGTCGAGATACCCGGCCGGACGTGCGGCTCGATCATCACCAGCACGTCCGCGGCCAGACGGCAGGAGGCGCGCAGTGCCGCGATCTCGTCGGAGCTCTTGATGTCGATGTCGGATGGGCTGTCCGGTCGGTTCACGGTCGCATGTCCACGCGACTGTCGTCCCCCCGTGGGCTTCCCGGGGTCGCTGCCGCGCGCTGTTTATAACGATTTGAGTCAGGCAATGCCAGCCGCGATTTGTTGCCGCGGTGGGCGCGTTTCACTCGCGCCGGGTGAGGGGGCGGCCGACGCCGGCTCGACACAGCAGCTCTGCCCACGGCTCGCTCCGTTCGCCGGCGGCGAGCAGCTCGCGGCGATCGGCTCCGGTGCGCGGCAACAGCTCGGTCGAGGTCGCCGTCAGCGAGGTGTGCAGCGTCATCAGCCTGGTCACCATGGCGCTCTCCTGTGGGATCTGCGGTCTCCGGTCTCCGGTTGCCGCCATCTGCATCCAGGGTAAGACTGTGCAGGCGACAGGTCCATTTTTTTGCCGCTGCGAATGCACCGGCGTACTTTTGTTCATTGCGGTGCTATGGTCAGGGCAGCCGATCGAGGTTGTCCGTGGAGGCGGGAGGGCTGGTGCAGTCCGAGTCGGTGATGACGGTTACCATTGACCGCTTCGTCTTGGTCCCGGGCAAGGGTCTGGTGCGGTTGGCCGCTGCCGACGGCAGCGAGCCGCCGCCGCCGGTCTCGGACGATCTGCGGCCGGTCTACCTGGCGCTGCGACACGGCGACCTGGCGCGGGCCCGGTCGCTGCTGGACGCGCTGGTGCCAGAGCCCGCCGAGCTCAACCACGTGGCCGCACTTCGGGTCTTCGCGCAGATGCTGGCCGGGGAGCTGACCGCTGCCCACGACCTTGCGCTGCAACTCGACGAGCAAGCCTTTGCCCACAACACCGTGCGCTCGGCGTACGCCGCCGTGCTGCTGGTCGCGGGCGAGAACGAGGAGGCGGCGCGGCTCCTGGAGGAGGTGCTGAACGAGGATCCGCGCCACGAGATCGCGCGCTACGTTTACGCTCTGTGGCGCGCCCAGAGCGGAGAGCTGCAGAGCGCGCATGATCTGTTGGTCAGTCTGTGCCGTGACTATCCGGACCACGCCCTGGCGCGGCTGCAGCTTGGCCAGGTGCTGATGGCGGCCGGCGACGTGGCGCGCGCTGGCACGCTGTTCGAGGCCGCGATCGACGGCGCGCCCATGTTGGCGCAGGGCTGGGAGCGCTTTGCCTCCTTGCTGGTGGTCGGCGGTCAGCCCCAGGAGGCCCTGCTGGTGGCCAAGCGCGGCCTGTCCTGGCACCCCGGATCGCGGCCGCTGCTCGAGATCCTCGCCCGCAGCGCCCTGGCGGTCGGCGCGTTCGACATCGCGGTCGACGCCACGCGGCTGGTGCTGGCCACCTGCGACGACGACCCGGTGGCGTTTGCGAACTACGCCGTGGCCCTGACCGCGGCCAACCGCCGCGACTCCGCGCTGGTGACGCTGCGCGATGCCATCGGCCGTTTCCCCAACGACGATCCGCTGCGGCAGCTCAAGAGCGAGATAGAGGGCGCGACCCGCTAGCGGATGTCGGCGAGCGCGGCCTCGTTCGGCAGGGATCCGCTGAGCCGTTTGTCTCCGCCATGTCAGGATCCCCGCTCTGTTGCCCGGGAGTGCCGGAGGTCTTTGCTCCCATATTATCGTGTATCGATAACCATATGAAATATTATGGTATTTGAGAAATATAAAAGAAATTCCTGGACATCGGATCAGAAAAATAGTTTAGTAACTCACTAAAGAGTTACTAAGGAGAACGAGCTTTGCCTTGCATTCCACTTGCAACTTTGCCATTTGCGGTGTGACACAGCGGAGTAGCTGCGGACAGGATCAACATCGTACTTCGAGCGAGGCAACAACATGCCAGCCAAGCCGACGCCCAGGAGCAGGGCCAAGCCCAAGGCCGCATCGAGTTCCAAGCGGGCGAGCACCCGCAAGCCTGCGGCGAACCTGCAGTCAGCAATCGAGACCGGCGAGTCCCGGGCGCGGCCTGTCAAGGGCAAGACCATTACGAAGGCCGGGGCCGCTGCGCCAAGGAAGCGGGTAGCCGCCGCCAAGACGAACAAGAACAGCCAGGCCATTGGGACAACCTCGGTCGACCGAGGGGGGGCAAAGAGCGAGGGCGCGCGCGTTTCGCAGGGACCGGTGTCGCCGGCCGCAGCACCCATGTCCGCGCTCGGAAGGACGACGACCATGGAAAAGAAAGACGACAAGGACGACAGCAGGCCTGCCGCGCAGAGAACGCGCGAGCGCAGCCGGGCCGCGGCAGACAAGTTCGCCGCTCAGCGGCTGGCGGCCGAGCGAGAGCTCGAGGCTCTGCGCCGGGCCGAGGAGAGGTTGCGACAGCTCAAGCGCGGCGGCAGCAGGAGGGACGCCATCCCCACGGCGGCGCCGGTCCCGGCCCCGGCTGCCGAGTCGAGATCCAAGGTGGAGATCCCGGCCGAGTCGGCGGCCGCGCGCGCGGCTGACGAGCGCATGGCGCAGGGGGTGATGGTCGCGGCCCCTCCCGCCGGCATGGTGGTCGAGCCGGCACCCATCGCGCCGGTGGCCGCCGGGCCGGTGGTCGAACAGTTCGCCCCCTATCGCCCGTGGTCGTGGCCGGGCGGCGATCCGTACGCGGTGGCGCCGCTGCCGCTGGGTTATAGCGAGAACCGGATCACGGCGCTGGCAGTGGATCCCTACCGGGTGCACGTCTACATCGAGATGACGGACGAGGCGATCGCTGCCGCGCGCCAGCGGCTCGGCGCCGGGGGCGAGTGGGCGTGGTTCGTGATCCGCGTCTACGACACGACCGAGAAGATCTTCGACGGCACCAACGCCAACGACTACTTCGATATCGCCATCGGTCGCGCCACCCGCAGCTACTACATCGCGCTGGCGCGGCCCAACCGCAGCTTCGTGTTCGAGGTCGGGCTCAAGAGCCACGAGTCATATTTCCAGTGGGTGGCGCGCTCCAATGCCGTGACCCTGCCCGCCGACGCGATGGCGCAGCCGAGCCAGCCTCACTTTTTGACCGTGCTGCCCCGGCGCGAGCGTTCGCCGCGCGGGCGCTACCAGAGCCGGCGCACGGCCTCGCGTCCGGCTCCGGCGCCGATGCCCGACATCACGCCGCACCGGCTGGTCTCGCTCTTCCTGCGCGGCGGGCTGCCGTTCGCGGCCGAGCTGCGCTCGATCGACGAGACCTTCTGGATGCGCGCCGAGCGCTCGATCGGTGGCGGCTGGCGGCTGACCGAGGTGCGCCTGGCCGGCGGCGAGCAGATCTCTCCCGACGTCGTGTTCGAGCTGCTCGGCGGAGACTTCAGCCTGCTGGGGCTGGGCAATGTGCCGTTTCTCGACATCGCCTGGAGCGCCGAGGGTCCGGTGCAGTTCGAGCTGCACGAGATCGGCAACCAGGAGGGTCAGACGCGGATCGCGGCCTGGTACCTCTGGGTGCGCGGTCACGACGAGAGCGGCCGCTTCCGGGGCGACGCAGCGCGCGTGCTGCGCTATCTCCTGGGCGGCTACCTCAAGATGCGCAGCGCCCGCGTCGGCAGCGAGTTCGTCGGCGAACGGGAGCAGGGCGTGCGCCTGATGGGCGAGAGCGGATCCGCGGTCGAGCTGGCCGGGTTGCAGATCATGGGGGAGAGCGGCTCGGGTCGCGGCCTGTTGCCGAGCTCGTCGGGCGCCTGCTGGTAATCGCAGCGCAGAGGGGTCGCCAAGATGGAAAAGGGTTACGTCACACTGATGTTGCATGCGCACCTGCCTTATGTGCGCCACCCGGAGCACAAGTTCTTTACCGAGGAGCTCTGGTACTTCGAGGCGATGACCGAGACCTACATCCCGCTGTTGCACACGATGGAAGGTCTGATGCGCGACGGGGTCGACTTCCGGTTGACCATGAGCCTGACCCCGCCGCTGGTCTCGATGTTCCAGGACGGGCTGCTGCAGGATCGGTATGCCCAGCACCTCAACAAGCTGGTCGAGCTGGCGGAGAAGGAGGTCGACCGCACCCGCCACGACGGCCGGCTGCAGCCGCTGGCGCTGATGTACCGCGATCGTTTTCATGCGGTGCGCGCCACCTACCATCGCCACCAGCGCGACCTGGCGCGCGCCTTTCGCGCCGTCCAGGACGCGGGCAAGCTCGAGATCGTCACCTGCGCCGCGACCCACGGCTACATGCCGCTGCTCAACCAGAACATGCGCGCCATGCGGGCGCAGGTGCTGGTCGGCGTGCAGCACTACCAGCGGGCGTTCGGGCGCCCGCCCGAGGGCATCTGGCTGGGCGAGTGCGGCTTTATCCCGGGTGTCGACGAGCTGCTGCGCGATGCCGGTGTCCGCTACCTGTTCGTGGACACCCACGCCATCCTGTTCGGCTCGCAGTACCCGGTGTACGGCGTCTACGCCCCGATCTACACCCCGGCCGGGGTGGCCGCGTTCGGCCGCGACGTCGAGTCGAGCAAGCAGGTGTGGAGCGCCAACGAGGGGTATCCGGGCGATCCGATCTACCGCGATTTCTATCGCGACATCGGCTACGACCTGCCGATGGACTACATCGGGCCGTACATCCACCCCGACGGCATCCGGCTGCCGACCGGCATCAAGTACCACCGCATCACCGGTCCCCGGGTCGATCTCGGGCAGAAGGATCTGTACGACCCACACCTGGCGTGGGAGCACGCGGCGACGCACGCCGGCAACTTCATGTTCAACCGCGAGAAGCAGATCGAGCATCTGGCGGCGCACATGGACCGCAAGCCGATCATCATCTGCCCGTACGACGCCGAGCTGTTCGGCCACTGGTGGTACGAGGGGCCGATGTTCCTCGATTTCTTCTTCCGCAAGATCGCCTACGACCAGGAGACCATCATTAGTAGTAACAGCATCCACAGAATG
>JAFGSX010000378.1 GCA_016934455.1 Deltaproteobacteria bacterium
ATGTCGCGCGGCGCCTGGCAGGCACCGGCCACGAAGACGCCGGCGGTGTTGGTCTCCACCGGCCGCAGCTTCGGGTGGGCCTCGTTGATGAAGCCGTGCTGGTCATAGGAGACCGACAGCTTCTGCGCCAGCGCGGCGATCCCGGGCTGGGGGCGCATGGCGGTCGCCAGCACGACCATGTCGGCGTCGATGACCAGCGGCTCGCCCGACAGCGTGTCGACACCGTGGACGCGGACGGTGTCGCCGTTGCGGTACAGGCGCGAGACCCGGCCGCGCAGGTAGAGCGCGTGGCTCTCCTCGATGGCGCGGCGCACGAACTCGTCGTAGCCTTTGCCGCCGGCGCGGATGTCCATGTAGAAGACGATCGCTCGGCCGCCGTGGACCTTGTGGTGGTACAGCATCGTGTGCTTGGCCACGTACATGCAGCAGATCTTGGAGCAGTAGGCGATGCCCTTGGCCGGATCGCGGGAGCCGACGCACTGCAAAAAGACCACGGTCTTGGGCTCTTTTTGATCCGAAGGCCGCAGGATCTTGCCGCCGGTGGGCCCCGAGGCCGACGCCAGCCGCTCGAACTGCAGGCCATCGATGACGTCGGGGATTTCCCCGTAACCGTACTCGCCGTAGCCGCGCACGCTGTCGGACGCCTGGGTCCTGCCGATCGAGTAGAGCTGGTAGCCGGTGGCCACGATGATGGCGCCGACGTTCTCCGTCACAAAGGTGTCCTTTTGATCGAAATCGATCGCCTCGCGACCGCACACATCGGCGCACTTGCGGCAGACCTCCTTTTTGACGCCCTTGGCCCGGCCGCGGAACAGCGAGCAGGTGGCGCGGTCGATCACCGGAATGTTGGGGACCGCCTGCGGAAACGGGACGTAGATGGCGGGACGCTTGCCGAGCCCCTGATCGAACTCGCTGAGGATTCTCTTGTTGGGACATGCCTTCAGGCACTCGCCGCAGCCGTTGCACTTGGTCTCGTCGACGCTGCGCGCCTTTTTGCGGATCTTGACCGAGAAGTTGCCGATGTAGCCGTCGACCGACTCGACCTCGCTGTAGGTCAGCAGCCTGATGCGCGGGTGCTGTGCCACCTCGACCATGCGCGGGGTCAGGATGCACTGCGAGCAATCGAGCGTCGGGAAGGTCTCGGAGAGCTGGCTCATGTGGCCGCCGATGGAGGGATCCTTCTC
Organism: Deltaproteobacteria bacterium; assembly: GCA_016934455.1. Classification (GTDB taxonomy): domain Bacteria; phylum Myxococcota; class JACRCW01; order JAFGSX01; family JAFGSX01; genus JAFGSX01. The sequence goes on from JAFGSX010000378.1 coordinate 1,185, forward strand.
CACCAGCACCACCTCGCGGCCGCCGTCGGCGATGTCGAGCGCCGCCTGGATGCCGGCGATGCCGGCCCCGATCACCAGCGCCCGCCGCTCGACCGGAATGAAGATGGTGGAGAGCGGCCGGTTGAACTTGATCTTCTCGACGATGAAGCGGCCGAGATCGATGGCCTTGCGCGTGGCCGGCTCGCGCTCTTCGTGGATCCAGGAGCAATGCTCGCGCAGGTTGGCCATCTCGCACAAGAACGGGTTGAGCCCGGCCGCCGCCGCCGCCCGGCGAAAGGTCTTCTCGTGCATGTGCGGCGAACAGGCACCGACCACCACGCCGTCGAGCCGGTGCTCCTCGATCGCCTGCCGGATCAGGGCCTGTCCGGGATCCGAACACATGTATTTGTAATCGACCGCATGCACGACACCGGGCAGCTCGCCCAGGGTCTTGGCCACGCGGGCGCAGTCCACGGTGCGGCCGATGTTCTCCCCGCAGTGACAGATGAAGACGCCGATGCGTGACATCAGGCCGGCCCCCCGTGCTCTGGTAGCGATTTGGCGGTCGCAACGCGCGCCAGCAGCGGCTGCGGATCGACGAAGTGCCGCCTCAGACCGAGCGCCTCCGGCTTGAGGCCGAGGGCCAGACCGACGAGCTGGCTCACGAAGATGACCGGCAACGGCTCCTGGCCCGGCTGCGCGCGCTCCGCCATGGCGCGCTGCCTGAAATCGAGGTTGGTGTGGCACATCGGGCAGGCCACGACCACGGCCTGGGCGCCCGCCGCTCGCGCGTCCTGCAAGATCGCGCGCCCGAGCCGGACCACCGAGCTGGTGCGCGACAGCGAGAAACCGCCGCCGCAGCACTCGAGCGCCATCTTCCAGCGGACGGGGGTGGCGCCGGTCGCGCTGACGACGGTCTCCAGCGAGGTCGGGGACTCGGCGTCGTCGAACTGGCACACCGCCGGCGGCCGCACCAACAGGCAGCCGTAGTAGCACGCCAGCTTGAGGTCCTTGAGCGGAACCGTCGTCTGCTCGCGGATCTGGCTCGCCAGCTCGCTGAACATCTGCGCCGCGCTCACGACGCCGACCGCGGTGTCGACCGCCGTGCCGAGGACGGCGTGCACTCGCTCGGCCAGCTCCGGCTCGGTCGCCAGGACGTGCCGGGCGGTGGCCAGGCGGTTGTAGCAGGCGGCGCACGGGGCAAAGACCCGCTCCATCTTCTGCGCCGCGGCGAGCGCCAGGGTGCGCGCGGGCAACGCGATGCTGAGCAGGCGGTTGGTGGCGTGAGCCGAGGAGGCGCCGCAGCACCCCCAGTCGTTGACTTCCTCGAGCTCGATCTCCAGCGCGGCCGCGACCGCCCGCACGCTCTCGTCGTACTCGCGCTCGGTGGATTGGAGCGAGCAACCCGGGAAATAGCCGATCTTCATTTCGGCTCCCGTGCCGTCTGGCACCGCTCGAAGATGCGTCGGATGTCGGCAACGCCGGCGATGCGCTCCGGCATCAGCGATAGCTTGCCCCGCAGCAGCATCCCCGGGGCAGCGGCGACGTCGGCGAACAGCGCGCCGCCGCGCAGCTTGTATGAGGCGACCAGCCCAAACTCGAACACCCGGCCGTGCGCGCGGATCTGGTCGAGAAAGGCGCCGTGAAAGGCCGCCATCGGCCGCGGCACCTTGGACGCGCTCTCCGCGAGAACGATCTCGCGCAGAGCGTCGATGGTGGCGGCCGGATCGAACTCGTTGGGACAGCGCGCGGTGCAGGTCTCGCAGGTCAGACACAGCCAGATGGCCTGCGAGCTCAACAGCCGCTCGCGCCGGTCGAGCTGCAGGAGCCGGATGATCTCGTGGGTCTTGAGATCCATCTCGTCCGCCATCGGACAGCCGGCCGAGCATTTGCCGCACTGGTAGCAGTGGCTCGGGTCGAGGCCGGTGGCGCTGCGGACGGCGGCCAGCAGAGAGCGCTCGGCAGGCGCGGTGGAGCGTTCACCGGTCGCGGTCATGGTCCCTCCGGCGGGCGCGCGCTACTCTCGCCCGCCCGATGATGGCGGCGGAGCCAACAGCGATCGCACGGTCTCCAGAAACTTAGCCAGATCCAGCGGCTTCGTCAGGTAGACGTCGGGTGTGACCAGGGCCGGATCACTCGAACGGGCAAACCGCTCGGCCGGAGGCTCTTCGATCGACGAGACCATGACGATGGGGACCTTGCGCACCCCCTCGTAGCCGCTCTGGAACTTGAGCGTCTGGTTGACCTCGTAGCCGGCCCACATGTTCTCCATCATGATGTCGAGGACGATCAGGTCCGGTTTCTCGGAGATCGCAGTGGCCAGCCCCTCGGCGCCGGTGGCGGCGCAGCACACCGCGTAACCCTCGCTCTCGAGCAGGGCCTGGATCGAGGCCCGCACGTCGCGGTCGTCGTCGATGATGAGGACCTTCTTGGGAGACGGCCCGCTCAGCCGGAGCTGTTCCCGTTGCCGGATCGCCTCCTCGAGCACATCGCGGATCTTGGCCGCAGCCAACGGCTGCACGGCCAGGCAGAAGACGCCGAGAGCGCGCAGGCGCTGGGCCAGATCGAGCGACGGATCGGACACCACCGCTGCGATCGGCACTGTCGCCGACGCCGACCGACAGACCGCGATGGCGGCCACGCCGCGTTCGACGCTGTCCAGCAGGTCGACCAGCATCACACCGTCGTCGTGGTCGACCCGGCTGGCCACGGCGCCGAGGTCGGCATCGGAGCCGACCGGTTTGACGTCGAATTCCCAGGCGCGCAGCGCGAGGGCCAGCTCCCACCAGCGATCGAGGGCGCCGCCCACGACCCAGACCCGTCTCAGCGAAGAGGCGGTGGGCTGGGCTGCGGGCTCAGACTGCTGCGGCCGCCTGGACTGGCCGCGTCCCTTTTCGGAAGCCATGACCGGTTGCCCTTCCCCCGACAGACGCTGTCGTCACCCTCTACCACCGCGATCCATAGCCCGCGCGAGTCGAAAACCAAAGCCCCTTTTTGCTGACGCGAGGCCGCAGCGCGCTCAGCCGTCCGACGCCGCGAAACCGGGCGCGCAGAGCTGACAGCGGCACTGGCCGTCGGACATCAGCGCGGCAAAGCGATCGTCGAGCGAGGCGATGAACTTGATGGCGTCGTGCCGCGACAGCGTCTCGCGGTCGACCGCGAACCTGGCCCCGGTCTCGAGGTGCGGGATGGTCTGCGCATCCAGATCCATGTCGAAATCGACGTCGTCGACATCCTCCGCGGCGGGCGATCTCTCGCCCTCGTCCTCCGCGAACAGGAGGTAGCGGGCATAGCCGCTGCCGTCGACCGGAACAAAACTCGCCTGCAACGAGCACTGCTCGGTCTGGGGCGAGAACGCGACCGGCGCCAGCAGCTCGGCCGCGAGGCGATCGCGATTGGCGCGAAACCAGAGCGCGGTCCAGTGCGAGGCCAGCGCGGCCGAGACCTCGCGCAGGCCGCTGCAGCCGGTGAAATGCAACTGCAGATACCAGGTCGTCGGCTCGCCCGAGCGCCGGTGACAGCCCACGGGTGATATCAGATCGCTGCGGCGGACGTAGCACATGGGGGGCTGCTGCGCCAGGTAGCCCTCGAGCACGCGCCGCGTCGCCGGCCAGGGCGGCGCAAGCTGGCGGCGCAGAAATCGCACCAGATCGTCGACCAGCGGCTGCTGCAGCCGGGCCGCGATGGCTGCCCCTGGCTCGGAGTACATCGGCGCCACCGCGTGCTCGCGGGCATTGAGCAGCTTGAACGCCTCGCGCGGCGGCAACGACTCGAGGTAGCGCTTGAACCCCTCGGGCAGCGGTTCACCGATGTCACCGGTGAAGGTCGTCTGGCGCGTACCGCCGCGCCGCTGGTCGGCGCGCCGGAGCGAGGCCGTCGCTCCCCGTTCGACTTCGGGGTCGTCGACGTGGCCCCAGATGAACAGCGAGCTTCCGCCCATCCCGACACCTCGAGCAACCCATTCTAGTGCAGCACCGTTCCTGTCACCACCAGAGTCTCAGGGTCAACGCCATGGCGGGCTCGTCCGGCTCGCCGCCCGTCGACCAGGGAAGCACGTAGTCGAGCAACATCTGAAACGCATCGTCCAGGTAGGTGAGCACGACACCGGCGGTCAGCCGCTGCTGCAGCCGGCCGGTCGCCAGGTTGAGCGCCTCGTGGCGCAGCCGCAGCTCGAGAAAATCGGCCAGCAGCTCGACCCCGCCCTCGGCCCGCAGCGCGCCGCGGGCGAGGGACGGCGCCGTGCCGCCCGGGGCCAGGGTACAGGAGGCCTCGAGCTCGAGCCGCCGCAGCCGCACCGAGCCGTCCACGGTCACCACGGCCGGCAGATCGGCGCGGCTCGGCTGCCCGACGACCGCCGCCCCGATCCGCGCCCGCCCCCGCCCCGGGCGCGCCAGCGGCAGATCGCCCTCGGCCCGCGCCGCGTACAGGGGCCGCAGCTCGCCGCCAACGCGGTTGGGTCCGGCGCCGCCAAAGCTCCCGATCCAGAGCCGCAGCGGCCAGCCGTAGCTCCCGTAATCGATGTGATAGAGCAGCCCCACGTCGAGACCGGGCAGCATGCGCTGCTCGAGCAGCGGCCGGTGCGCCAGCCGCCAGCGCTCGGGCGGCTGCAGGCTGGCCGCGCTGCTCGGCACCAGTTGCTGGCCGATGGTCACCTGGCCCAGGTTGATCAGCTTGCGGTTGCCGACACCGAGCAGCAGATACGCGTCGCGCAGCGATCCCGGCCCGTCGAGATTGCTGGCGCGGTCCGCCCACGGCGAGGCCTCGAGCTCGACGCGCATGCCCACCGGGATCGCGACGTCCAGCAGCGCCTCGGTGCGCAGCCGCGCGCGCGGCACCGCGAAGCCGGCGCCAGCGGCGGTGTCGATCTGCGTCTCGAGCAGCGCGCCGAGGGTGACCTGGTAGACGTCGCTGGAGATGAGCGGCGCCCCGTGCACCGGCGCGATCGGCCCGTCGGCCACGACCTCGATCCCGGCCGCGGCAGCCAGCGCAGCGAGCAGCAACGACGCGCCGGTCATGGCAGCGTCTCCGGCATCGTCCGCGGTCTGGTGCCGGGTGCCGATCGCGGCATCGCCCGCGCGGCCGCCATCTGCTGCAGCAGCTCGGCCGTGCGCGGATCACCCATGGTCTCGGCGACATCGACCGCGTCGCCCGCGCAGTCGATGACCACCCTGAGATCCCGCCCGGCGCGGTAGTGAAAAGAGGTCCCGGAGACGGCCTCGATCAGGTCGCGATCGCCGCGCCTGGTCATGGCGCGATAGGCGTCGCAGAACTGCCGTGCGTCGTGGACGCTGTCCCAGCGCGTCGCCCACTGCAGCCCCAGCGTGCCGTCGGCCTGCTGCACGACGCGGTAGCGATCGCCGCCCCAGCCCGCCGCGGCCTGCGCCGCGTCGATCCCCGGCGCGTTGCGGGCGAACATGGTGCGCAGACCGAACTCACCCAGCGTGTCCTCGCCCAGCACCACCTCGCCGGCGGTCTCGGGCCACGGCGGGAGCGCCACCGCGACCGGCGCGGCGGCCGCCGTGGCGCGGATCTCGGGGTGCAGGATCAGCTCGGTCGACAGCGGGAGCTGGCGGTAGGTCTCGTCGATCGCCGCGAACCGTCCGCTTCGGTAGAGCGCGGCGACGAACAGACCGCCGGCCAGATAGGGGAACTGCAGACGAGCGTTGAGGTAGTCTGGGACACCGGCGACCGCGAAGGCGTGCGCCACGCGGCGGCGCAGAAACTCGACCCAGCTCTCGTAGTCCTGAAAAAAAGAGGCCGCGTAGAGGAAGCTGACCAGCCCGGCATCGCCCTCGACCAGCGCCTGAAGCGCCAGCCGCGCGTCGTCGTCTGGCGCCTCCGCGTGGAGCCGGTCGAGGTCGTAGGCCATGTCCTGCAGGGCGTGGCAGACCTCGTGCGACAGGATCTCGCCCGCCACCACGTCGCGGCCGCGCAGCGCCGAGACCAGCTCGAGCACCTCGGACCGCATCAGCGGCCGCGCCACGATGCGCAGCACCTGGTCACCCGTGTCGTAGTAGCCGTACGGCGCCTCGGAGGTCAGTTTTCCATAGGCGTCCACCAGGTCCGCGGTGACGTCGATGAGGCCGAGCTTGCCCCACACCAGCCGCTGCCGGTCGAGGTCGGCGCTCCGCCGCTGGTCGCGCGCGTCCCGCTCGGCGCGCTGGCGCAACAGCGCCGGGCTCTCGAGCGCCACCTTGAGCGGCCGGGTCTGAGGCAGGCCGCGGATCTCGGCCACGGTCTCCACCAACTGCCGCACGGCCTCCCGGTTGACGCGGCCGTCCTCGACCACCTTGTAGGAGCAGCCGGCCGCGATCAGCGCGCAGCCGGCGCCCGCGGAGAACAGGAAGAGAGCGCTGCAAGAGAGGCGTGCCATCTCTGTCCGCGCGCCGGTCCGTGGACGCGCCGGCCGAGTATAGCGGGGTATTGGGTTTGCGACAGCTTGGTATAGACTACAGCCGATGGCCAAGGTCACGCCGTGGTGGGATCGGCTGCGCAGTCTGGCGGACAACGCCCTGACCGGCTCGCCGCTGCCGTTCGAGCCCAGACAGCGCAAGCCCAAGCGGCCCGATCCGCGCGAGATGGTGCGGCTGCGCGCGCGTTTTGTGCTGCACGCGCGCGCGCTGGCCTACACGCGCCTGGCGTTCCTGGTGCTGGCCGCGGTCGTGGTGCTGGTGCCGCAGCTCGCGCGCGCGGTCGGCTTCGCGGGGATCTGGCCCAAGCTCGGCCTGGCGCTGATGATCTGCTACGCGGTCGCCAATCTCCTGCTGCTGCGCAGCACCCGGCACGGCGTCTGGGTGACGCTGGCGACACTGCTGCTGGACCAGGTCGCGGTCGCCATCGTGGTCGGCCATTCGGGCGGCATGCACAGCCCGGCCATGGATGCGCATCTGCTGCTGACGGTCTTCTTCGCCCTGCTCTTCCCGCGGCCGATCGCCGTGCTGCCGCCGCTGCTGGCGCTGCCGATCGGCGCCGTGCTCGGGGGCGGTTTCGTCCGCAACTGGTCAGGGGAGACGCTGCTGCTGCTGTGGTACGTGGCGCTGTGCGCCATCGCGTTCTACTTGATCGTCTACCTGACCCATCGCCAGGAGAGCCAGCAGCGCGCGATCGTGCAGCTCGAGCAGGACCTCAAGAACCTGGCCGTGCTCGACGAGCGCGCCCGGCTGAGCCGCGAGATCCACGACGGGCTCGGCGCCGCCCTGTCCGGTCTGATCATCCAGATGGAATACCTGATGACGCTGACCAGGGACCGCCAGGTGCGAGACGAGCTGACCGAGCTCAAGGACGCCGCCGAGGAGGCGATCGCCGAGCTGCGCCGCGCGCTGCGCATGATGCGCGACGAGTTCGAGCTGGTGCCGAGCCTGCAGGCGACCTGCGAGGCATTTCGCAACCGGCGCAAGATCCCCTGTCAACTGGAACTGACCGGCCAGCCGCCGCGGCTCACCTCGGAGCAGCAGTTGACCCTGTTCCGCATCCTGCAGGAGGCTCTCAACAACGCCAGCAAGCACGCCAGGCCAAAGCGGGTGACGGTCAAGGTGCAGTTCTTTGTCGACGGGCTGCAGCTCCAGGTGATCGACGACGGCTGCGGCTTCGACGAGCGGAACACGCCGGTGCACCACTACGGTCTGGTCAACATGCGCGATCGGGCGCGCAAGGTCGGCGGCGACGTCATGATCGAGTCCGAGCTGGGCGCCGGCACGGCGGTGACCTTTGTCCTGCGCGGTGTCGGCGGCGAGGCGACCCGCGAGGCCGCCATCCCGGTGCGCTACACCGCGCAGGCCGCGACCCGGTCTTCGCGTGCGCACCCACCCGCGCATTGAATTACGATATAGTCGAGACGCCGCCAGGCGCGAGAGGTCCACATGAGTAGAGTCAGGGTGCTGGTCGTCGAGGACGTGGTCAAGATCCTGAAAAACCAGATCAAGCTGCTCGAGACGTACCCCGATCTCGAGATCGTGGGCTCGGCCCTGTCCGGGGAGGCTGCGCTCGAGGAGGTCGAGCGCTGCCGGCCCGATGTCATCCTGTGCGACCTCGGGCTGCCCCAGATGAGCGGCATCGATGTCACGCGCCAGGTCAAGGCCAAGTACCCCGAGATCGAGATCCTGATCTTCACCATCTTCGACGAGGAGGAAAAAGTCCTCGAGGCGATCAAGGCCGGCGCCTCCGGCTACCTGCTCAAGGGGGCCGAGGCCGACAAGGTGGTCGACGCGATCAAGGAGGTGCACTCGGGCGGCAGCGTGATCCAGCCCAACCTGGCGCGCTCGCTGCTGCGCCACTTTCAGATGCCCGAGGAGGGGCCGGCCCCGACCGAGCCGCCGCCGGCGCCGACTCCCGCCGAACAGCCGACAGGCGGGCTGCAGGTCGAGGTGCGCAAGCAGCTCACCGCGCGCGAGCTCGAGGTACTGCAGATGATCGCCAAGGGGCTCTCGAACAACGAGGCGGCGCGCGTGCTCGGCCTGTCCAAGGCCACCATCCGCACCCACCTCGAGCACATCTATCAGAAGCTCGACGTCACCAACCGCGTCGAGGCGGTGACCGAGGGCGTGCGCCAGGGCATCATCGAGGTGTGAGCACGCTTCTTGCCGCCCTGGTCGCGCTGCTGGCGCTGCCCGCTGCTGCCGCTGCCGCGACCCCGACGTCGCAGCCGGCCACCGCGCCCGCCAGCAGGCCTGCGGCTCCGCAGATCGACACCGCGATGGCGGCGCTGGTCGACACCGCCATCGGCGCTGCCGTCGACGACCAGAGCGTCGCCCGCCTCGATCGGCTGATCGCGGCGACCGGAGAGCCCGAGCTGCGCGCGGCGCTGCTGCTGTTTCGCGGGCGTCAGATCGAGCGGCTGCGCGGTCCGGCCGCGGCGCTGCAGAGCCTGCGCCGGACGCGGGTGCCCGACGCGCTGGCCCCCGCCTGGGGCGACGAGCGGCTGAGGTTGGCCCGCGCCGCCGACGACTATCGTCTCGAGCTCGAGCTGCTCAAGGGCCGCCTGCCGCCTCCCGGCAATCGCAAGCGGCGCGCGCTGGCGCTGCAGATCGTCGACCTCGGGTTGCGATCGCAGCAGCGCGGCCTGATCGACAAGGCCGCGGCCGCGCTCGACCCCGGGCGCGACGCCGACCTGACCGCGATCCTGGCCATCCAGCGCGATCTGCTGGGACGACGGCAAAAACCGGCGCTCGAGCAGATCGCGGCGACGATCGAGCTGGCCGGCGATGGCCACGCGGTGCGACGGCTCGACGATCTGGTGGCCGGTCAGCAACTCGACGCGGCGCTGGTCGCCAAGCTCGGCCGCGCCGCCACGCTCAAGTGGTGCGAGCGACTGGCCGCGGCCGGAAGACCGGAGCGCGCCGCCGCGCTGATGGACCTGCTGCCGCGGGCGGACGATCTGCTGCCGCTGCGGCTGCGCACCCTGACCGCCATGCGCGACTACCAGACCGCGCTGGCCACCGCCGATCTGCTGCTGGCGCAGAACCCCGACCAGGCCGGCGTCGCGCTCGAGCGAGCGCGCGTGCTCGGCCGTCTCGGCCGCCCCGACGAGGCGCGCGCGGCGTACCAGGATTTTGCCGCCCGCTTCAAGAGCGACCCGGGAGTCGACCAGGCATCTTTCATGGCCGCCTGGCTGCTTCACGAGTCCGGCCGCTCGGCCGAGGCGGCGCGCAAGTTCAAGCAGGTGCTCGACGCGCGGCCGCGCAGCAGGCTCTCGGCCAAGCTGCGCTGGTTTTGGGCCTTTGACCTGTACCGGGCCGGCGACCTCAAGGCATCGCTGACGGCCTTCGACGCGGTGCAGAAGGCCGGCGGCGAATTGGCCGTGTCGGCGCGCTACTTCAAGGCGCGCGCGCTCGGCCGTCTGGGGCGCCAGCGCGAGGCGATCGCCCTGCTCGACGCGCTGGTGAACGGCCCGATCGCTCCGTCCAACAAATCCGCGTACTACCGGGCGCTGGCGCGCGCCGCGCGCGAGCGGATCGCCAGCTTCAGCGTCGGCAGCGAACGCGGCCAGTCCTGCGGCGTGACCGGCTACCTCGAGGGCGCGGCGAGCGCCGCGATGGCGGCGAGCGGGGAACCGATCGACGGTGCGGCCCGGCCTTCATGTCCGCCCGAGCTGCGCTCAACGGTGACGGCGCTGTTGCCGCTGCTGCCGCCGGCGCCCGGACGCGCGCTCGCCGCGGCCGCCACGGTCCGGCTATGCGACGTGGCGGCGCGCGTGCTGCGCGTCACCCCGCGGCCGGCCGGCGACGAGGGAGCCCGCCGCTACCTCGAAGCGCTGCAGCGCGCCGGCGATGCCTCGACCACGATGCAGATCGGCGCGACCATCTTTCGCGATCAGATCTCGCGACCCGCTCGCGAGGAAGAGCGCTGGCTCTGGCAGACCGCCTATCCGCAGGCGCCCTTTCTGGTAGATCCCTCCCTCGAGCGGGTGCCGAGCGCGCTGCGCCACGCCGTCTCACGCCAGGAGAGCCGGTTCGCCGCGACGGTCATCTCGCCCGCCGGCGCCGTCGGCGCTCTGCAACTGCTGCCGCGCACCGCCGTCCGGCTCGGCACCATGCTCGGCCGGCCGCTGCGCACTGCCGACGAGCTGCTGGAGCCGTCCCGCAACGCCGAGCTGGGCGTCTATTACCTGGAGCTCCTGTGGCGCGAGTACCGAGGCGCGCTGCCGCTGGTGGTGGCGGCCTACAACGCCGGGCCGCCGGCGGTCTCGAATTGGCTGGTGCGGTTTCACGGGCTGCCGCTCGATGAGTTCGTCGAGTCGATCCCGTTCCAGGAGACGCGCGGCTACGTCAAGAAGGTGCTCGCCTCGTACACGGTCTACGGCTGGCTCGCGGGCGATCCCGACGCCGAGGCCTGGGCGCGTCAGGAGTGCTTCGATCCCTACCCCAGGTTCGCGGTCGATTTCTAATCCCACCGCCGCACCGGATCGACTAGCGTACGATCAGCGGCGACGCGGCTGCAGCGGAATGCGATGGCCTCGCGAACCACGGTCTATTTCGACGAGCGCTGGATCGGCGACCACGGCATCGGTCGCGTGGCTGGCGTGCTGCGCCGCGGGCTGGCGCTGACCGACCTGGCAGCCGGCGGCTCGCCCACCTCGCCGCTGGATCCGCTGCGGTTGTCGGTCAGGATGCTGGCGCTGCCGAGAGAGGCGGCGGTCTTGAGCCCGGGTTTCAACGCGCCGTGGATACTCGCCCGGCCCTATCTGTTCATCATCCACGACCTCAACCACATCGATCGCCCGGAGAACAGCGGGCTGCTCAAGCGGGTCTACTACCGCTTCGTCCTCAAACGCGCCTGCCGAGCTGCCCACCGGGTGCTGACCGTGTCCGAGTTCTCTCGCTCGCGGATCATCGAATGGTCCGGCGTGGCAGCGGGCAAAGTCATCAACATCGGCAACGGGGTCGACGCCTCCTTCGCGCCCGACGGCCCGGCGTTCGATGCGGGCGCCGAGTATTTCCTGTGCGTCTCCAATCGCAAGGCGCACAAGAACGACGCCAGGGCGATCGAGGCTTTTGCCGCGGCGCGCCTCGCCTCGTCCGTCGATTTGATCCTCACCGGCCCTCCGACGCCGCGTCTGTCTCGGCTGGCGCGCGACCTGGGGGTGGGGGACCGCATCCGGTTCGTCGGTCACGTCCCCGGAGACCACCTGCCACCGCTCTATCGGGGCGCGGTCGCCCTGCTGTTCCCTTCCCTGTACGAGGGGTTCGGCCTCCCGGTCCTCGAGGCCATGGCCTGCGGCACCCCGGTGTTGACATCGACCGCGACCGCGCTGCCCGAGGTGGCCGGCGACGCGGCATTGCTCGTCGATCCCACCTCGGTGCCGGAGATCGCGCGCGGCATAGAGCGCCTGTACGGCGATGCCGAGCTGCGAGCGACGCTGCGGGAACGGGGGCTACAGCGCGCCCGACAGTTCGACTGGAACCGGGTCGTCGACCGCGTCAGGGCAGTCCTGGATTCGCTCGCGACAGAGTGATACCGAATCAATCTGATTGGTCTGCTGATGTGGGGGGCCCCGGCGGAGCTTTTTTCCGAGCCCCGCCGAGGACAAAAAGATCCGCCGGAAAAGCGGGGCCCCACAATAGGGTCGAATCAGATTGATTCGGTATGAGAGTCTCCGCGCGGAGGAAGGCATGTGCGACTGCATCGTCATCGTCGACGAAAACCGCGTGCTGTTCGCCAAAAACTCGGACCGCGACGCCAACGAGGCCCAGGTGCTGGAGTGGCACGCCGCGGCCGAGCACGCGCGCGGCGCCACGCTGCGCTGCACCTGGATCGAGATCCCGCAGGTCGAGCGCAGCAACGCGGTGTTGATCAGCCGCCCGTGGTGGATGTGGGGCGCCGAGATGGGCGCCAACGAGCACGGCGTCGTGATCGGCAACGAGGCGGTGTTCACGCGCCAGCCCTACGCCAGCAGCGGACTCACCGGCATGGACCTGCTGCGGCTGGCCCTGGAGCGGGCTGACACGGCCGAGCGCGCGGTCGAGGTCCTGGTCGAGTTGCTCGAGCGCCACGGCCAGGGCGGCTCGTGCTGCGTGGAGCACAAGGGCTTCACCTATCACAACAGCTTTTTGGCGGCGGACCCGCGCGGCGCCTTTGTCCTCGAGACCGCCGGTCGTCTCTGGGCGGCGGAGCGGGTGCAGGGCGCGCGCACAATCTCCAACGGCCTCACCATCGAGAGCTTGCGCCGGCAGCACTCGGACCCGATCAAGACCTGGGGCTCGGGCAGCCGGACGCGGCAGGCGCGCAGCCGCGAGCTGGCCGCGCAGGTCGCGGGGCCGGCCGACCTGTTCAAGCTGCTGCGCGACCACGGCGCCAGCGATGCGCGTCCCCGCTATTCCTGGGTCAACGGCGGGCTCAATGCGATCTGCGCGCACGCCGGGGGGATGCTCGCGTCGAGCCAGACCACGGCCTCGTTCGTGGCCGAGCTCACGCCCGTATCTCAACGCTTCTGGGCGACCGGTACCGCCGCCCCCTGCACCAGCCTGTTCAAGCCCGTGCGCCTGCAGCCGCAGTTCGAGCAGGGGAGCGCGGTCTCGAACCTCTACCGCGAGGTTTTCTGGTGGCGTCACGAGCGCTTTCATCGCCGGGTGGTCCGGGCGCCGGATAAATACTTTTTGCTGTTCGCCGACGAGCGTGATCAGCTCGAGCGCCGCTGGCTGGATCGAGCGCCCGAGCCGCTGCAGGCCTTTGCCGAGCACGAGCGCTGCCTCGCCGAGTGGCTGCGGCGGGTAAATGCAGTGGACGCCACGGATGAGCGGCCCTGGTGGGCGCGCCGCCACTGGCGCGAGAGGGACCGCGCGGCGCGGCTGCCGCCAGCGTGAACGGCGAGCGGCGATCCCGCGGCGATGCGTCAGCGCACCTTGATCCGCGGCGCGGTGTTCTTGCCCTTGACGATGGTGACGTCCTGCTTGACCGTGTTGCGGCCGCGCACCTCGACCTCGTAGGTGCCCGGCGGAAGCTTGTATTCGACCAGCGGCAGCGAGCCGACATCGACGCCGTCGATGGCG
>JAFGSX010000379.1 GCA_016934455.1 Deltaproteobacteria bacterium
CGGCGACTCGGCGACGGCCAGCGACTCGGCGACGGCCAGCGACTCGGCGACAAGCGGCGACTCGGCGACAGCCGGCGACTCGGCGACAGCCGGCGACTCGGCGACAGCCGGCGACTCGGCGACAGCCAGCGACTCGGCAACTGGCAGCGACGCGGGCGCTGACTCCGGGCCGGGCCTGACCGTGCCCGGCGCGCCCACCGCAGTGAGCGCGGTCGCGGGCGATGGCATGGCCACGGTGAGCTGGAGCGCGCCGCTCGACGACGGCGGCGGGGTCGCCCGCTACACGGTGGTGGTGGTGCAGACCGGCGCCGAGCACGAGGTCGACGGCGGCACCCTGTCGCTCGTGGTCAGCGGGCTCAACAACGGCACCAGCTACACCTTCACGGTGCGCGCGGGCAACGCGGCGGGCGAGGGCCCGAGCTCGGCGCCCTCGGCGAGCGTGACGCCGTCGCGGGTGCCGGACCCGCCCACCGAAGTGGTGGCCGAGCCGCGCAACGCGGCCGCCAGCGTGCGCTGGACCGCCCCGCTCGACAACGGCGGCGCCCCCCTGCAGAGCTACACCGTGACCTCTAGTCCGGGCGGCATCGAGCGCACGGTGAGCGCCGGCAGCACATCGACCACGTTGAGCGGCCTCACCAACGGCACAGAGTACACCTGCACGGTGGTCGCGACCAATGTGCGCGGTCCGAGCGCGGCCTCGGAGCCCTCGAACCCGGTGACCCCGGGACTGCCGCCGGACGCGCCCCAGAACGCGCTGGCCACTCCTGGCGACGCGCTCATCGACGTGACCTGGGAGGCCCCCCTGACGGACAACGGGTACCCGGTCCTCTCCTACCGCGTGGTCGCGGGCACCAGGAGCACGGTCACGGCCGCGGACGTGTTCAGCGCCAGCTTCACCGGTCTGCAGAACGGCCAGAGCTACAGCGTCACCGTCTACGCCCGCTCGATCATCGGCGAGGGCCCGGGCTCGCCGCCCATCGCCGTTATCCCCTCGACCATCCCCGACGCGCCGACCGACGTCGTTGCCACAGCCACGGCCACGCGCCTGTTCGTGCGCTGGGCCCCCGGCTTCGACGGCGGCTCCGCGGTCACGGACTTCCAGGTGGCGGTGGAGCCGGGCGGCCATAGCGTCCGCGTCTCGGGCCTTGCCCGCGCCGCCACCGTCAGCGGTCTCGACACGGGCGCAACCTACAGCGCCACGGTGCAGGCCTTCAACGCGAATGGACCGAGCCCGCTGTCGGCCGCGGCGCAGGCCACCACGGCCGCGCTGCCGCGCCTTCGCCTGCCCAACCCCGAGCAGGCCGGCGCGTCTACCTATGTCAGCGCCCTGGCGAGCGGGGATCTCGACCGCGACGGGCTGCAGGACGTGATCGCGGCCTCTCAGTATTACGACGCGATCGTGGTCTACCGCGGACACGGTGACGGCACCTACGAGCCGGGTGTGAGCTACCCGGTGGGCGATGCGCCGGTGGCCGTGATCGTCGGCGACTTCGACGGCGACGGGGTCTTGGACGTCGCCGTCGCCAACCAGGGCAGCGGCACGGTGTCGGCCCTGCGCGGCACCGGCGACGGCGCGCTGGAGCCGGCGCTGACCGTGCCGGTGGGCAGCTCGCCGTTGGCGCTGGCCGCGGCCGACCTCGACGCCAGCGGCGAGGACGACCTGGTGGTCGCCAACAGCGGCGGCAACAACGTGCACGTGCTGCTGGGCGACGTCGACTTCGCTTTCACCTGGCGCCAGAGCTACACCACGGCCAGCGGTCCCAGCGCCGTGGCCATCGGCGACTTCGACGGCGGTGGACTGGACATCGCCGTGGCCCACACCGGAACCTCGACCGTGCGCCTGTTGCCGGGCGACGGCGCGGGAGGCTTTGGCCCGGTCTTCGGCAGCTTCGCCACGGACACCGCGCCGCGGGCCCTGCTCGCCCTGGACCTCGATGTCGACGGCGACCTGGACCTGGCGGCGGCCACCGAGACCGGCGCCGCGGTCAGCGTGCTGCTCGGCGACGGCGTGGGCGGCTTTGCCGCGCGCGTCGACTACACGGTGCCGGGGAACGCCTACGCCCTGCGGGCCGCCGAGCTGACCGGGGACGGGCTGCCAGACCTGATCGCGGCCGGTCAGTCCTCGGTCTCCAGCTCCTACGGCTTCCGCGCGCTGCTGCGCAGCGCGGGCGCCGGCGCTTTCGCCACACCGCAGACCACCCTGCAGTACATCGGCCGCCTCAGCGCGCTGGCCCTCGACGACGTGGATCAGGACGGGGTCGTCGATCTGCTGCGCGCCGGCTCCGGGTGGTCGATCGAGATCGGCCTGGGCGACGGGCGCTTCGTCACGCCCACCGGCATCGACGTGGCGGGCTACCGCGCCCTGGCCTTTGGCGACGTCACCGGCGACGGTCTGGCCGACGTGGTGGTGGTCAGCCGCACTGTCGACGACGGCACTCTGCGCGTCTACGAGGCCGACGGCCTGGGTGGTTTTTCCCTGCGCGATACCTGCACCGTGCTCAAGAGCACCAGCGTGGTCGAGTTCAGCGGCGTCTATCTCGGCGACTTCAGCGGCGACGGCCGCACCGACATCGCGGCCGTGGACTGGCCCAGCCGCCGCATCTGCCGCTGGACCGCCAGCGCCACCTACCACTTCTCCGGCCACAGCGACACCGTGTTCCCGGCCGCGGGTGTGGATTCGGGGCCCGGCCACATCGCTGTCGGCAAGGTCAACGGCGACGTCTACGACGACGCGGTGGTGGTGGTCTCCGGCCCGCGCCAGGTCGCGGTGCTGCGCGGGCCGTCCTTCAGCAGCCGCACCGACTACCTGGTGTCGGCCAGCATCCGGCCGGTGCGCGCGGCCCTGGTCGACCTCGACGGCGACGGCGACCTAGACATCCTGACCGCCAACAGCAGCGTCCACAGCAACACCGAGTCCAGCATCGGCTTCAGCGTGCTCAAGAACTACAACGGCGCCTTCGGCACGGCAGCCGAGTACGGTCAGCGCACGGCCGGCGGCTCGGGCTACGGGTTCCGCGGCGCGGCGACCGCGGACCTCGACGAGGACGGCGACCAGGACGTGGTGATCAGCACCGGCACCTTCGGCACCAGCGTGTTCGCCAACGACGGGACCGGCGGTTTCGGAACCTATGTGGACCGCAGCACCGGCCAGACCTCGGGCAACCTGGTCGCCGCCGACATGGACGGCGACGGGCACCAGGACCTGGTGTTCGCCACCAGCCCCATCGCCCTGGCCCGCGGTCTCGGCGACAGCAGCTTCGAGACGGTGCGCCTGTTCGTCGGCGCGCTATCGTCCCAGAACCTGGCGCTCGGTGATTTCGACGCGGACGGCCGACCCGACCTCGCCGCCGGCGGCAGCAGCCACGTCGACGTGATGCACAACACCTGTCTTCCCTGAAGGCGCCGGTCAGACTATTGGAGCCAATTCCTGGCGGTGACCCGCCGATCAGCACCCCGACCGCAAATGGGCTCAAGCAGCGCGAGCGTCGCGATCAGCCCGCTTCTGCAGCGGCACTACAGCCATCGGGCGCTGTGGTCACTGCGGCGTGCAGGTCAGATCGACGCCCTCGAAGCTGTAGCCAATGTGGTAGGCCACGCCATAGGTGACAAACAGGCGCTGCCCCAGTGGCGCGGCGCGCACGCGATGGAGGATCCCGGCCTGCACGGTGTGGGTCAGAACCGCGCTCGCCGGCACCAGATCTGCGGGGTGCAGGGCGACAAAGTGAAACGGCGCCGTCCTCTCGCCGCAGATGATCACGTTGTCTCCCTCGTACCAGAACAGGCCGATCTCGGCTCCCAGGCTGACCAGGATCGGGCGGCCGTTGGCGAGCAGGGTCGCGCCGTCGCGGTGCAGCAACGGCTCTGCCGGGCCGAGCAGATCGCCGGCCGCGCTCAGCCGCGCCAGGCCGAGGACCCCGTCGCCGGCAAAGGCCAGCAGATAGCCGCCGGGAACCGCGGCGATCGACGGATCGCGCGCCGCGCGCTGTCCGAGCGCGATGCTCTTGGGCGCGACCACAAAGGCGCCCTGCTCGTCGACGACCGCGAATCCCATCTGGTAGTCGTTCCAGTAATTGGACCAGGTGATGGTCAGGCCGTCAGCGCCGCTGACGGCAGAGAAGCTGAGCTCGGCGGTGCTCTGGGCCAGCTCGTGCGGCGCGGAGCTGAGGGCGCCGTTGGCGTCGACGATCGCCAGCTTGATCAGGCCCACGCTGCTCGAGTTGTAGGCCTGGTAGACGAGAAATGCGCGCTGGCCCGAGGCCGCGCTGTAGAGCGCGGCCTCGCCGTAGGCGTCCTGGGTGCCGGGCAGGTCCCTGGCCGCGACCACCTGAGCGCCATTGTGATCGACGCGGGCAAAGCGCAGCGGGTTGGTGTTGCCGGCCACATGCCAGGCCAGGCCGATCCCGCCGCCGAGCTCGGCGGCGCCGATCGCATTGAAGCCGTTGGCGTCCTCCACGCTCCAGAGCTCATTTGTCAGCGCGCCCGGTTCGCCGACGCGAAAGGCCTTGGCCCAGTAGCTCTGGTAGAAGCCGCCGATCGCGGCGAAGACCGGGCCGGCGCTGGTGCTCGAGAGCTGATAGGCCCAGCCCACTCCCGGATCGGCGAATGAGTTGCTCGCGATCGCGCAGCTCTCGGTCACGCGCGCTGGCCGCTCGAGAACGGGAACCACGGCGCCGTCTGCCGCCGCGTCGGGCTCGGCAGAACGGTCGCGGCCCGGCTGCGCATCAGCGGTGCCGGCATCGGCCGCGATGCCCGCGTCCGCGATGCTTGCGTCCGCAATGCCCGTGTCCGCGAAGCTCGCCCGATCGGCGAGGTCGTCTGCTCCGGCGCCGGGACAGGCGGCCAGCAGCACGGTCCAGCCCAGCGCGCAGCAACCGGAGCGCATTGCCGATCCCTCCGCGGCGCGCGCTGAGACGGGCTGCGCGCCAGCCACCGGCTCAGAGCACCCTGCGCCTCTCCTGCGCGGTGTCATCCCGGGCATCGACGACATAGACGACCTATGCGGCTCGCTGCGCGCCCATGCCGCCATTGGATTTCGCCGCCCCGGATCTGTCAAGCCGCCCGCGCGACGTTGGCGCCGCCGCGCCGATGCGTTCTATGCTCGGGCCATGATCCTCTCGACGCGCGCCGCCCTGCTCCCGCTCTGCTCCTCTCTCCTGCTCGTCCTCCCCGCCTGCCCTGACCCCGACCTCGAGCCCGACTCGCCCGACGCCGGCAACGGCTGCGCGAGCGCTGCCGAGTGCGCGCCCGGTCCCTGCGAGACAGCGACCTGCGAGCAGGGGAGCTGCGTCTACCGGGACGCCTGGGACGCCACCCCGTGCACGACCGGCGCCGCGTCCGGGCTCTGCTTCGCCGCGACCTGCCGCACCGAGTACCGCCTGACCAACGGGCTCTGCCTGATCGCCGACTTCGCCGACAGCGCGCTCGAGCAGTACTCGGGCCCGGGCTTCGCCAGCGAGGAGCAGATCCGCGCCGCGCTCGACGACATGGAGAGCCACTGGTGGTGGATGAGCCTGGGCACGCACCGCTTCATCTGGTCCATCGAGCGCATCGCGCTCGACCAGCCGCTGTCGGCCACGGCCTTCAGCGACTGGGTCGCCTACCGCGACGAGGTGGTGCGCAAGGCGTACGCGGTGATCGACTTCGATCACTACGACACCGACGGCGACGGCCTGCTCGACGCCATGTACATCATCGCCTCCAACAACGAGCTGGCGGCCGACTACCTCATCGGCGGCATGTCGCGCCACCTGGGCGCCAACGTCTTCGTCGACATGCAGTCGAGCGAGAGCGTGATCCGGCGCGCCTACGGCAACTTCAACCACGAGGTGGGTCACTGCCTGGGCCTGCCCGATATGTACGGCCCCTACGGCACCATCGGCTACCTCAGCCTGATGCACGACTCGTGGCCGGTGCCGGCCAACGGCTTCTCGGTCTACGACCGGCAGCAGCTCGGCTGGTTCACGCCGACGCCGACCGCGCGGTCCACGACCGGGATCGAGCTCCTGCGCGCGGACCGGAATTTCTCGGCCATCCGCATCGACACGCCGCACCCCGCCGAGTACTTCCTGGTCGAGTACCGCAAGCGGCCGGAGAGCGGCTATGGCTCGCGCGCGCCGGTCCACGACGGCCTGGCGATCTACCACGCGCTCGCGGCCTCCACCCAGCAGATGGACCCGCCGCTGCTCAAGCTCATGGCGGCCGACGGCGACATCCGACCCGACACCTTCCCGCAGGTCTCCGACCTCTGGTCGCCCGAGAACGCCTCGGGCCCGTTCGTCGCGCAGAGCTACCTCGGCGGCGACGATCTGTTCCGGATCGAGAACATCGAGCGCACCGACAGCGGCCTGCGCTTCGACGTGGTGATGCTGGCCGGCTCGATCGCGCCCGGCCCCGACCTGCTGGCCAATGGCTCGTTCGAGAGCGGCACCGGCGCCGCGCCCGACGGCTGGGCCACCTCCTCGCGCCAGCACCTCGACGAGAGTTTTGGCTGGGACAGCAGCCAGGCCCACGACGGCAGCAAGAGCGTGCGCATCTCGATGACCCGGCCCAACGACGCGGCGTGGCTGCAGCAGGTCGACGGGTTGACGGCGGGGACCGGCTATCTGCTGTGCGGTTGGGTGCGCGGCGACAACGTGGCCGGCGACGCCAACGCCTCGGTCGGCGCCAGCCTGTGCCAGGCCGGGACCTGGAACCACTCCGCGGGCGCGTTTGGCACCTTCGACTGGCGCCACGAGTGCGTGTCCTTCAGTCCTGACGCGGCGAGCGCGGTCGTCGGCTGCCGGCTCGGCTACGACTACAGCCCGGCCAGCGGCACCTCCTGGTGCGACGGGCTGTCGCTGGTGGCGCTGGAATCGGCATTCTGAGGTATTATCTGTGGATCCGTTCGCGGACGCTGGAGCGGGCCCGGGCCTCCCGGGGCTGCGCCACGGCCGCGCCAGGAGTCACCATGTCCGATCTCGGCAGGTACGCGCCTGTGTCATGGATCGCTGTTCTCGCGCTGCTGGTCGCGTGCGGCCATTCCGAGCCGGGCACCGGGTCTCCGCAGCTCGCGCAAGCGCTCACGCTGCACACGCCCGGCGACTACCCGACCATCCAGGCGGCCCTGGCGGCCGCCAACGCCGGCGACACCATCGCCGTCGCGGCCGGCGACTACACCGAGAACGTCAACATCACCAAGAGCGTCGCCCTGGTCGGCGCCGGGCCGCAGCAGACCGTGCTGCGCGGCAGCATCACGCTGTTCGCGACGGGCTGCACCGTGCGCGGCCTGCACGTCACCGCGATCGGAGCGAGCGGCGCCTACAACACCGGCATCCACGGCGACTCGCCCGGCGCGGTGATCGCCGGCAACTGGGTCGAGGACTTTGGCTCCGGCATCCGCTTGAACGGCTCGGCATCCGCCACCATCGACGGCAACCTCACACGCCGCAACGGCGTGGGCATCGAGGCGTTCGAGGCAGGCCCCCTGACCATCGTCAACAACCTGGTCCTCAACAACAGCAAGGGCGGCATCTGGCTCAGCGACGGGGCGGTCACCGTCGCCCACAACACCGTGGTCGGCAATGGCTTCGGCGAGACCATCGAGATGGGCGGCGGGGCGGTGGTGGTCGGCAACTACGCGGGCGAGACCGTGCGCAACAACGTGCTGGTCTCCAACAACGGCGGCCTCTACACCATGGACGTCCACCGCGGCAACCACGATCACAACCTGATCTGGGGCAACGTGGCCAACTACTACGGCACCGCGCTGGCGGGCGCGGGCGACCTCTCCGCCGATCCCAGGTTCGGCAACGTGCTGCAGAGCGACTTTCACCTCGTGGCGGGCTCGCCCGCCATCGACGCCGGCGCGGCCGGGCTGGCCGCCCTCGACTTCGACGGCATCGCCCGGCCGCAGGGAGCGGCGCCCGACCTGGGCGCGCACGAGTACCGGTCGCCGCCGTCCAACCTGAAGCTGGTCATCAGCGAGGTGATGGCCAACCCGCTCGACGAGGCCAGCGGCGAGTTCGTCGAGCTGTTCAACGCGGGCGACGCGGCCGTGGAGCTGGCGGCGCTGGTCCTCTCGGACGGCGATGCGCGGGACGCGCTGGTGGCTCTCGCCGGCGGCAGCACGCTGCTGGCGCCGGGCGCCTACGGCGTCATCGTCGATCCCGACGACACCTCTGGCCACGACATCCCGTCGGGCGTGACGAAGGTGACCGTGGGCAACAGCACGCTCGGCAACGGCCTGACCACGACCGACCCGATCACCGTGTACAGCGCGGACGGCGTGACCGTGCTGGCGGCCTACCAGCATCCGTTTGACCCGGGCAACGGCATCTCGGCCGAGCGGGTGGACCTGGCCGGTCCCGACACGCCCGCCAACTGGCGCGCCTCGCCCTGCCTGCATTCGGCGGGACGGCCCAACTGCGCGCCGGTGACCCTGACCGGCGGGCTGGTGATCAGCGAGGTGATGGCCAACCCGCTCGACGAGACGAACGGCGAGTTCATCGAGCTCTACAACGGCACCGACACCGCGATCGACGCCGGCGGCATGCAGATCGCGGACGGCCAGAGCGCCGATGCGCTGGTCGGCTTTGGCGGCGGCGCCACCTCGATCGCGGCGCGCAGCTACGCCGTGGTGCTGGACCCGGACTGGCCCACAGCGCAGATGTCGCGGATCGACCCCGGCGCGGTGCTGCTCACCGTGGGCGACAGCGCGCTGGGCAACGGCCTGGCGCTCGGCGACTCGGTCGCGCTGCTCGACGCCGCCGGCATGGTGGTCGACACCTATAGCCATCCGCTGGCCGCGGCCAACGGCAAGTCGATCGAAAAAGTGTTGCTGTCGCGCGGCGACATGGTCGGCAACTGGGCCCAGTCGTCGTGCGCCGAGGGCTCGTCGCCCGGCCGGCTCAACTGCGTCTCGTCCGCGACCGCGGGCACGCGCAAGCTGCTGGTCATCACCGAGGTGATGGCCAACCCGCTGGACGAGGACCGCGGCGAGTTCGTCGAGATCTACAACCGCGGCATCGACGAGGTGGACGCGGCCGGCCTGCTGCTCTCGGACGGCGACGCCACCGACACGCTGCAGGCGCTGGCAGGCACGAGCGTGATCCAGGCCGGCGGGCTGGC
>JAFGSX010000380.1 GCA_016934455.1 Deltaproteobacteria bacterium
CACTCTCGTCGAGGACACGGTGCTGCCGGGGTGGGGCGCGGGCTGGGCTTGCTTCAGCAGCCCACCCACCTCGGCCAGGATGATCGGCAGGTCGGCAAACGCGTAGTCACCGGTGGGCGCCACCACCTCGACGCCGTGCTCCTCCATGTAGGTGCGCGCCTCGCGGCTGCGAAAGTAGACGTTGACCAGGTCGATGTCGACGAGCTGCACGCGCTCGCCCCGCCCGGCCAGCATTATAGCGTAGTTGATCGCGATCTCGGTCTTGCCGCTGCCGAAATTGCCGACGAACACAGTCACCGCGTGCGGGAGCGGCAGTCCGCTGGCTAGCCCCCCTTGCGGTGTCATGGTCGCCATAGCTCTCCGCGCTGTACTCGCGACCGGATCGCGTGAGCCGACCGATTCAAACACTGCGGGCTCGCTGCCAACATGCGATCGTCGGCCCCAAATGTCAACGGCCTTTGCCGGCACACGGCTCGTGTTTTGTCGTCGTAGAGCTGGCCCGCGGCAGTGGCGACGGGCGGCTTCCGGGCCGGCCGCTGGTCACGAGAACATGGCGATCCGGGTCTCGTGCAGGACGTAGAGCACGGCCTGCACCAGGGCTTCCTGCTCGGAGGTGGTGCAGCGCAGCCTCGACATGAGCTGCGCCACGCTGCTGCGGCCGTCGATGGCCTTGACCACCGCCTGCTCGTCGGGCTTGAGCCGCAGCGCGGCCAGACACTCAAGCCGGTCCGGGGCCAGCTCGACCCGGCGCAGCCCCTTCATGTAGAGCGCGTTCTGCAGATCCTCGGCGCCCAGCGCCCGCCGCACCCCCCGCATCAACACGCCGAGCAGCGACGGCACGCGCGTCGCAAGGCGCAGCGGCGACCCGCAGTCCGGATAGACGCGAAAGCGGCCCTCGTTCCAGTAGAACGCCTCGTACAGCCGGTGGCGCACCAGGGCCGAGAAGGTGCGCTCGACCACCTGCCGGTTGGCCGGCCCGGCCGCCCGCTGCAGCGCCTGATCGAGGGGGACGCGATCGCTGATCACCTGCACGATGCCGTTGTAGAGCAGGCTGTTGGGGAGCAACTGGCGCTGGTGGATCAGCACCGGAGCCCCGTCCTGCGGCCGGCTGCTGGCGATGTAGACCGGGCAACCGTCCTCGAGACCGACGATCCGGTAGCCCGAGCCGCGCCCCTGCTCGATCAGCACCAGGCAGGTCTGGCGACGCATGGACAGCTCGAAGACCAGCCGCGTCAGGCTGAAATTCTCGAAGCTGCCCTCGGTGGCCGGCTGCTGCGGCAGCGGCGGCAGCGGGCTCAGGGTGTCCCAGTACAGCAGCCGCCCCAGGTCCTCGCGCCGCAGGCGCCAGCCGCCGACCACGCCCAGCCCCATCACGCTCTGCGGCTGCTCGGTCAGCAGCGGCAGAAGCTGATTCAGCGACAGCGAGACCGGGCCGGCCGCGCCAGCCCGGTAGGCCATGAGCTGGTCCGAGTGCTGGAACTCGACGGCCGAACCCGGGCGCGGCAGCGCGTCCTCGTCGAGGTCGTCGCCGAGCGACTCGATCGACTCGGGCCAGGGGTTGGCGGCCTCGGTCGCCGGCCCGGCGGGCGGCACCAGCGGGATCTCGGATCCCATCACCGGCAGCATGGAGGGCGGCGGCAGCACCAGCGGCTTGCTCTCCTCGGGATAGCGCCGCCGCATCTCGTCGGCGACGAGGCGCCGGGTCCAGCGGGCGCGGGTCGAGAACAGCCAGTCGGTCAGCGCCTCCTCGAACTCCTGCGCGGTCTGGAACCGGTCGTCGGGGCGCTTGGCCAGCGCCTTGGCCACGATGGTGTCGAGCTCCTTGGGCACGGCTGGGTTGTGCACCGAAGGCGCCTCGGGCACTCGGTTCTTTACCTGCATCAGGATCTCGCCGTCGTTGCGCCCTTTGAACAGCGAGCGCAGCGCCAGCGTCTCCCACATCACGATGCCGGCCGAGAACAGGTCCGAGCGCGCGTCGAGCGACTGGTTGTCGAGCGCCTCGGGCGCCAGGTAGCTGAGTTTGCCGCGCAGCTCTGCCGCCTTCAACTCGCCGCCGCTGAGCGCCACCCCGAAGTCGCCCAGCTTCACGTCGCCGTCGTACGAGAGAAAGATGTTGGCCGGCGTCACGTCGCGGTGGATCAGGTTGAGCGGCGCGCCGTCGGATCCGATGGCCTGGTGCGCGTGGCCCAGGCCGTTGAGCATCTCGGTCAGGCAGTAGATGCCGAAGTCGAGCGGGACCGGATCCGACTCCTTCTTGGCCTTGTACAGCACCTGCCGCATGTCCTTGCCGTGCACGTACTCCATGACGATGAACGGCTGCCCCTCGTGCAGCTCGAGCGCCAGGATCTCCACCACGTTGGTGTGCCGGAGCTGCACCGCGAGCCGGGCCTCGCTGAGGAACATCTCGACAAAGCGCTGGTCCTGGGCCAGTTGCGACAGCATGCGCTTGACGACGACGACCTTCTCGAACCCCTCGGCGCGGCTGGTGCGGGCGATGAACACCTCGGCCATGCCGCCCTTGCCGAGCGGCTTGACCAGCTCGTACTCGCCGAACCACTGCGGTTCAAAGTCCGACATCGGATCCCCAGCCTGATGCCATCCTAGCGTATCCGCACACCGCCGAGCAGGGTGTAATTGACAGCGCCATTCCGACCGGTACAGAGGACGCTCCCGGCGCGCCATCTCCATTGTCCAAGGGCGCGCGGCGGGCGTAGACTGCGTCGCCATGAGCCGTCCGGTGAACACCGCCGAGCTGGCGCGGTCGTGGGTCGCCATCCCCTCCCCCTCCGGCGCCGAGCGCGCCGTGCTGGCGGCCATAGAGCAGGTGGCGCAAAGCTGCGGGTTGAGCGTGCGCCGGATCGCCGTCGACTCGGAGCGCTACGACCTGCTGCTCGGCTCGGAGCAGCCGCCGCGCGTGCTGCTGACGACCCACGTCGACACCGTGCCCGGCGGGCCGCCGCCAACGCTCGCCGGCGGGGTGCTCGGCGGGCGCGGGGCCTGCGACGCCAAGGGCATCGCGGCGGCCATGCTGGGCGCGCTGTGCGATCTGCGCGATCGCGGAACCGACCGGGTGGCGCTGCTGCTGGTGGTCGGCGAGGAGACCACCAGCGACGGCGCCAGGGCGGCGGCAGGGGCTATGTCGCCGGTGGCCTATCTTGTCAACGGCGAGCCGACCGAGCTCAGGTTCGTCAGCGCGCAGCGCGGCGCCCTGGCCTTCAAGCTGGTCGCACAGGGCGTGGCCTGCCACTCGGGCTACCCCGAGCTCGGCCGCTCGGCGATCCACGCGCTGCTCGACGCGCTGCACAGGCTGCGGCTCGAGCCGTGGCCTGGCGATCCCGAGATCGGCGCCACGCTCCTCAACGTCGGCTCCGTCGGCGGCGGGACAGCGCCCAACGCGCTCGCCGACCGGGCCTGGGCCGAGCTGATGATGCGACCCGCGATCGCCGCCGCTGCCGTCGAGGGACGGGTGCGCGAGCTGACCGGCGACGCGATCGAGGTCGAGGTGCGGACGCGCTCGGACCCGCAGCGATTTTTCGTCCCTCCCGGGCGACCGGCGATCGTCGTCGGCTACTCCTCCGACGTGGCGCACCTGCGGCCGCTGGGGACGCCGCTGATGGTCGGCCCGGGATCGATCCACGTCGCTCACACCGACCGCGAGCAGGTCTCGGTCGCCGAGCTGGAGCAGGCGCGCCGGCTCTACGCCGAGCTGTGCGGCGAGCTGCTGCAGAGGGACGCCGCCCCATGAGACATCTGGCCGACCGCATCCGGTGCGCCTACGACGGCGCCGACCCATTCGACGCCGGGGAGCTGCGCGCCCTGTTCGACGAGCTGTGCGCCGCGCTCGAGCGCGGCGAGGTGCGCGCGGCGGAACCCGCCGGCGACGACTGGATCGTCAACGACTTCGTCAAGCAGGGGCTGCTGCTGGGCTTTCGCATCGGCGAGCTGCGCGCTGTCGGCAGCGTCGCCGGGATCGTCGATTGCTACGACAAGGACACGCTCGGCTCGCGCCGGCTCGCGCTGGACGACCGGGTGCGGCTGGTGCCGGGAGGCAGCAGCGTGCGACGCGGCGCCTACGTCGCCCCCGGCGTCACCATCATGCCGCCGGCCTTTGTCAACATCGCCGCCCACGTCGACCGCGAGACCCTGATCGACTCGCACGCGCTGGTCGGCTCGTGCGCCCAGATCGGAGCGCGCGTGCACCTGTCGGCGGCGGCGCAGATCGGCGGCGTGCTCGAGCCGATCGGCCAGCTTCCCGTCATCGTCGAGGACGACGCGCTGATCAGCGGCAACTGCGGCGTCTACGAGGGCGTGATCGTGCGCCGCGGCGCCGTGCTCGGCTCCGGCACCATCCTCAATGGCTCGACCGTGCTCTACGACCTGGTCCACAGCCGCGAGCTGCGCGCCGGCCCGGGCCGGCCGCTCGAGGTACCGGCGCGCGCGGTGGTGGTGCCCGGCGCCCGGCCGCTGCGCGGGGCCTTCGCCGAGCAGCGCGGCCTGTGCGTGCAGACGCCGGTCATCGTCAAGTACCGGGACGCGAACACCGATGCGCGTGCCGCTCTCGAGGGAGTCCTGCGCGATGCCAACACCTAGAGCCCAGTCCGCCCGCACCGCGGCCGTGCAGCCGTCCCTGATCCGAGCGCTTCACGACCGCAGGCGCCCCGGCTCGCTCAACCTCGGGCTCGGGCAGCCGTCGCTGCCGGTGCCCGATCCGATCATCGACGAGGGCCTGCGCCGCCTGCGCGCCGGGTCGATGGGGTACACGGCCAACGCCGGCCTGCCGGAGCTGCGCGAGCTGATCGCCGCGCATCACGCGCTGCCCGGGCGCAGCGGCGCCGACAGCGCGATCGTCACCTGCGGCGCGCAGGAGGCGATCTGCGCGCTGTTCGCAGGGCTTCTCGATCCGGGCGACGAGATCATCGTGCCCGACCCCGGTTTTCCCTCCTACGAGGCGGTGGCGAGGCTGCTCGGGGCGCGGCCGGTGCGGGTGGCGCGCGACGCCGCCGACGGGTTCCGCCTCGACGCCGAAGCGGTCGCCGCCGCGATCACGCCGCGCACCCGCGCCGTGGTGGTCAACTCGCCCGCCAATCCGACCGGCATGGTGGACGAGGAGGCGCAGCTCCGGCGGCTGGCCGCGCTGGCCGAGGAGCGCGATCTCGACATCGTCAGCGACGAGATCTACGCCGATCTGCACTACCGACCGGGCCGGGTGCCGTCGGCGGCGCGCCACACCGATCGCGCCTACCTGGTCAGCGGCCTGTCCAAGAACTGCGCCATGACCGGGTTCAGGCTGGGCTACGTGATCGGCCCGCCGCAGCGCATGACCGGCGTGCTGCGCGCGCACCACATGGCCGCCACCTGCGCCCCGGTGCTGTCGCAGCACATGGCCCAGTTCGTGTTCGAGAACCCGCGCTGGCTCACCGCGCAACTGCCGATCTACGTCGAGCGCCGCGAGCGGGCGCTGGCTGCGCTGCGCCAGCACGTCGCGGCGCCGGTGCTCGAGCCGGACGGAGCCTTCTACATCTTCGCCGACCTGAGCGCCCACAGCGACGACTCGCTGCAGTTCGCCCTCGACCTGCTCGAGAAGACCGACGTCATCACCGCGCCCGGCCGCGCCTTTGGCGAGGCGGCGCGCGGCTGGCTGAGGCTGACCTTTGCCGACGAGCCGGCCGTGTTTGCCGAGGCGGCGGCCCGCATCGGCGCCTACCTCAGGGAAGGGCGGTAGGGCCGTGCGCCTCCCCGGGCTGATCGACGTCCACGTCCACATGCGCGAGCCGGGCGGCGAGCACAAGGAGGACTGGGCGAGCGGCACCGCGGCCGCGCTGGCGGGCGGCTTCACCGCGGTGCTGGCGATGCCCAACACCCGGCCGCCGGTGGTAGACGAGGAGAGCTTCGTTCAGGCGCGCGCGGCCGCGCGCGCTCGCGCCCGCTGCGACCACGCGCAGTACGTCGGCGCCACCTCCGACAACGCCTCGGCCCTGGCGCCGCTGGCCGAGCAGGCCGCCGGCCTCAAGATCTACCTCGACCCCAGCTACGGCCCGCTGCGGGTCGACCGGCTGGGGCCTCTGCACCAGCACTTCGCGGCCTGGCCGGGGGGGCGGCCGATCGCCGTGCACGCCGAGGGCGCGGCGGTGGCGACCGCCGTCGGGCTGGCCGCGGCGACCGGCCGGCCGCTGCACCTGTGCCATGTCTCGCGGCGCGAGGAGATCGCGCTCGTCCGCGCCGCCAAGGAGCGCGGGCTGCCGGTGACCTGCGAGGTCACGCCGCACAACCTGTTCCTGTCCGAGCGGGATGCGCGCGCCATCGGCCGCGGCCTGTGCGAGGTGCGGCCGCCGCTGGCGACCCCTGCCGATTGCGCGGCGCTGTGGGACAACCTCGACGTCATCGACTGCTTCGCCACCGACCACGCCCCGCACACCTACGCCGAGAAGACCGGCGCGCAGCCGCCGCCGGGATTTCCCGGCCTGGAGACGGCGCTGCCGCTGCTGCTCAACGCGGTGCGCGAGGGCCGGCTCGGCCTCGAGGATCTGGTGGCGCGCCTGCACCACAACCCGCGCCGCATCTTCGGCTTGCCCCTCCCGCCGGACACCTTTGTCGACGTCGATCTGGCGGCGGCGGTCGAGCTCGGCAGCGAGCCGCTGCAGACGCGCGCCGGCTGGACGCCGTTTGCCGGGCTCAAGGTGCGCGGCCGCGTCCGGCGGGTGGTGGTGCGCGGTCGCGAGGCCTTTCGCGACGGCGAGATCCTGGCTCTGCCCGGCTCGGGCCGGGACCTGCGGGACGCCGCCGCGAGCAGGGGCTAGCCAAAGAACGCGCTTCGCGCTATAGCGGCGCCGGCCTCAGTGGCCATCAGGGAGGGCCTCATGACAACCTACATTCCCCCCGGCAAACGCCGGCCCCAGAGCCCGCACCTGCCCTTCGGCGATCGCCGTGACACCCCGTTCTACGGCAAGGACATCCTGTCGGTCGACCAGTTCGACCGCACCGCGCTCGAGCACGTCTTCGGCGTCGCGCACCAGATGAGAGAGATGGTCGAGCGGGTGGGCACCTTCGACCTGCTCAAGGGCAAGATCCTCGCCAATCTGTTCTACGAGCCATCGACGCGCACCTCGTCATCGTTTTTGGCCGCGATGGAGAGGCTCGGCGGCAGCGTCATCGCCATCAACGAGGTGCGCTACTCGTCGGTGGCCAAGGGCGAGTCGCTGCCCGACACGGTGCGCACACTGGAGGCCTACGCCGACGTGATCGTGCTGCGCCACCCCGAGGTGGGCTCGGCCGCGCTGGCCGCCAAGCACGCCCGCAAGCCGGTGATCAACGCCGGCGACGGAATCGGCGAGCATCCGACCCAGGCGCTGCTCGACCTGTTCACCATCGTCGAGGAGCTGGGTCAGGTCGACGGCCTGACCGTGACCATGCTCGGCGATCTCAAGTACGGCCGCACCGTGCACTCGCTGGCGCGCCTGCTGGCGCAGTACGACGTCCGCATCAACTACGTGTCGCCCGAGACCCTGCGCATGCCGGAGCCGATCATCGGCGAGCTGGAGCGCCGCGGTGTCAAGCAGCGAAGCTGCAACGCGCTCGAGCCCGCGCTCGAAGAGACCGACGTGCTGTACGTGACGCGGGTGCAGAAGGAGCGCTTCGGCGATCCCGCCGCCTACGAGAGCGTGGCCAATTGCTACACCGTCACCCCCGACACGCTGCGCCGCGCCAAGGACCGGATGATCATCATGCATCCGCTGCCGCGCGTGAGCGAGATCGCGCTCGAGGTGGACGACGACCCGCGAGCCGCCTATTTCCGGCAGATGGAATACGGCCTGTACGTGCGCATGGCGCTGCTGGCGATGGTCCTCGGCAAGGTGTGACGGCGGGCGATGGGTCCGTACCCGCTGCTGCGCGAGCTGCTGTTCAGGCTGCCGCCCGAGACCGCGCACGGCCTCGCGCTGCACGCGCTGCGGCCGTTCGATCTGATCCCGCTGCTGCGGCCGCTGCTCGACCTGCTCTACGGCGCACCGCCGCGGCCGATCGAGGCGTTCGGTCTCCACTTCCGCAATCCGATCGGGCTGGCGGCCGGCTACGACAAGG
>JAFGSX010000381.1 GCA_016934455.1 Deltaproteobacteria bacterium
AATTCGTGCGCTCCCCATCTCTCGCTCTGCCAGGACCCGCGGGAAAACATCTACTACCCCTATAGCGAGGCGTGGTGCATGGAGAGCGTCCCTTGACTCGCGATCAGAGAAAATGTCGATTCGCTCAGGCGCTGACTCGCTCGACCTTCAATCCTGCCGCGGGCCGCACCACCCGCACCCGGGTCTGGCGGCCGGTGCGCGCGGCGTAGGCGTGCGCGAGCTGCTGGCAGACCGAGTCGGCGCGATCGGCTCGCACCAGACTGACGGTGTTGCCGCCAAAGCCGGCGCCGGTGAGCCGGCTGCCTAGCACGCCCTCGATGCCATGCGCCAGCTCGACCAGCAGATCGAGCTCGGGGCAGGAGACCTGGTAGTCGCTGGCCAGGCTGGCGTGCGAGGCGTCGAGCAGCGGGCCGACCTCGTCGTGCCGGCCGGCGGCGAGCGCGGCGACCACGTCGCGCACGCGCTGGTTCTCGGTGACGACGTGGCGCAGGCGTCGATAAGAGAGCGGCTCGAGCCGGTCGCGCTGCGACTCGAGCAGCTCGATGTCGACGTCGCGCGCCGCGCGCAGCTCGGGCCGCGATTTGCGCAGGGCGTGCAACCCGATCGCGCACTCGGCCTGCCGCCGCCGGTACTCGGAGGTGGCCAGGGAGTGGCGCACGCCCGAGTCGGCCACCACCAGCGCCCAGCTCGGCGGCAGCGCGACCGGCGCGACGTCGAGGGTGCGGCAGTCGATCAGGATGGCGTGGCCCGCCACTCCGCAGGCGCTGGCGATCTGGTCCATCGGGCCGCACGGCACGCGGCAGAAGCCGTTTTCGGCGTGGCGCGCCAGGCGCGCGATCTCGATCGGCTCGAGCAGGCGGTGGCCGAGCGCGGTGCCCACGCCGGCCAGCGCCACCTCGATGGCAGCGGACGACGACAGGCCGCTGCCAAAAGGCACGCTGCTCTGCACCAGGATGTCGGCTGCGGGCGCGCCGAGCCCGAATTGCTGCATGGCCCAGAACGGGCCCAGCGCGTACGACGTCCAGCTCACCGTCTCCGGGGGGGCGAGCGCGGCGACTTCGACCTCGACGCCATCGTTGGCGGACTCGGACCAGATGCGCAGCCGGCCGTCGTCGCGCGGCGCGGCCCAGGCGACGGTGCGCAGGTCGATGGCGGCGGGCAGCACCAGTCCGTCGTGGTAGTCGGTGTGCTCGCCGATCAGGTTGACGCGGCCACCGGCGTCGGCGCGCCAGATCGGAAAGCGGCCGCAGCGCGCCTTGAAGGCGTCGGCGCCGGAGCTCACGACAGCCACTCGCCTGGCGCTCGGTACTCGGTGGCAAACTGGTCGCGCTCGACCACCAGCGCAACGCCGGTGTGCGGTCCGTCGGGGCAATAGCCGCTGTGCGGCGCGGTGACGAGGACGGGCACGCCAAGCTGCAGCGGAAGCTCCTGCAACTTGCCGTCGCTGGCGAGCAGCAGCGTCAGTCGGCCGCGCTGCAAGACGAACAGCTCGGGGCAGGTATGCCGCTCGAGCTCGGAAAGCTGGTCGGCGGAAGTGGACGCTGGCGCATAGTAACCGACGCGCCAGTGATCGTCGTCGCCGCAGACGACGTGCCACACATTGTCGGGCGGGACGGGGAGCGGTTGGTTCGGTGCGACCTCCGGGAACGAAGGTTTTTGGACCTGCACTGTTCTCATGGCGACGTTCCTATTTTTCGTCAATTTTCGGCGGGGCCCCGCCGGCCCCCCGCCGGACGGGATTTATCGAGAAGGGTCGCATTCATTTCTGCTCGTGCGTTTGCCGTCCGAGCCGATGCGCCCGGATCCCGATGACCAGGAATACCGCGCCACAGACGAGGGTGATCGCCCCCCACCAAATGGGAGCATGCAGCTCGGCCAGCACGACCAGGCGGCCGGCCGGGACCAGGTCGCTGAGCATGACAAGCCCGCCGTAGACGGCCAGGATCACGCCGACGAAGAACCAGATGGGCAGCGGCTCGCCTGTTCTCTCGGACTCGCTCATCGTCGTCACCTCACCAGAAATAGATGTTGAGCGCGAGCAACGCGACCAGCGCGATCGCGGCCCAGAAGATGGGACGCCGCAGCAGGCCGGCGCCGGTGTCGTCGGACTGCTCGGTCAATCCCTTGACCAGTCCGACCAGCTCGGCGTCGGGCTTGGGCGCGGTCAGCAGGCTGACGAGAACGGTGGCGCCGAAGCAGGCCACCCACGCCCACACCGCCTGCCACATGTTGCGCGCCATCTCGGATGGCGCGTCGGAGAAGGTGAGCGCGTGCGCCAGCGCCGACGGCATCGCGTCGAGCTTGAACGCCAGAAAGATCGAAAACGAGGTCACCATACCGGCGATCAGCCCCCAGAAGGCGCCGGCGCTGGTGGTGCGCTTCCAGAACATGCCGAGCAGCATGGTGGCGAAGAGCGGCGCGTTGACCCAGGAGAAGATCGCCTGGATGTAGTCCATGATGGTGTTGAACTGCATGGCCACATAGGCGGTGACCACCGACAGGAAGATGCCGACCACCGTCGTCACGCGGCCGACCCAGACCAGGTGCGCGTCGCTGGCGTCGGGCTTGATCAGCGCGCGGTAGATGTCGTAGGTCCAGACCGTGTTGAAGGCGCTGACGTTGCCGGCCTGGCCTGCCATGAAGCCGGCGAGGAGGGCGGTGATGCCCAGGCCGACCAGCCCGGGCGGGTAGTAGCGCGCGATCAGCATTGGCAGCGCGCTGTCGTTCCAGGCTTCGCCGGGCCGGGTGGGGTGCGGCAACAGCGCGAAGCCGCTGGCCGGGTCGCTGCTCAAACGGTAGGCGACCAGACCGGCCACGACGACGATGAAGGGCAGGGCCATCTTGAAGAACGCGGCGGTGATCGGCGTCAGCCGCGCCGAGCGCAGGTCTTTGGAGGAAAAGGCGCGCTGCACCACCAGGAAGTCGGTGGTCCAGTATCCGAACGAGAGCACGAAGCCGAGGCCCATGACGATGCCGGCCCAGGTCACGCGCATCTCGTTGTCGGCGGCCGATCCGGTTGTCGACCAGAGGTGGCTCATGGCGTCGGGCAAGCCCGAGAAGACCTGCTCCAGGCCGCCCAGCTCGACGATGCCGAGGATCGAGACCAAAAACAGTCCGAACCAGATCAGGAAGAACTGCAC
>JAFGSX010000382.1 GCA_016934455.1 Deltaproteobacteria bacterium
CCATTGCGCGCCCATTCTACACTTCGGCCGCCGCGGGAACACCGGCCTGCGATTTGAAAAAAAAACGCCGGCGGGAAACAATGCCTGCCGCCGCCAAGGCGAGGGAGCGCCCATGAGCCACCAGTTCATCTTCACCGTGCAGAACCTGCGCAAGGTGGTGCCGCCCAACAACAAGGAGATCATCAAGGACCTGTCCCTGTCGTTCTTCCCCGACGCCAAGATCGGGGTGCTCGGTCTCAACGGCGCGGGCAAGAGCACGCTGCTGCGCATCATGGCCGGTGTCGACACGTCGTACCAGGGCGAGACCTGGCACCCGCCCGACATCCGCATCGGTTTCTTGCCACAGGAGCCCCTGCTCGACCCCGCGCTCGACGTGCGCGGCAACGTCGAGCTGGGCGTCAAGCCGATCAAGGAGCTGCTGCGGCGGTTCGAAGAGGTGAGCAACAAGTTCGCCGAGCCCGACGCCGACTACGACAAGCTGGGCGAGGAGCAGGCCAGGCTGCAGGATCAGATCGACGCCGTGGGCGGCTGGGAGCTGGACCGCATGCTCGAGCAGGCGATGGACGCGCTGCGCTGCCCGCCGGGCGAGGCCCGGGTGGAGACGCTGTCGGGCGGCGAGCGACGCCGAGTCGCGCTGTGCCGGGTGCTGCTCGAAAAACCGGACCTGCTGCTGCTCGACGAGCCCACCAACCACCTCGACGCCGAGAGCGTGGCCTGGCTCGAGCGCCACCTGCACGAGTTTCAGGGCACGGTGATCGCGGTCACCCACGACCGCTACTTCCTCGACAACGTGGCCGGCTGGATCCTCGAGCTCGACCACGGCCACGGCATCCCGTGGAAAGGCAACTACTCGTCGTGGCTGGAGCAGAAACGCAAGCGACTCGAGCTGGAAGAAAAGCAGGCCTCGGCGCGCGCACGCACTCTGGAGCGCGAGCTGGAGTGGATCCGGATGAGCCCCCGCGCGCGTCAGGCCAAGGGCAAGGCGCGCCTCAACGCCTACGAGCAACTGCTGGAAGAACAGTCGCAGCAGGCCCAGCGCGAGCGGGCGGTCGAGATCAACATCCCGCCCGGGCCGCGCCTGGGCGACATCGTGGTCGAGGCCGATCACCTGTACAAGGGCTACGGCGACCGGTTGCTGATCGAGGATCTCTCGTTCAAGCTGCCGCGCGGCGGCATCGTCGGCGTCATCGGCGCCAACGGCGTCGGCAAGACAACGCTGTTCCGCATGATGGTGGGCCAGGAAAAACCAGATCGGGGCGCTCTTCGCGTCGGCGAAACGGTCAAGCTGGCCTACGTCGATCAGTCGCGGGACGCGCTCAACGGCGGACGCCAGGTCTGGCAGGAGATCAGCGACGGCCGCGACACCGTCGAGCTGGGCAGGCGCGAGGTGCCGGCGCGCGCCTACGCCGCCACCTTCAACTTCAAGGGCGCCGACCAGCAGAAGCTGGTGCAGGATCTGTCGGGCGGCGAGCGCAACCGCGTGCACCTGGCCAAGCTGCTCAAGAGCGGCGGCAACCTGCTGCTGCTGGACGAGCCGACCAACGACCTCGACGTCGACACCCTGCGCGCGCTGGAGGAGGCGCTGCTCGAGTTTGCCGGCTGCGTGGTCGTCATCAGCCACGACCGCTGGTTCCTCGACCGCATCGCCACCCACATGCTGGTGTTCGAGGGCGACAGCAAGGCCACCTGGTTCGAGGGCAACTACCAGGACTACGAGACGTGGCGCCGCAAGCAGCTTGGCGCCGAGGCGGCGACGCCCAGGCGGGTCAAGTACAAGAAGCTCACCGCGAACTGAGCGGCGCGCTATCTACCACGAGTTCTTGAGCGGCCCGACCGCGCCCTCGACCGCCTGCAGCACGCGGCACTGCTGCACCGCCTCCAGCATGGCATTGTGGTCGGCGAACAGCGGCCGATCCTCGTCGAGGTGCGCCACCACCTGGCGGACCGCGGCGTGCGCTGCCCGCGTGCCCTTGCCGACGGTGAACTCCCTAAAGTCGAGCGCCTGGGCGGCGGCGATCAGCTCGATGCCGAGAACGCCCCAGGCGTTGGCCAGGATCTGCCGCGCCTTGAGCGCGCCGTTCATACCCATCGAGACAAAGTCCTCCTGGTCGGCTGCGGCCGGGATCGACTGGATGCACGAGGGCGTGCTCAGAATGCGCTGCTCGACCACCAGCGTGTCGGCGGTGTACTGGCTGAGCATCAGCCCGGAGAACATGCCGGCCCCCTTGGTCAAGAACGACGGTAGCCCGACGCTGAGCGATGGGTTGAGCAGGCGGTTGAGCCGGCGTTCGGAGAGCACGCAGACCATGGTCAGACCGGCCGCTATCATGTCGAGCGGCAGGCTCACCGGAGTGCCCTGGAAGTTGGCACCGGTGAGCACCAGGTTCTGCTCGCTGATGAACAGCGGGTTGTCGGCGGCGCCGTTGAGCTCGGTCTCGACCTGCGCGCGCGCGTAGGCCATGGCGTCGCGCAGCGTGCCGATCACCTGCGGCGTCGAGCGCATCGAGTAGGCGTCCTGCACCTTGACCTTGAGCTTGCCGGTCATCAGGTCGCTGCCGTCCATGACCAGGCGCAGGTTGTCGGAGGTGGTGATGGCACCGCGAAAGCCGCGCACCTCGTGCAGCATCCGGCTATAGGGCTTCATGTTGGCGAGCAGCGCCTCGAGCGCCATGGCGGCGGCGATCTCGGCCTGCTTGATCCAGCGCTCGACGTCGTGCAGCAGCAGGCAGGAGATGCCGGTGATCAGGTTGCTGCCGTTGATCGCGGCCAGGCCGTCGCGCGCCTGCAGCCCGGGCACCGGGATACCGGCCTGCTGCATCGCCTGCGCGGTCGGCATCCGCTGGCCCCGGTAAAAGCTCTCGCCCTCCCCCATCAGACAGAGCGCGATCTGCGACATCGGAGAGAGGTCGCCACAG
>JAFGSX010000383.1 GCA_016934455.1 Deltaproteobacteria bacterium
CATGGTCACCGGCGGCGCCGAGGCGGCGCTGGCCAAGGTGGTGTTCGCCGGGTTCTCGCAGATGCGGGCGCTGTCGACCCGCAACGACGATCCGGAGCACGCCAGCCGGCCCTTCGACAAGGAGCGCGACGGCTTCGTGATCGGCGAGGGCAGCGGCGTGATGGTGCTCGAGGAGCTTGAGCACGCGCGGCGCCGCGGCGCGCGGATCCTGTGCGAGCTGGTCGGCTACGGCTCCACCTCCGACGCCTACCACATCACCGCGCCGTCGCCGGAGGGCGAGGGGGCCCAGGCCTGCATGCGCGAGGCGCTGCGGCAGGCGCAGCTCGAGCCCGAGCAGATCGACTACATCAACGCCCACGGCACCTCGACGCCACTCAACGACGCGCTGGAGACGATCGCGATCAAGAAGGTCTTCGGAGACTACGCCAAGAAGGTCTGGGTCTCCTCCACCAAGTCGATGATCGGCCATTTGCTGGGCGGCGCCGGCGGCGTCGAGGCGGTGGTCAGCGTGCTGTCGCTGGTTCACAACGCCGTGCACCCGACGCGCAACCTGCTGGTGCCCGACCCCGAGTGCGATCTCGACTACGTGCCCAACACCGCGCGCGAGAGACGGCTGAACACGGTGCTCTCGAACTCCTTTGGCTTTGGAGGCACCAATGCCGCCCTCATCTTCAAGCAGTTCACCGATTAGGCGATGAGCCCGCGCGCCCTGGCCAGGCGGTTGCTCGAGGCGATCGGCGCGCCGGTGATGGCGCTCGCGCTCGAGGTCGGGCAGCTCTTCGTCTTTGGCGGTCGCATCCTCTACTGGCTGTTCCGGCGACCCTACCGCTGGCGACTGCTGCTGCAGCAGATGGAGTTCATCGGCTTCGGTTCGGCCTTCATCGTGTTTTTGGCCGGTTTTTTCACCGGCATGGTGTTCGCCTTTCAGTCGCTGTTCGCCTTCAGGCGCTTCGGCGCCGAGGATCTGGTCGGCCCGACCACCACCATCTCGATCGCGCGCGAGCTGGCGCCGGTGATCTCGTCGCTGATGGTGGCCGGCCGCGCCGGCTCGTCGATGGCGACCGAGATCGGCACCATGAAGGTGACCGAGCAGATCGACGCCATGGCGACCATGGCGGTGAGCCCGATCCAGTATCTGGCGGTGCCGCGCGTGGTGGCGGCGATCCTGGTCATGCCCTGTCTCACCATGCTGTTCGACTGCGCCGGCTTCGCCGGCTCCCTGATCGTGTCGACGACCCGCGAGTTCCTCGACACCGGCATCTTTCTCGAGCAGACCTACTACATGCTCGATCCTCCCGACTTCGCCGAGGGGTTGATCAAGTCGACCGTGTTTGGGCTGATCATCGCCTGGGTCGGCTGTTTCAAGGGTTTTGTGACGACGGGCGGAGCCCGCGGAGTCGGCCTGGCCGCGACCCGCGCGGTGGTCATCGGCTCGGTCTCGGTGCTGATCGTCGATTATTTTTTGACCGAGCTGATCAACCCGCTGCTCTACGGATATCTGCGCTTCCAGGCGTGAGCCGAGTGCGCTGCGGGTCACCCCAGGTTGTCGATTCGACCTATTTCGTATTACTCGTCGAACAGCGGGTAGCTGACGGCGTATCCGATCACGGCCGCCGCGCCGCCGCCCAGGATGCCCAGCGCTGCCACCGCCGGTGCCAGCACCAGCAACTGGAAGTCGCTCTGCCGCGCCGCGCTGCCGGTGGCGTCGGAGTTGACCGAGACCTCGTACATGGCGATGCCGGCGCCGACCGGGGCCAGCGCGCCGACGATACCGACCGCCGCCGCGATCGCCAGCGGCCAGATCCTGGGTTGCTGCAGATCGACGGCGGCGCCGACGGCGAGCGTGCCCAGCGGCGCGGCGAGCGCGCCGCCGATGCTACCGCCGGCGAACCCGAA
The DNA here is from genome assembly GCA_016934455.1 of Deltaproteobacteria bacterium. Classification (GTDB taxonomy): domain Bacteria; phylum Myxococcota; class JACRCW01; order JAFGSX01; family JAFGSX01; genus JAFGSX01. The sequence goes on from JAFGSX010000383.1 coordinate 1,897, forward strand.
GTAAGGCAGGCCGGCCAGCCAGCTACCGCCGAAGACCGCGGTCTCGCCCACCGCCGCCAGCCAGATGGCGTAGCTGCTCATCCCGATCAGCATGCCGCCCAGGGCGCCGAGCGGCGAGCAGACCATGCAGCCGAGGACGCCGCTCAGGGCGCGCGCCACCGTCATCGCCGGCTCGACCGGCCGCTGGCCCGCCAGCGGGTGGTCGATATCGTCGCCGTCGAGCAGATCCTCGAGGTCCGCGGGCCCGGGCACCTCCTCGCTGCCGGGTGACGACGCCGGCTCCTCCCCCGCGGCCGGCGGCGGCACGATATCGGGTGGCACCGGGTCATCGGGCAGGGTGGCGGGAGAGATCTGGGCGGCGGCCGCCGCGGGCAATGGGGCGGTGGCATCATCCTGCGCCCGCGTCGCCAGCGGCGTCAGCATCGTCGAGGCGAGGGCGGCGATCGCGGCGCCGGGTAAAAACCTTCGTGCTCGGGTCATCGACCTGGTCTCCATCGGTTATCGCGGTGCCGGCGACATGGCCGTCGCTCTTGATCAGCGTATCCGAGGTCGCAGTTGACGACCACAGCGACTTTCGCGATCGTCGCCGCTGCGACCGCGGCGCCTCTCCCCGATGATGGCGACCGCCGACAGGGTCGTTGCCATCGGAGGTGCGCCGTGACAGGGCAGAAATACAGGCTCTTCTCGCTGGGTGATCTCAACGCCTTTTTCGGGTTGCTGCTCGACAACATGCTCAACCTGGTGGTGCTGGGCGGCATCCTCATCGGCGGCTTCGGCTTTCCGGCCGACATCGTCTACCGCAAGATGATCCCGGGCACCGCCATCGGCGTGCTGGTCGGCGACCTGGTCTACACCTGGCTCGCCATCCGACTCGCTCGCAAGAGCGGCCGCAACACGATCACCGCCATGCCGCTCGGCCTGGACACACCGACCACCATCGGCATCGCGGTCACCGTGCTGGGGCCGGTTTTCCTGGAGACCAAGGATGCGGTCACCGCCTGGCATGTCGGCATGGCGGTCACCGTCATCATGGGCGTCGTCAAGACCGTGTTCTCGTTCTTCGGCGACGTGGTCAAGCGCAGCCTGCCGACCGCGGCGCTGCTCGGCTCGATCGCGGGCATCGGGCTGGTGCTGCTGGGCCACTTTCCGGTGACCAAGATCTTCGCCCACCCGATCGTCGGCTTCACCACGCTGGTGATCGTGCTGGCCGCTTTTGTCGGCCGCTTCAAGATCCCCTGCAACATCCCGGGCGCGCTGCTCGCGGTGGGCGTGGGCACGCTGCTCTACTATCTTCTCGGGGCGGTCGGTGTGTCCGAGATGAAGACGCCGGCGCTCGACCTGTTCGTCGCGCTGCCGCTGCCGACGCTGGGCTTCGCCTACGGCATTCCCAAGTCGCTGGCCTACCTGTCGCTGGCCATACCGTTTGGCCTGCTCACCATCGTCGGCGGCATCAACGTCACCGAGAGCGCGCGGCTGGCCGGCGATGACTTTCGCACCCGCGATATCCTGCTCACCGAGGCCATCGCCACGCTGGTGGCCGGCGTCTGCGGCGGCGTGGTCCAGAGCACGCCCTACATCGGCCACCCCGCCTACAAGGCGATGGGCGCGCGCGCCGGCTACACCCTGCTCACCGCGCTGGCGGTCGGCATCGGCGGCGTGCTCGGCCTGGTCGCGTTGGTCGTCGACCTGCTGCCCGAGGCGGCGGTGACGCCGATCCTGCTCTTCGTCGGCCTCGAGATCATCCACCAGGCCTTTGCCGAGACTCCCAAGCACCACGTCAAGGCGATCGCCTTCTCGATGCTGCCGATCGTCGGCTACCTGGCGCTGATCAACTACGACACGATCGTGTCGGCGCTCGGCGGCGCGCCGGTCCCGGCCTCGGTGGCGCGCGACCACGACACCGTCCGCGCCATCGGCCACGGCTTCATCCTGACCGCGGTGCTGTGGGGATCGATGCTGGTCGGCATCATCGATCGCCGGCGCACGCTGTTCATCGCGGTGACGCTGGTGGCGGTCGGGCTGTCGCTGTTCGGCTTTATCCACTCGGTGCTGCCGTCGGGTGGCATCTACTGGCCGACCACGCCCGCCACCACGCTGCACTACCAGATCGCGATCGGCTATCTGATCGTGCTCGGCGTCGGGCTCGGCCTGATGCGCGGGCAGCCGGCGGCTCCAGAGAGCGCGGGGGCGGCGTAGCGCACTGGTCGCAAGCTAGGCGTTGACCGGGTGTCCCGCCAGGTGGTCGCGCACGATGTTCTCGACCTTTTGCAGACGGGCCTCGTGGTCGGTCGCGATCGACTTGAGCAGGCCGAGCACTCCCTTGATCTCGTGCACGTCGGTCTCGATGTGCTCGACCTTGGTCTCGATGTGCGCGACCCTGGTCTCGATGGCGGCGACGCGCTGGTCGGTTTGGTCGAGGCGCTGGTTTACCCCGGCGAGCCCCTCGAGCGCCAGATCGATCTTGCGGCCGTGGTCGTTCTCGATGATGACGACCGAGCGGTGGATCTCGGCGATCATCTTCTCGAGGGCCGCAAAGCGAGCGTCTTCGATCATGGCTCGATCTCCCGGCTGACGACCGAGTCAACCAAGCATGACCCGGCGGCCTTGTCAAAGCGCGCCCGCGCGGTGCTCCCATCTCGACAACGCCCCCGCTCTGCGCCAGACTGCGCAGCCGATGGTCGCCCAGCTCCAGCGCTCGCAAACCGAGACCACCCGGATCACGCCGCTGATGATCGAGGTGATCGATCTGAAGAAGCGCTTCGGCGTACAGGAGGTGCTGTGCGGGGTCGACATCGCGGTGCCGGCCGGCACCACGACGGTGATCCTGGGCGGCTCGGGGCAGGGCAAGAGCGTGCTGATGAAGCACATGATCGGCCTCGAGATGCCCGACTCGGGCGAGGTTCGGATCAACGGCCGCAACATCGTCGGGCTCGGCGGTCGCGCGCTCAACGACCTGCGCGCCGACTTCGGCATGGTGTTCCAGAACGCGGCGCTGTTCGACTCGATGAACGTCTTCGACAACGTCGCCTTCCCGCTGCGCGAGCGCACCAAGCTGAGCAAGCAGCAGATCGCGGCCAAGGTGCGCGGGAAGCTCGAGCTGTTCAGCCTGGACGCGTCGGTCGAGAAGAAGTACCCGGCCGAGCTGTCGGGCGGCATGCGCAAGCGGGTCGGCCTGGCGCGGGCCACCATCCTCGACCCAAAGATCATCCTCTACGACGAGCCGACCACCGGCCTGGATCCGATCACCACCGACCAGGTCGACGAGATGATCATGACCGCCAAGGAGAAGCTCGGCATCACCAGCGTGGTCATCAGCCACGACATCTCGTCGGCGTTTCGCATTGCCGACCAGATCTGTTTTCTGTACGGTGGCCGCATCGTGGAGGCGGGCCCGCCCGAGGTCTTCAAGCGGACCCGGCACCCGGAGGTCAAGCGGTTCTTGGCGAGCTGGTTCGAGGAAGAGCGCTAGGCGAGCCGGCGCGCGAGGGAGAGCCTCTCGATGGTCGAGCGCGAACGACAGCCTGCGTCGGCGCCGCTGCCGCCGATCTCCGGCCGCTTCACCGAGGTGCGCATCGTGATGACGGCCTACGGGCCGGCCAAGGTGCAGGACGACGGCGGCGGCAAGCGCGACCTGCTGATATCGCCGCTGCGGCCGGGCGTGCGCTACGTGCCCTACATCGAACGCGACCTCATCGGCGGCGCCTTCTGCATCGCACCCGACAAGGCCGTCCTTCTCGATCCCAAGACCGCGCGCTATCCGGTGCTCGACGTGCGGCCGGCGTTTGCCCTGGGCGAGGCCGAGCGGCAGGAGATCCTGCTGCAGCTCAATGCGGCGTCGGTCAACGAGCGCTTCGGCGAGGTGCAGGATCTGACGGCGGCGATCCGCAACCAGCTCGCGCAGTCCCAGGCGGTCGGCGGTGCCAGCTACCTGGCGCCGGACCAGATCGCCGCCAACCTGGTCGACGTGCAGGCCAGCCAGCAGTTCGGCAACGTCTTCTTGCTCGAGACCGCAGACGGCGCGCGCTTCGTGCTGGCGATCGGGGTCGAGCTGCCGACGCTGCGCGCCGCGCACGCGTTCTTTGCCCAGGTCGACGAGGCGCAGTCGATCAGGCTGCGCTGCGCTGCCCGCGGCGACGTCTGGCTGGCGCCGCTGCGCTGATTTGCCGGGGGCTGTCCCTCGGCAGGGACTTTCAAGGGCCGTCGGCCCGCCCCCCGCCGGCCGAGGGTGGATCCTGACCGGCTTCGCCCAGGCAGCATCGCGCGGGTGCGACGGAGGCCACATGAAATCCCATCGCAAGGAGCTCTGGTTCAACGTTCCGGCTCGCATGGACCTGGTCAACATCACCGACGACGTCGCCAAGGCGGTCCAGGAGAGCGGGGTCAAGGAGGGGCTGTGCCTGGTCAACGCCATGCACATCACGGCCAGCGTCTTCATCAACGACGACGAGGGCGGGCTGCACCAGGACTACAAGGACTGGCTCGAGAAGCTGGCGCCGCACAACCCTGACCTCTACCGGCACAACCGCACCGGCGAGGACAACGGCGACGCACACCACAAGCGTCAGATCATGGGGCGCGAGGTGGTGGTCGCCGTCACCGGCGGCAAGCTCGATTTTGGACCGTGGGAGCAGATCTTCTACTTCGAGTTCGACGGCCGGCGCCGCAAGCGCGCGCTGATCAAGATCATCGGTGAATGAGCGCGGCGCCCGAGGCGGCCGACACCGGTTTTAGCCGCGGTTGAAGTGTGGTGCTCAGTTGCTTGAAATAAATATTAAAACCCAGATTGGCCCGATTTCTGCAGCCGGCGAAAAATAGATCTGGACGCCCATAATTCAACCTGCTAGATAGCGCGCCAGTTTGTTGGCCGAAGGCGACCCTGAGCCAGGTGGTTTCTGGGGAGGGGGGGAAAATTGCCTTTGGCCAAAAAAATATTGTGGCGGCGTTTTCTCGACGTGGAGACCGTCGCCGGTGCTGCCGGGGTGGAGCCCCGTCTGGACTTGTTCCCGACGGGGCGGGGCGGGCCGACCGCCCCGCAACGCAGCCAGCCGGAGGCCTGTTGGTGGCGCAGCTCGGGAGCGCATGGATCAGGCAGCACCGGTCGCCGGGTCTGCAGGGCCACTGTCTGTCGTTCTCGCCTTTTCCGTTAGTGCGCCGGAGCGTGCCGCGGTCAGCCGTTTGATCGCGGTGGGTCCAGGTTGACGACCGCCGAGCGCGCGCGCCCGGCGGCAGCAGGAGCGTTTCTACATGGCATCGGCAATCCAGAAGAACTACACGATCCAGAAGAACTTCGCCCGCATCAAGTCTCTCATCGACATCCCCAACCTGATCGACATCCAGCGCCGCAGCTACGAGAAGTTCCTGCAGGCGGACGTCGACCCCGACAAGCGCGCCGACATCGGCTTGCAGGGCGTGTTCAAGAGCGTCTTCCCGATCAAGGACTACAACGAGACGGCCAGCCTCGAGTTCGTCTCGTATCACCTCGAGAAACCCAAGTACGACGTCGAGGAATGCCATGCCCGCGGCATGACCTACGCGGCGCCGATCAAGGTGGTGGTGCGGCTGGTGGTCTGGGACAAGGACGAGGTCACCGGCGCCCAGTCGATCCGCGACGTCAAGGAGCAGGAGGTCTACTTCGGCGAGATCCCGCTGATGACGATCACCGGCACCTTCATCATCAACGGTACCGAGCGCGTCATCGTCAGCCAGCTCCACCGCTCTCCGGGCGCCTTCTTCGACCACGACAAGGGGCGCACCCACGCCTCGGGCAAGCTGCTGTACAACGCCCGCATCATCCCGTACCGCGGCTCGTGGCTCGACTTCGAGTTCGATCACAAGGACATCCTGCACGTGCGCATCGACCGCCGCCGCAAGCTGCCGGCGACGACGCTGCTGGTGGCGCTGGGCTACAGCGCCGAGGACCTGCTCGACTACTACTACGACAAAGAGGTGATCCTGCTGCAGGGCAAGGGCAAGTACGAGAAGCAGATCAACTACGACCTGCTGCTCGGCCAGCGCGCCACCCGCGACATCCGCGATCCCAAGACCAAGGAGATCCTGGTCAAGAAGAACCGCAAGTTCACGGCCAAGACCATCAAGGAGCTCAAGAAGCTCAAGATGGACTCCTTGCCGCTGACGGCCGAGGAGGTCGAGGGTCTGATCTGCGCCCAGGACATCGTCGACCTCGAGACCGGAGAGGTGCTGCTCGAAAGCAACGAGGAGCTGAGCGAAGAAAAAATAGAGATGTTGCGCGAGAAGGGGCACCAGCAGGTCTCGGTGCTGTTCATCGACGGCCTCAACGTCGGTCCCTACCTGCGGGACACGCTGCTGGTCGACAAGGTGCACACCCGCGAAGACGCCATCCTCGAGATCTACCGCCGGCTGCGGCCGGGCGACCCGCCGACCATCGACACGGCGGAGACGCTATTCAACAACCTGTTCTTCAATCCCGAGCGCTACGACCTGTCGCAGGTCGGCCGGCTCAAGCTCAACCACAAGTTCGGTCTGGACGAGGCGCTCGACAACACGGTGCTGACCAAGCGCGACATCCTCGAGGTGGTCAAGTACCTCATCGAGCTGCGCAACGAGTCGGGTCCGACGGACGACATCGATCACCTCGGCAATCGCCGCG
>JAFGSX010000384.1 GCA_016934455.1 Deltaproteobacteria bacterium
GATACCGACCAGGCGCGGTCTACGCGCGAGGCCGAGGCCGCGATCTATCGCGCGCTGCGATGGGCCGGGCTGGACTGGGACGAAGGGCCGGACAAGGGTGGCCCCGACGGTCCCTACCGCCAGTCCGAGCGACTGCCGATCTACCGCGATCACGTCGAGCGGCTGATCGCCGGCGGCCACGCCTACCGCTGCACCTGCAGCGCCGAGCGGCTGGAGCGGGTGCGGCAGCAGCAGGAAGCTGACAAGGCCTCGGTGCGCGGCTACGACGGCCACTGCCGCGAGCGGCAGGTCGAGGTGGCGGCCGAGATCGAGGCCGGCGCGCCGTACGTGGTCCGGCTCAAGGTGCCGCGCGGCGGCTCCACGGTGGTCCACGACGAGCTGCGCGGCGACATCGAGGTGCGCAACGAGGAGATCGACGACCAGGTGCTGCTAAAGAGCGACGGTTTTCCGACCTACCACCTGGCCAACGTCGTCGACGATCACCTGATGGGCATCACCCACGTCCTGCGCGGCGAGGAGTGGATCAAGTCGACGCACAAGCACGTGCTGCTGTACCAGGCCTTCGGTTGGGAGCTGCCGGTCTTTGCGCACCTGCCGCTGCTGCGCAACGCCGACAAGAGCAAGGTCAGCAAGCGCAAGAACCCGACCAGCCTGATCTGGTACGAGCAGGCGGGCATCCTGCCCCAGGCGCTGCTCAATTTCCTGGGCATGATGGGCTGGGGCATGCCCGACGGCAGCGAGCTGTTCTCGGTCGAAGAGATGATCCGTCACTTCGAGCTGGGCCAGATTCACCTGGGGGGCCCGGTGTTCGACATCCAGAAATTGATCTGGCTCAACGGCAAGTACCTGCGCGAGAAGCTGACCGACGAACAGGTGATCGACCGCATCCTCGAGACCATCGTCGACCGCGATCGACTGCGGCAGATCGTGCCGCTGTGCAAGGAGCGGGTCGACAAGCTCGAGGACTTTTTTCCCTACGCCGGCTTCTTCTTTGGCCCCTTCGCCTACGACGAGGCATTCAAGAACGCTATCGTCCCCAAGAAATGGGACAGAGAAACCACCAAGCAGGTGCTGCTCGAGGTGGCCGAGTCGGTCGACGCCCAGTTCACCTGGAACAAGGAGACGATCGAGAAGCTGCTGCGCGATTACTGCGAGAAGACCCAGCGCAAGAGCAAGGAGGTATTCATGGCGGTGCGGGTCGCGGTCACCGGCAAGGCGGCCACTCCACCGCTGTTCGAGACCATGGCGGTGCTGGGGCGCGAGCTGTGCCGGCGCCGGTTGCGCGAAGCTCACCGGCAACTCGACATCGTTCGGTTGAGCGGCCAGGTCGAGATCTCAATGGAAGTCAAGGCGAGCGCGACAAAATAGATACGACCGGAGGGGTGGCGCCGGCTGGGGCCCCCGTCGAGGCCCCTCGAGACGGGGAAAGCCGGCGACAGGACCCCGCAGGTCGTCACCCGAGGGGCGAGGAGCAGTCGATGGCCATCGAGAGGACCTTCAGCATCATCAAGCCCGACGCCGTGAAGCGCGACCTGATCGGCAAGATCTGCTCGCGCTTCGAGACCAACGGTCTCCGGATCGTGGCCATGCGCATGGTGCACATGTCGCGGCGCGAGGCCGAGGGCTTTTACGCGGTGCACCGCGAGCGGCCGTTTTTCAAGTCACTGTGCGACTACATGACCTCGGGCCCGTCGCTGGTGATGATCCTCGAGGGCGAGGACGCCATCGCCCACAACCGCAAGCTGATGGGCGCCACCGATCCGGCCAAGGCGGACAAGGAGACGATCCGCGCCGACTTCGGCGAGAGCCTCGAGCGCAACAGCGTGCACGGCTCGGACGCCCCGGCCACCGCGGCGACCGAGATCGCCTGGTTCTTCGCGGCGTCGGACATTCATTCGGCCCGCTAGAGGAAGCACCGCCATGAGCGACCAGAATCGACCGGGACCGGGCGCAGGGCAAACGGCGCCGACCTCTAACTTCATCCGCGATATCATCGATCAGCACAACCGGTCTGGTCGCTTCGAGCGCCGCGTCTGCACGCGCTTTCCGCCAGAGCCCAACGGCTACCTGCACATCGGCCACGCCAAGTCGATCTGCCTCAATTTCGGCATCGCGGCCGCCTACGGGGGGAGCTGCAACCTGCGCTTCGACGATACCAACCCGACCAAGGAGGACCAGGAGTACATCGACTCGATCACGGAGGACGTGCGCTGGCTCGGCTTCGACTGGGGAGACCGCCTGTTCTATGCCTCGGACTACTTCGAGCAGCTCTATCGGTGGGCGCTGCAGCTCATCCAGGCGGGCCAGGCCTATGTCGACGACCTGAGCGCGGACGAGGTGACGGCGACCCGCGGCACGCTGACCCAGCCAGGCCAGCCGAGCCCGCACCGCGACCGCAGCGTCGAGGAAAACCTGGCGCTGTTCGAGCGCATGAAGAACGGCGAGTTCGCCGACGGCACGCGCACGCTGCGCGCCAAGATCGACATGGCGTCGCCCAACATCAACCTGCGCGACCCGGTGATGTACCGCATCCTGCACGCGACCCACCATCGATCGGGCGACCGGTGGTGCATCTACCCCATGTACGACTGGGCCCACGGACAGAGCGACTCGATCGAGAAGATCACCCACTCGATATGCACGCTCGAGTTCGAGAACCACCGCCCCCTGTACGACTGGTTCGTCGCCAACCTGGGCATCCACCACCCGCAGCAGATCGAGTTCGCGCGGCTCAACCTGACCTACACCGTCATGAGCAAGCGCAAGCTGCTGCAACTGGTCAAGGAGGGGCGGGTGGCCGGCTGGGACGATCCGCGCATGCCGACCATCGCCGGCCTGCGCCGCCGCGGCTACACGCCCGAGGCGATCCGC
>JAFGSX010000385.1 GCA_016934455.1 Deltaproteobacteria bacterium
CGTCCTGCTGCGCCTTGTTGAAGCGGTGGATCTCGTCCAGGAACAGCACGGTTCGGCGCCGCTGCTCGTTGAGCAGGCGGCGCGCGTCGGCGACGATCTCGCGGATCTCCTTGACCCCGCACAGCACCGCCGACTGGCCGACGAACTGCCCGGCCATGTGCGCGGCGAGCAGTCGCGCCAGAGTGGTCTTGCCGCTTCCGGGCGGACCCCACAGGACCATCGACGGGATGCGCCCCTGGTCGATGGCGCGGCGCAGCGGCTTGCCCCGGCCCAGCAACTGGTCCTGCCCGACCAGCTCGTCGAGCGTGCGCGGGCGCATCCGCTCGGCCAGCGGGGCATGTACCAGATCGCGATCGGCGGCGCCCTGGAAGAGATCCGCGGTCATCTCAGCGGCCGTCCGCGGATCGCCGGTCGCCGAGCCCGGCGATGAACAGGGTCAGCTCGCGGTCGGCGGCGGACAGCGCCTGGCCGGTCTGGGCCAGGGCATCGCCGATCACCGCCGCCAGCGGCCGCTCGTGCGGCCAGTGCTCGTCGAGCAGATCGGACAGCTCCGGATCGCACTGCAACTGGTGGGCGACGTGGGCGCACAGGTAGAGGTCGTCGAGAAAACCGAAGCCCCCCATGCCGGATTCGGGCAGCGCGTCGAAGGGCAGCACGAAGTAGGCGAGCACGGCGTTGACGGCGATGCGTCCGGCGCGCGGAAACCGCTCGTCCTCGACCAGCGCGGTGAAAAAGTCGAAGAACACCGGCACCCACTGCACCAGATCTCGGTACAGCCCCTGGTAGTCGGCCAGCTCCTGGCGCAACTGGTCGCAGTAGCTCTGCATCCAGCGCTCGCCCGTGTGCGGCGGCAGCCCCCAGACGTCGTCGTCGAGCCCGGCCAGCGCCAGGACCTGCGCGCGCTCGTCGGCTCCGAGCACCTGGTGACTCGCGCGCAGCAGGCGATCGACCAGCTCGTGCAGCGGCGGCTCGTGATCCCAGTGCTCGGCCAGCACCTCGCCGAGCTGGGCCCGGTTGAGAAGCCGGCGCAGGACGTCGGCGCACAGGTAGAGGTCGTCCATGAAGCCGAAGGCCCCCAGGGCCGTCTCGGGCATGACGTCGTAGGGGAGCACGAAGTAGGCGAGCGCGGCGTTGATCAGCTCGCGCGCCGAGCGCGGCAGCCGCCGATCCTCGACCAGCGCAGTGAGATAGTCGAACAGCCGCGGCACCCAGAGCAGCTCGTCGGCGTACAGGCCGTCGTAGCCGTCGAATTCCTCCCGCAGCAGGTCGGCGTAGTCCTTCATCGCGCTGCACCCCGCTGGCAAGGTCATAACCGCTCGGTCGCAGGAGCGCCAGCGCCGTCAGCGCCGCGGGCGTTGCTAGCAACCTCCCGTGACGCTAGAAAACGGCCATGATCCACCATCTCTCGATTCGCAACTTCGCCATCGTCGACGCCCTCGACGTCGCGCTGGCGCCGGGCATGACCGTGATCACCGGCGAGACCGGGGCCGGCAAGTCGCTGCTGGTCGACGCCCTGCACCTGCTGCTGGGAGGCCGCGCCGATCTCGATCTGATCCGGCGCGGTGCGGCCGAGGCGAGCGTGGCCGGCGTCTTCTCGCTGGGCCGGGGCCAGCAGTCGCAGCGGGTGCGGGCGGCGCTCGAGCAGGTCGGCATCGCGATCGCTGCCGGAGACGGCGAGTTGCTGGTCCGGCGCAGCGTGCCGGGCAGCGGCCGCGGCCGGGTCTTCGTCAACGACGTGCTGGTGACGGTCGGCACCCTGGCCAGCGCGCTGGACGGCGTGGTCGACATCATGGGCCAGCACGAGCACCAGAGCCTGACTCGACGCGACAACCAGCTCGAGCTGCTCGACGCCTACGGCAGGTGCGGCGAGCTGCGCGCCGCGCTCGGTGGCCAGCACGACCGGCTGCGCGAGCTGCTCGAGGAGCGATCTGTCTTGGCGCGCGGCGAGAGCGAGAAGGTCGCCCGGCTCGAGTTTTTGCAGTTTCAGCTCGCCGAGCTGGCCGAGATCGACCCCCAGCCGGGCGAGCTGGCCCGGCTCGACGACGAGAGGCGGCGGCTGGGCTCGATCGACAAGCTGCGCGACAGCGCGGTCGCGGCCGAGGAGCTGGCGTACGGAGACGAGCGCTCGGCCTGCACATTGCTAGCCGAGGCGCTGCGGCACCTGGAGCCGGCGCTGCCGCTGGCGCCCGAGCTGGCCGGGGCGCGGCGCTGTCTCGACGAGGCGCGCACGCTGGCCAGCGAGGCGGCGCGCGATCTTGGGCATCTGCTGGCGCGGCTGGAGGCAGATCCCGAGCGGCTGGCGCTGGTCGATGAGCGGCTGTCCGCGCTGCGCCGGCTGGCGCGCAAGCACGGAGTCGAGCCGGACCAGTTGCCGGCTCAGGCGGCGAGGTTGGCGGGCGAGCGCGACGCCGTCGAGAGCTCGGCCGCACGGCTGGCCGAGCTGGAGAAGGCGATCGCGGCGGTGCAGATCGATCTGGGCACAGCGGCGAGCGCCCTGGGCAAGGCGCGGCGCGAGGCGGCCGGAAAGTTGGGCCGCGACTGCCGTCGCGAGCTGGCCGCGCTGGCCATGGGCGAGGCCGCGGTCGAGGTGACCATCGAGCCGTTGTCGCCGCGCGCCGACCCGAGCGCGCTGGCGGTCGTCGTCGATGGTACCGAGCGGCGCGTGGCGCGCAGCGGCGCCGAACGGGTCGAGCTGATGCTGCAGGCCAACCCGGGAGAGGCGGCGCGGCCACTCAGCAAGGTGGCGTCGGGAGGGGAGCTGAGCCGGCTGGCGCTGGCGCTGCGCCGGGTGCTGGCCGATCGCGATCCGGTGCCGACCTACGTCTTCGACGAGGTCGACGCCGCGGTCGGCGGTGCCACGGCCGAGGCCGTGGGCAAGGCGCTGCAGGCCGTGGCGTGCGACCACCAGGTGATCTGCGTGACCCACCTGCCGCAGGTGGCGGCGCTGGCCGACCACCACCTGCGGGTCGTCAAGCGCGCCGCGGGCAAGCGGACGGCGGTGGCGGTCGAGGCGCTGGGCGGGGGCGAGCGGGTCGAGGAGATCGCGCGCATGCTGGCCGGCGCCGAGACCACGGACAGCGCACGGCGCCACGCGCGCACGCTGCTCAGGAGTGCTCGGACATGAGCGCGCGGCCGGCGCTGTGCATCGATTCGGCGGCCGCGGTCGCCTGCGTCGGCGTGGTCGGACCGCGCGGCGCGCTGGCCGAGCGCTGGCTGCGTCAGAAAAAAGCGCACGCCGAGCAGATGTACGGCGCGATCGAGCAGGTGCTGGCCGACGCCGGTTGCGGCCTGCGCGATTTGGCCGCGGTCGTGGTCGGGCTCGGCCCGGGCTCGTTCATCGGCGTGCGGGTCGCGGTGGCGACGGCCAAGGGACTGGCCCTCGGCGCTGGCACGCCGCTGATCGGCGTCTCGTCGCTGGCGGCGCTGGCGCTGTCGCCCTGCCGCGGCGGCCGCATGGGCGTGGCCGTCGACGCCAAGAAGGGGCAGGTCTACGCCGGCATCTACGACGTTGCCGACGCAGCGGCCGAGGATTCGGCCGGCGCCTTGGCTCCGCTCGCGACCGTCGTCGACGCGCGCGCCATCGATCCCGAGCCGTGCGCGCGGCTGCTGGTCGAGCACGCCCCGATCGACCTGCTGGTCGGCGACGGCAGCAGCCGCTACGCGGAGGCTTTTACAGTGGTCGCCGAGATCCCGCGCTTGCTGGTCGAACCGCAGCCGGCCGCGCTCTACGCGCTGGCCGCGGCGCGGCTGGCCGCGGACGACTTCGACGACCCGAGCGCGCTCAAGCCGGTCTACGCCCGGCGCTCGGAGGCCGAGGAAAAACGATTCGGTGCAACAGTCAGAAGATCTTTCCCGGATTCAAGATACCCGCGGGGTCGAACGCCCGTTTGAGTCGCCGCATCAGGTCGAGCGCGCCGGCGCTGTGCTCGAGCGGCATGAACTTCTTCTTGGCAATGCCGATGCCGTGCTCGCCGCTGAGCGTGCCGCCGAGCTCGATCGCCATCGCCATCACCTGGTGCAGCAGCCGCTCGACCGCCGGCCGCTGACCCTCGTCGTCGAACAGGATCTGCACGTGCAGGTTGCCGTCGCCGGCGTGGCCGTAGGCCGCGGTCAGCACTCCGCAGCGCTCTCCCAGCGCCGCCACCCGCGCCAGCGCCTCGGGGATGCGCCGCCGCGGCACCGCGATGTCCTCGGCGATCTTGATGCGCCGGATCTTACGCGTCGCCTCGGTCAGCCCGCGGCGCGAGGTCCACAGGTCGCGCTGCTGCCGGGCGTCCTGGGCGATCAGCGTCGAGCGGGCGCCCGCCCGGTCCAGGATCTCGACCGCGCGGCCGAGCTGGGCCAGCGTCGCCTCGTCGTCGTCGCCGTCGGTCTCGACTATCAGCGCGGCGTCGATCTGCTCGGGAAACCTGAACGGCGCGGTCGGCCGCACCGCGTCGATGGAGCGGCCGTCCATGTATTCCAGGGTGCGCGGCAGGATGCCGCGGCCGAACAGCGCGCTCACCGCGGCCGCCGCAGTCGCCGCGCTGTCGAAGGTGACCAGTGCGGTGGCGACGCTGCGCGGGCGCGGGATCAGCTTGAGCGTGACGGCGGTGATCACGGCCAGCGTGCCCTCGCTGCCCACGATCAGCGACGTCAGGTCGTAGCCCGACACGCCCTTGACCGTGCGCTTGCCGATGCGCAGCCGATCCCCCGCGGGCAGGGCGATCTCGAGGCCCAACACGTAGTCGCGGGTGACGCCGTAGCGCAGAGCGCGCGGGCCGCCGGCGTTCTCGGCCACGTTGCCGCCCAGCGTGCAGGTGTCGAGGCTGCCGGGATCGGGCGGGTAGAACAGGCCGCGCTCCTCGACCGCGGCGTGCAGATCCTGAAGCACGACCCCCGGCTCGACGTCCGCGGTCAGGTCGTCGGCCGAGATCTCCAGGATGCGCTGCATGCGCTCGAAGGCCAGCACCACGCCGCCCTGGACCGCGACGCAGCCGCCCGAGTGGCCGGTGCCGCCGCCGCGCGGCGTGACCGCAACGCCGTGCTGGCTGCAGGCGCGCAGGACGCGGCTGACCTCGTCGGCCGACCCGGGTCTGACCACCGCGTCGGGCAGGGCAGGTGCCAGGCCCGGGGTCTCGTCGCGGCCGTACGGCTCCAGCCGCTCTGAGTCGGTGACGACCTGGCGCTCGCCGACGATCTGCCGGCATTCGCTCAGCAACTGGCTCGGGATCGGCATCGGGCCGTTATAGCGCGTTTTGCGGGCGGCGGCTGCAATGCTTGGCGCGCTGCGCTATGATGCGTGGCGGCTGATCCGGCTCGAGGTGCTGTCATGCAGATATTGCGGTGGACTGTCATTGCCGCGTCTCTTGTCCTGTATGTCGGATGCGGTGATTCCGGTTGCGGGGCCGACAATCCGACGCCGCAACGCGACGGCGGGCTCACCCCATGGGTCGACGCTGGCAACGACGCTTCGAGCGGCGACCGGGTGGCGCCGGACCGCGCCGGCGTCGACGCCGCGGTCGGCCGGGACCGGCTGATCGACACCCCCGATCCAAATGATCCCGACAACGCCACCAACGACTCGGACTGCGACGGCCTGAGCGACGCCGAGGAGTTCGGCAACCTCTACGGCAGCGGCGAGCAGACCGATCCGGGCAACGCCGACAGCGACGGCGACGGCCTGCTCGACGGCGTCGAGGCCGGTCGCAGCCAATCGCCCGACCCGCGCTGCGCAGGCATCTTCGTCGGCGACGCCGACCCGGCCACGCGCACCGATCCGACGAATGCCGACAGCGACGGCGACGGCCTGTGCGACGGACCGCTGGCGGTGGCCGGCTCCTGCGAAGCTGGCGAGGACACGGACGGCGATGGCCGGTACGACGTCGGCCCGGAGCTGGATCCGCGCAATCCCGACACCGACCACGACGGCCGCTGCGACGGCCCAAACGACGTGGCCGGATTTTGCACCGGCGGCGACCCTGACCCCTACCTGGCGGTGGCCGACAGCGACGGCGACGGCTTGGCCGACGAGATCGAGCAGGCCTCGGGTTGTCTGGACGAAAACAACCCCGACGTCGACGGCGATGGCCTGTGCGATGGCCCGCGCAGCGTGGCGGGCGTCTGCAGCGGAGGTGAGGATCTCAACGGCGACGGAG
>JAFGSX010000386.1 GCA_016934455.1 Deltaproteobacteria bacterium
ATCAGGTCGCTGGCATCCAGCCATCCGGTGTCTGGTCGCAGGTCACCGTCCGTGTCGCCGGCCCACGTCTCCCAGGTACCGTCGCCGTTGAGGTCCTCGCCCAGCAGCACCCCGTCGGAGTAGAGCCTGACCGGCCAGCCGAGGAGGCCGTGGACCTCGAAGTTGCCCAGGTCCGGATCCTCGCCGTTGTTGGTGGCCACCGCCGGATGCGGCACTCTGACCCCGGGCTCGCCCATGCGATCGCCTGCCGGCGCCAGCGTGATGCGGCCGAGGACCGTGGTGTCGGTGGCGGTGTCGAATTCTCCCGGCTCGGTGACCGACATGCCGTGCACGGTGGTGACGTCGGTCAGGCCGGACAGGCCCGTGCGCACCTCGATCCGGATCACGATCGGGAAGACGCCGCCGCCGGCGAGCTCACCGGTATCCGGGTAATCATCGCCGTCGCTGTCCCAGGCCGGATCGAGGAAGTCGGTGATGCCGTTGCTGTCGGTGTAGTCGCCATCGCCGTTGCTGTCGCGGGCCATCAACGCGTCGCCCGGGTCGTCGATGGCGCCGTCGCCGTCGAGGTCGGCCCAGAGCTCGATCGCCAGCCGGCGCGATGAGGTGGTGAAGAGCTTGACCGTATCGAGAGCCGTACCGAGGTTGGCCACCTCGTGGGCATAAACGATAAAGCCGGGCGAATTGGCATTGCCATAGCGATCCGGCCGCACGTCGATGCCGCTGTAGCCAAAACGACCGACACCGCCGCCCGGGGCGCCGCAGTTGTCCTCGGCGTCGCTGAGCTTGTCATTGGACTTGCTGGTCGCGACGTGGAACAGGATGGCCGATCCATAGGGCACGCCCAGCACGCTCCACGGCACGCTCACCTCCATCCTCAGGCTTTCGGGTTGCTGGCCGCCGGGCTGGGTCGCGGACCAGATCAGGGTCGACGACAGCGGGGCTCCGGGCATCGGCACGCCGTCGCCCGTCATCGGATCGCCGTTGACGTCGTCGAGCGGGTCGTAGGGATAAAGTGCCAACTGCACGTTCGAGTTGTTTGCCCACCAGTTGACCTTGAGGACAAAATCGGTCTGTTCTGCGAAGGCGTCTCCATCGACGTCCATGACAAAATAGAAACTCTGCATTGCCGACGTGTTGTCGTCGACGCGCTCGGTGTACAGGTGGATCGCCGGATCCGATGCGCCCGCCGGGTCATAAGTCCAGGCAAAGGTATAGATGTCGCGGCCGGCGGTCCCGACTCTGCAGTCGGCGTCGATCGATGGTGCGCAGTTGGCGCCGAACGACGAGCCGTCGCCGTCGAAGGTGAACTGATTGGGGTTGGCCAGCACCGGCAGCCAGTCGCTGAAGTCTCCATCGACCGCGATCGGCACCAGCGTCGGCCGCCACGCGCTAGCGTTGGCCGCGACCAGCAGCGCTCCGACCGCCATGGTTGCCGCCAGACCCAACGACCTAATCTGCGACTTCATGCCTGCCCTCCGGTTGCTGCTACGCGGGTACTCTCGCCCGTCGATACCAGCCATAGATCTATGGCGCGATGAAGCCAGGTATTAGCTGGACCCGCTTGCAAAGGCCAGCGCCAACTTGCGGATCGCCAGGAATTATCGTGTGCTACAATGCACACCTTACGTCCGTGACGAGGGGACCGCCCAATGGCTCACCGGACCAGCGCGCTGCTCGCGACCGTGCTTGCCCTTACCTCCTGCCCGCCGCCCGAGGAGACCATGCAGAAGATCGCGGCCGGCAGCTTCACCATGGGTTGCGACGAGGCGAAGGATCCGACCTGCAACGCGCGCGAGAAACCCAAGCACGAGGTGACGCTCGAGGAGTACGAGATCGACACCACCGAGGTCACGGCCCGGCTCTACAAGCTGTGCGTCGAGGACGATGCCTGCGAGGTGCCGACCGCGTGCGTCGACGGCTGCAACTACGGCGCGGCCGACAAGGACGACTTTCCGGTCAACAACGTCTCGTGGCTCCAGGCCGACACCTACTGCCGCTGGGCCGGCAAGCGGCTGTGCACCGAGGCCGAGTGGGAAAAGGCGGCGCGCGGCACCGACGGCCGCAAGTTTCCGTGGGGCGACCAGGACGCGAGCTGCGAGTACGCTGTGATGCAGGACGGCGGCAATGGCTGCGGCACCGACGGCACCATGGCGGTCGGCTCCAAGCCCGCCGGCGTCTCGCCCAACAATGTGCTCGACATGGCGGGCAACGTCTGGGAGTGGGTCAACGACCTCTACTCGAGCACCTATTACAACGAGTGCGGCGCAAGCTGCAGCGATCCGCAGGGGCCGGCCAGCGGCGAATTCCGCGTGGTCCGCGGCGGCTGCTTCGTATCGGCCGGCAACGTCGACCTGCGCACCACCGCCCGCGCCGGTTTCAAGCCCGACGCGGTGGCCAACGGATTCGGGTTTCGCTGCTGCCGCACGCCGTGATCATTCCAGGACGCAGCCGAGCCGCTCGCTGACGAAGCGGGCGCGGGCGCCCCACAGCAGCAGACCCTGCGATTCGACCGCCTTGCTGTCCCAGTCGATGCGGTAGCTGGCGATCGGCGGGTTCTCCGTCGACCAGGCAGCGCAGTACTGCTCGGTCTGCCCGGTCACGAACAGGCAGGTGCACATGGTCTTGGCCTTGTAGCCGGTGACCAGCTCGAGGTCGTTCTCCGAATAGCTGTCGCAGGCGAGCGCGCCCAGCGTCAGCGCGGCGAGCACAAAGAGACGCTTGTACATGGCCATCCGCCTCATCGCGCCGACGCGATCGCCAGCGCCAGCTTGACAAAGGTCTGGTAGTCGAAGGTGTCGTCGCGGTCGTCGCCGGTGCGCACGATGACCACGTCGCGCGACGGCACCACCGTGATCGATTGCCCCCAGTGGCCGGAGGCCACGTAGACGTCGTCGGGCAGATCTGGCCACGGCTGGTCCACGTTTTGCTCGGGCACCGGCAGGTTGAGCTGCCAGGTGCGGCCGAACACGTTCTTTTCTTTGGCGACCTTGCCGCGGCGGTAGGTGTCGTTGACCTGGGTGGCGCGCTCGACCCAGCCCTCGGGCAGCAGGCGCCGGCCGTTCCAGCAGCCGTCGTTGAGCCAGAGGTAGCCGAACTTGGCATAGTCGCGCGGCGTGGCGTAGACGAACGAGCCGCCGAGGTAGGTCCCCGCCAGATCCCTCTCGAACGCTGTCTGGCGCATGCCGATCGGGTCGAAAAGCAAGGGCCAGGGGAACTCGCCGCCAAAGCGCGGTTCGAGCGCGGCGCCCACCACGGCGGCGAGCAGCACGGTCTCGCCGGTCGAGTAGCTGAACTGCGTGCCCGGCTCTACGCGGCGGCGGTGCTGGCCGACGAAGCGAGCCATGTCTCGATGGCCTTGGCCATACAGCATGGCCAGCGTCGACGACTCCTGGTTGCTCTGGTTCTCGTAGATCTCCTTCCAGGCCAGCCCCGACCCCATCTCCAGCAGGTGGACCACCTTGATCGCGCAGTTCTCGGCGGGCAGGCCGTCGACGTAGTCGCAGATCGAGTCGTCGAGCTCGAGCGCGTTCTGCCCCACCGCCAGGGCGGTCAGGGTGGCGGTGAAGCTCTTGGCCATCGACCAGCCGATGTGGCGGTGGTCGGCATCGAAGCCGCGGCCGTAGCGCTCGTAGATCAAATAGCCGCCGTGCACGATGACCACACCGTCGGTGCGGATGCCGCGGCGATCGGCGTCGCTTCCCTCGAGCTCGAAGGCGAACTTCTCCAGGGCGCTGATCTCCTGGCCGCGGCTCTGCGCTACGCTGCCCTCCCGCGATTGCCATTCCTCGGTCGGCCAGTAGGGCCGCGCCGGGCAGCTCTGGCCGCGGGCGTCGCCGGCGAGCAGCGACAGCCCGAGCGTCAGAGCGACGGCGGCGGCAAGGTCGGTCGGTCTCGTCCTCATGGCGCACCTCCGTCGTTCACGTCGTCGTCGATCCGATCCCCCTGATCGAGGGGCGACCTGGTGGCGCGCAGCACCGCGGTCGCGACCGCCGGCAGCACCGCCACCTCGACGGCGGCGAGGACCAGGGCCGCGGTCTGCTGCCGGGTCGAGACGCCGGCCAGCATGGCCGTCGTCACGGTGCCCACCTGCACCAGGGCGGTCGCCCCCAGCGCCCACCACGGCGTCTCGTTGCCCGGCGCCAGCCACTCGGCGAGCAGCCACTCGGCGCCGACCACGGCCGCCGGCGGCAGGGCCACCGTGAGCAGCAGCGCCGGCAGCAGGGCCAGGTAGAGATTCGAGGGCACCGAGCCGAGCCAGCTCGCCAGCGCCAGGGTCGTCGGCACCGCGACGGCGGCGGCGGTGACACCCGCGGTCAGCTCGGTCACCGAGAGCTGCAGGTCGCTGAGCCCGGTGCCGGTCGCGGGCAATGGTGCGTCGGGCAGGCGCGGCGGATTGGTGGGCGCGAGCAGCGACTGCGGCGGCGTCTCCGGTGGCGCGGGCGGCACGGGCGGCTCGTCCAGAGCGATCTCCGGCGCTGCCGGCTCGGCCGGCGGTTCGCTCGTGACCTCTGCCGGCTCGGTCGCTGCCCGATCGGCGGCGATGGGCATCAGCTCGGTCTCGGGCGCGGGCTCGGCTGGAGCGGTGGTCGCCGGAGCGGTGGTCGCCGGAGCGGCGGTGGCCGGTGCCGACTCCGGCGGTGCCTCCTGCGCGCGCACCGGCAGCGCCAGCCAGGGCGTCAGCAGCGCGGCGGCGGCGAGCCAGCGAGCTCGGCCGCGGGTGTTTCTCGTCGGACCGTATTCAACCATGGTCTACCCCTGCGCCGATCAGCCGCCGTCCTTGGCCAGGCAGCTCTCGGCGTTTGCCGCGGCCTCGATCAGCATTCGCACGATCTCTGCGTCGCGGGCGTGGGCGTGATCGACATAACTCCGGGCGAGCTCCTGCGCGCGTTTGAGGTTCTTGCGCGCCACCGCCGTGAACAGCAGACCGCGCTGCGCGCGCAGGCTGCTGCCGTCGTGCGCCAGCGCCAGCTTGAATTGCGCCTCGGCCGCGGCCAGATTGCCGGAGATTAGCGCGCCGATGCCCCGCCCGGCCGCGTCGTCGACGGCCGGGATGAGCGAGGCGCCCAGCGCTGGCGTCGGTCCGGGCTTGCGCTGTTGCGTGTCTCCGGGCGGCGCCGGCGCGCGCAGGTCGGCGCGGGTCGACTGCCCGGGATCGAGCGCGACCACCACCGTGCGGGCCCGATCGCCGCTGCCGACCTGCAGCCAGTGCTCGCCCGGCAGCAGCAGGGTCTCGCCGAGCGCGACCGCCTCGGTGACGTCCTCGCCATCGAGGCGAATCGGCGCGACATCGGTAAGGATCTGCAGCAGCGCCAGCGCCTCGAGCGAGTACGGCCTTAAATCGCCCTGGCGTTTCGCCGCGGCGCCCGGCTCGAGGTCGACGGCCCAGGTCAGGGGCAGGCAACCGTCGCGGCTGGCGACGACGCTGTGCTTGACGCGCGGGGCCAGCGAGCTGATCTGGCACGGCGTCCGGCAGATGGCGGCGCCGTCGACGGTGACCACCGCACCGGACGGCCTGGTCGCGACGTCGAGGCTGGCCACGAGCAGCGGCAGTTGGATCTTCAGCGGTTTCGGCTCTCCGAGCAGGCCGGGCGCGACCTCCCTGCTCACGGGCTCGTGACCGTCGACCGAAATCACCGCCTGCAGCCGCTGGTAGCGCCGCACCGGCAGCCGCAGGGGCGTCCGGCCGACGACCTTCTTGTCGACCACCACCGTGGCCCCCGGCGGGTCGGTCTCGATCGGGATCTCGACGCTGCGCAGCGCGAGCAGGCCCGCTATCGCCGCCATCGCGGCGGCGGTGGCGCCGCCGCCGATCGCGTAATGGCGCGGCGCGAGCTTGATCACGCGGTGCGGCCGCTCTAGGCCATCGACCCTCAGCGCGCGCTGCATGGACGCGCTCAGGGGGGGCGCCACCGACTCGGTCGTCCCTCCCACCGCATTGAGCATCTGGTCCGGAGCCAGTCGGTCGCGACTGCGGTCGATCAGCGCCACCTGGGCGGGGTTGAGCCCGAAGTAGGCGAAGGCCGCGCTCTGGATACCGCCGCCCTGCCCGATGACCTCGATCTGTTCGGGCGAGGTGTAGAGCACGGCTCCGGCCCTCGAGCCGACGGCGTCGGGCACCTGCTCGCGCCTCCAGCGGCCGGCCTTGGTGTCGAGCAGCCGCTGGGGCGCCGGGGCCTGGGCCTGGCTCTCGAACAGCGCTGCGGCCTGCGAGTCGGTCAGCGCGCGTCGCGGATCGTCGAGCCGGCGGCGCTGCGATTCGGAGAGCTGTCGGCGCTGCGACTCGGTCATGGCGCCGGGCGTCGCGGGCCTGGTCGCACTGGCCGAGAAGGCGCGGCTGGCGCGCTCGATCCGCGGCGACGGTAGCGAATCGGCGACCTGCACCGCGCGCGCCGCGCTGGCGATCCGGAAGCCGGCCGCCTCTTGCTCCACCGCCAGGCCGGCGGGCAAGGTGGCGATCGCGCGACCGGGCCCGGGCTCCGGCAGCGGTGCCGCCAGCGGCCGCAGCGCGTCGCCGAAATCGAGCGCCGACTGGAAGCGCAGCTCCGGTTCCTTCTCGACGGCGACGGCCAGCGCCTCGATTAGACGCGGATCGAAGCCGGCGAGCTGGCGCATGCGGCCAGCCTCCTTGCCGGTCGTGATCGCGTACAGCAGCTCGCCGATCGACGTCACCGGCCGTAAAAAGCCGCGCGTCAGCAGGTTGTAGCAGAGCGCGCCCAGTGAAAAGACGTCGCTGCGGCCATCGGCCTCCTGGTCGAGCACGACCTCGGGCGCCAGGAACGGCGCGGTGCCGATGAACGATCCCATCGTCGTCACCGGCCGCAGGTTGGTCAGCTTGCAGACGCCGAAATCGGTGATCACCAGGCGGCGGTCGCGGGTCAGAAAGACGTTGGCCGGTTTGATGTCGCGGTGCACGACGCCCTGGCCGTGGGCGTAGTGCAGGGCGTCGGCGATCGCGGCGCCGATCGCCGCCACCTCGCCCGGCGCGAACGGGCCGCGCTTGACCGACTGCTCCAGCGTCTCGCCGTCGAGCAACTCCATGGCGAAGAACAGCAGGTCGCTCTGCTGCGGCGTCTCGATGCGGTCCCAGTCGAAAACCTTGACGATGCCCGGGTGCTGCAGCGAGACCATGGCGATCACTTCGTGCGCAAAGCGCTCGACCGCGTGGTCGACGGTATCGCCGATCTGGTCCGGCAGCATCGTCTTGAGCGCGACGCGCAGGCCGTCGCTGGCGCGCCGCGCCTCGTAGACGATGCCCATGGCACCGCGGCCGAGCGTCCGCTCGACGACGTACTTGCCGATGCGCAGGCTGGTGCCGCTATCCGAGACCGGCTTGGCCACCGCAGGCTCCTGCGGCGGCATCTTAGCGCAGTGGCCGGCGCGCGCCAGAGCGACCTTGACAGCGCGCGCCATCGATGCTCAATCAGCGGCGACCGTCGTCGTGGAGCAGGCCGCATGCTGCCGTTGGTGCTGCGCGCGCTGTGCTGGACCTGGTGGGGTCGGCTGCGGCGCGGCCCGGCGCGGCCGAGCTGGACCTGGCGCCTCGAGCTGGCGCTGCGTTTGTCCAGGCTCCGCGCGGCGGCGATCGAGCGGCTCGACGTACGCGGGCGGCGCCTGGCCCTCGAGCGCGGCGCGCGCCCGCTGCCGCCGCGCCTGGTCGCGGCCGTCGAGCGGCAGAGGCTCGCCCTCGGCCACCTCGAGGCCGAGCGCCTGGCGCCGGTGTCGGGGTCCAGCGGCGCCGCGATCCTGTATCTGCACGGAGGGTCGTTCAGCGGCGGCTCCAGCCGCACCCATCGCGAGCTGCTGGCGCGGCTCTGCCTGGCAGCGCGGGCCGCGGTCTTTGCCCCCGACTACCGGCTGGCGCCGGAGTACCGGTATCCGGCGGCGATAGACGACGCGGTCGCGATCTATCGTCAATTGCTCGACCGCGGCCTCGATCCGCGGCGCCTGGCGCTGGCCGGAGACGAGGCCGGAGGCAATCTGGCGCTGGCGCTGCTGCAGCGGTTGCGCGACGGGCACGCCCCCCTGCCGGCGGCGGCCGCGCTGCTCTCGCCGTGGGTCGATCTGGCGGCGAGCGGCGGCAGCCTGGTCGACAACGCGGCGTGCGATCTGGCGGACCCCGAGGATCTGGTCCGCTGGGCCGAGCTGTATGCGCCGCGGGCGGAGATGAGACACCCCCTGGTCTCACCGCTGTACGCCGATCTGCGCGGGCTGCCGCCGCTGCTGGTCGAGGTCGGCGGCGCCGAGATCCTGCGCGACCAGGTGCGGGAATTCGTCGATCGCGCGCGCGGTCAAGGCGTCGAGGTCGATTTCACCGAGCGCGTCGACATGGTGCACGACTGCTACCTGCTGGCGGGGCAGCTTGACAGTTGCGCGCGGGCGCTGCAGATGGTGGGCGAGTGGATCGCGGGGCGGCTGGCTGGAGCTTCAGTCGAGGCGCTGCTTGGGTGAGGCCGTCGAGACTTGGTTTCTACGGCTGATTGCGCTGCTCACCGTAGTTGATCCTGCGTGGCGGGGGGCCGGCGGGAGGCTTTTTTCGCCGCGCAGCGACGACAAAAAGACTTCCGCCGATCAGCGGGGACC
>JAFGSX010000387.1 GCA_016934455.1 Deltaproteobacteria bacterium
ACGCCAGCCCCACCTCGCGCGCCTACATCGTGCTCGAGGACGGCAGCGGCACGCTGCGCGACAAGGTGAGCGCCGATTTCGTCGAGCCGGGAGCGATCCGGTTGCAGGTGCAGGATCTGCGCATCGGCCTCGACGCCACCGCCCTCGGGGCCGCGACCCTGACCTTCAGCTACGAGGAGCTCGGCATCGCCGCCTGCATGATCAACGGCCTGAATGCGCTCACCTGTCTGTCCTGCTATCTCGCCGGCTGGCCGGCCGTCGACAACAGCGGCCTCATCTGCTCCTATCCACTGCCCAGCAACTGCTGTCGCGACAAGAACAAGCTGACCAACGTCGACGTCGGCTGCGATGTGGTCGACGGCAACCTGGCGTCCAATCCCCGCTATCCCGGCTACGCGATCTCGCTCTCCATCGATCTGCTGCTGCGCCCATCGGTGACCAACGCCAACTGCCTCCAAAACGCGCGCCGCTGCCTGTTCGTCGATACCACCTTCAATCCGCTGACCGACTTTCAGATCGACAGCGTCGAGATCGATGTCCGCAACAGCGACTGGGTCGAGGACCACATCAGCGGCGACACGCTGTGCACCGACGACGACAGCATCTTCGGCACCGTGGTCGAGATCTCCGAGAGCGCCGAGTGCGACGCCATCTGCCCGGTGCTCGACACCTCGATGGGCGTCATCAGCGACGTCGACGACTTCCTGGGTCCGATCCTGGACGTGGCGGCCGGCGCGGTCGTGAGCGCCCTGCTCGACTCGATCTTCGCCTCGCTCAACGGCCAGCCGCTGGACGCGCAGAACCGGATCTCGGTCGCCGACGCGGCGGGCGGCGTCGGTTCGCTGGCGGCCGCCAACGACCTGGGCCTGTCGCTGCAACCGAGCACCGGCACCTTCCGCGTCAACTGCCCCGGCGGCAGCACGCCGTGCGGCGTGCGATTCCGCGGCATGGACCTGGTGATGAGCAGCGGCTTCGAGGCGGTGCACGACGTGGCCGCGGGCAGACCGGCGCCCCACCCGTGCGTGCGGCCGATCGAGGGCATCGACTTCGTGCGGCTGTACGGCAGCGCTGCCTTCGAGGCTCCTGTCGCCACACCGCTGACCGGCGAGTTCGCGGTCTCGGGCAGCCTGCCGCACGTCTACCACATGGCCGGCAGCGTCGCGCGCGCCTCGCTCAATCAGCTCGGTTTTGCCGCCTACAACGCAGGCCTGCTCTGCCTCGAGCTGGGCTCCGAGGAGATCCACGCCCTGTCCAACGGATCCTTCATGCTGACCGCGGGCGCGATCGACCTGCTGGCCGGCGGTGCCCTTGGCCAGTTCGTCGATCCGTTGGCGCCGGCGCTGCTGGTGACGGCGCCCGAACAACCGCCGCTGTTCACCCTGGGCGCCGGCAGCACCGCCGATCCGCTGCTGCGCGTCGACCTGTCGCGGCTGCGCCTCGGTCTGTACGTGATGATGTACGAACGCCTGGTGCGCATCTTCGAGGTCGCTGGCGACGTGCGAGTCGGCTTCAGCCTGACCGCGGATCAGGCCTCGCACCGCCTGCAGTTCGAGATCGTCGAGGGGCCGACGCTGGGCAACTTCGAAGAGCTGTACAACGAGATGCTGCCATTTGCCGATTTCGCCGAGCTGTTGCCGGCCCTGATCGACGTGGCGCTCGGCGCCCTGATCGAGGACGGTCTGACGATCGACTACGACATCACGCCGCTGCTCGAGCAGGCTCTCGGCGTTCCTCTAGGGTTGGAGCTGGCAGGCGTCGAGACCAACGGACCGGCCGGGCGGCGCGAGTTTCTCAACCTCTACTTCGACCTGGTCGCCCAGCAGCGAGGCCGCGCGCGGCAGCTCGGTCTGTTCTCGGACCTCAAGGTGGACGAAGATCCCGGCCTGCTGTCGCTCGGAGCCGATGGCTCGTGGCGACCGACCGGCCGGGTGCGGCTGGTCGACCGCTTCGCCCGGCTCGACCCCGACGACCTGTACCGCTACCGCGTCGACGGTGGGTTCTGGCGAAGCTGGGTGAGGCCGGACGCCGACGGCGTGCTCGAGTTGAGCTCACCGCTGCTCAAGCTGCTCGGCCGCCACGTCATCGAGGTGCGTGGACGCCGTGCCGGCGAGACCGGCAGCGCAGAGGCCGTGCCCGCGCGCATCGAGGTCGACCTAGACCCGCTGGCGCCCGAGCTGCGTCTGTACCGGGGCGTCGACGGCGCGGTGGTGGCTGTGGGCCGGGATCTGGCGACCCCGGCCGAGCTGCTGGAGTACGCTTTTGCGGTCGATGGCGCGAAGTGGGGCGAGTGGACGGCGCGGGCGCAGCTCGATCGGGAACGGTTGGCGAACGCCACCATGGTCTCGGCGCGCTGCCGCGATCTGGCAGGCAACCTGTCGCCCGAGGTGCGCCTGCGGCTGCGCTGATGCCCGGCGTTTCTAGCGCACCACCTCGTACAGTTCCATCCATACCGGCATGCCGCCGACCGCGTTGGCGACGTCGCGCACGACGATGAACGGATAGCCGGGCAGCGCCGGGGCGGCCCAGAACTCGATCACCACCGGCTCGGCACACCGCATGGCGTCGAGCGCGCGGATCACCTCGGGATCCTTGAGCCGGACCGGATTGCTCAACTGGTCGACGAAGATCTTGAGCGACATCTGGTAGACGGTGAGGTCGGGAGGCTCGACCTCGCCCTCCGGCAGGCTCTCGCCCGCCGCGACCAGCTCGCGCTCGACGGCCTCCCGGTCGTGCGGCATGCGCAGGATCTCGGCGATGACCTCGCGCCGGACCAGCGGATCCAGCGCCTTGAGCGTCCTCAGGTTGACCGTGGCCGCGCACATGTCGGCGGACGCCAGGAAAACGTCGCGCCGCTCGACCCGGCCGTGGCGCTGCCGGTAGGTTTTGACAAAGCGCTGAGCCACCTGCGCGCGCACCGGTTCGTTGAGCACACCCAGAGAGAGGTAGGCGTGAAATCGCTCGCGCGCCGAACGCAGCGCCTTGTGCGCCTCGGCCAGCTCGGGAGTGGCCTTGAACAGGGGCGCACCGATGGTCAGATCCGACGACGAGATCGCCGGGTGGTCGAGAAAAGCGTCGAGCACGCTCGGCAAGGCGGCCAGACCGTCGACCAGCACACCGAGCGGGACCACTCTTCTCATCGCCACCCCACGCCGACATCGCGGACGCTGCCGCGAGGTCGAAGTCAAACCCGAAAGCGTGGCTCCGTCAACCGCGGACCGCGGCGCAGGTTGACAGCGACGGCGCCTTGGGCGAAGAGAAACCCAACACGAGGGCTCATCATGCAGACGCGATGGCTGGCGGTGGCGGTGGCGGTGGCGGTGGCGGCCGG
>JAFGSX010000388.1 GCA_016934455.1 Deltaproteobacteria bacterium
CACTTTTTTCCGAGCCCGTGACCCTTGGAAATCCCTGACGAGGGACGAGGACAAAAAGGGTCGCCGGTTAAGGCGGGGCCCCACAACATTGTCGATTCAAGACGATTTCGTATCACTTACGTTTACCGCCGAACCAGCCCTGTACTTGGTCGAGATAGGTAAAGATGACTGGCGTCACAAACAGCGTCAGAAGCTGCGAGAAGAGCAGGCCGCCGACGACGGCCAGGCCAAGCGGCTGCCGCGCCTCGGCACCGGCGCCGAGGCCGATGGCGATCGGCAGCGTGCCGAACAGCGCGGCCATGGTGGTCATCATGATCGGCCGGAACCGGATCACGCTGGCGTCGTGGATGGCGGCGAAGCGATCCTTGCCGCGGCGCTGCTCCTCGACCGCGAAGTCGACCATCATGATGCCGTTCTTCTTGACCAGGCCGACCAGCATGATGACGCCGACGTAGGCGTAGATGCTGAGCTCGACGCCAAACAGCCAAAGCGTGAGCAGAGCGCCGAAGCCGGCGAATGGCAGCGCCGACAGGATCGTGATCGGGTGCAGGAAGCTCTCGTACAGGATGCCCAGCACCAGGTAGATGACCAGCACCGCCAGCAGCAGCAGCAGCCCCAGCCCCTGCAGCGACGACTGGAACACCTGCGCCGTGCCCTGGAAGCTGACGCTGATGGTCGGCGGCAGGGTCTCGAGCGCGGCCCGCTCGACCAGCGCCACGGCGTCGCCGAGCGCGGTGCCCGGCGTCAGGTCGAACGAGATGGTCACCGCCGGTAGCTGGCCCGAGTGGCTGACCGCGTAGGGCCCGATGGTCTGCTCCAGCCGGCCCAGAGTCTCCAGCGGCACCAGCTCGCCGCTCTGCGACCGCACGTAGAGCAGCGACAGCGCCGACGGTTCGGCCTGGTACTCGGGCAGCAGCTCGAGGATCACCATGTAGGTGTCGTCGCTGCCGTAGATGGTCGAGACCTGGCGCGAGCCGTAGGCGCTGAACAGCGCGTCCTGGATCTGCTCGACCGTGACGCCGACCGCGGCCGCCTGCTCGCGGTCGATGCGGAGCTGCACCTGCGGGTTCTTCAGCAGCAGGTCGGTCGAGATGTCGCGCAGGCCGGGCAGCTCGCGCAGCCGGGCCTCGAGTTGAGGCCCGTAGCTGTAGAGCTCGTCGATGTCCGGCCCCTGCAGCGTCACCTGGTACTGGCTCCTGCTCATGCGGCCGCCGAACCGGATCGGCGGCGGGTTGGTCAGGTAGACGCGCATGCCCGGCACCTGGGCCAGCTTGGGCCGCAGCCCGGCGATCACCTCGTCGGCGGAGAGCGCGCGCTCGCTGCGCGGCTTGAGCCGGATGAACATGAAGCCGCTGTTGCTCGACGAGGCGCCGCCGCGCCCGATGCTGGACATGAAGCGCTCGATGTTGGGATCCTGCGCCACGATCGCGGCCACCGCCTTCTGCTTCTCGGCCATGGCTGCGAACGAGATGCCCTCGACCGCCTCGGTCTGGGCGTTGAGCTGGCCCGTGTCCTCGGTCGGGATAAAGCCCTTGGGGACCGCCACGAACAGAGCCACGCTGCCGGCCATGACCGCCAGCGTGAGGGCGACTATGAACAGGCGGTGGCGCAGCGACCAGCGCAGCGCCGCGCTGTAGCCGGCGACCACCACCTGAAAGGCGCGCTCGGTGGCCTGATAGGCGCGGCCATGCTGCGCCGCGTTCTGCTGGCGCAAAAAGCGGCTGGCGAGCATCGGCGTCAGAGTCAGCGAAACCACGCCCGAGATCAGCACCGCGGCGGCGATGGTGACCGCGAACTCCTCGAACAGGCGGCCGATGATGCCGCCCATGAACAGCACCGGGATGAAGACCGCCACCAGCGACAGCGTCATCGAGACCACGGTGAAGCCGACCTCGGCACTGCCGTCGAGCGCGGCTCGCCAGCGCCCCTTGCCCATCTCCAGGTGGCGGTGAATGTTCTCGAGCACGACGATGGCGTCGTCGACCACAAAGCCGACCGACAGCGTCAGAGCCATCAGCGACAGGTTGTCCAGGCTGTAGCCCAGCAGGTACATCACCGCGAAGGTGCCGACCACGGCCAGCGGCAGCGCCAGGCTCGGGATCACCGTCGACGACAGGTTGCGCAGGAACAGGAAGATCACCAGCACCACCAGGCACAGCGTGACCAGCAGCGTGAGCTGCACGTCATCGACCGAGGCGCGGATCGAGTCCGAGCGGTCGTAGATCGTCTGCAGCTCGACCGAGGCCGGGAGCTGTGCCCGGAACGAGGGCAGCAGCGCGCTCACCGCGTCGGCGACCTGCACCGTGTTGGTGCCGGGCTGGCGAAAAACCGCCAGCATCATGGCGCGCTGGTCGACCAGCCAGGCTGCCACCTTGTCGTTCTCGACGCTATCGATGGCGCGGCCCAGCTCGTCGAGCCGCACCGGCCGGCCATTGCGATAGCTGACGATCACCTGTTCGTAGTCGGCGGCGCGCTCGAGCTGGCCCGAGGCCTCGACCGTGAAAGCCTTTTTGGCGCCGTACAGCATGCCGGTCGGCAGGTTGGCGTTGGCGGCCTTGACGGCGCGCGTAACCTCGTCGATGCCGAGGCCTCTGCTCTGCAGCTCCCGGGGATCGAGCTGGATGCGCACCGCGTACTTCTGGGCGCCGAAGACCTGCACCTGCGCCACGCCGGCCACGGTCGAGATGCGCTGGGCGATGATGGTCTGGCCGTAGCGGTTGAGCTCGTAGGGCGGCAGCGTCGGCGAGGTGAGCGCAATGAAGAGGATCGGCGCGTCGGCCGGATTGACCTTGCGAAAATTGGGCGGGGTCGGCATGTCGGCCGGCAGCCGGCGCGCGCAGTGCGCGATGGCGGTCTGCACGTCCTGCGCGGCAGCGTCCAGGTCGCGGTCCAGGTCGAATTGCAGCGTGATCTGGGTCGAGCCCTGCACGCTGGTCGAGCTCATCGAGCTGAGGCCGGCGATGGTCGAAAACTCCTTCTCGAGCTGGGTGGCGACCGAGGCGGCCATGGTCTCGGGGCTGGCTCCGGGCAGGCTGGCGCTGACCGCGATGGTCGGAAAGTCGACGTTGGGCAGGTCGCTCACCGGCAGCCGCTGGTAGGCCATCAGGCCGAAGAACAGGATGCCCAGCATCACCAGCGTGGTCGCGACCGGCCGCTTGATGAAGAGCGCCGAGATGTTCACGGGCGGCTACTCGCGCTCTTGACCGCGATCAGGGCGCCGGGAATCAGCCGGAGCTGTCCGTCGACGACCACGGTCTCGTCGGGCTCGATGCCGCGCTCGATCGCGGTCAGACCGTCGACGCTGCGGCCGACCGTCACCGGCCGCAGTTGGGCCGTCTGCCCGGCGCTGACGACGTAGACAAAGGAACCCTGCTGGCCGGTCTGTACCGCGGCCGTCGGCACCACCACCGCGTCTGTCTGCTCGCCCAGCGCCAGCACCACGTCGACGAATTGCCCCGGCCAGAGCGCGCCGTCGGCGTTGTCGAACTGCGCCTTGAGCGCGATCGAGCCCGAGGCGCGGTCGACCGCGTTGTCGACAAACTCGAGCTGCCCCAGCAGAGGCGCCGTCGCCGCCTGGCCCGACGGCCGTACCGCGACCTGCAATTTGTGCTCGGCCACCGCGGCGCGGATATCGGCGAGCTGCCGGCCGGGTACGGTGAACTGCACGTATACCGGACGGGTTTGCAGGATGACGACCAGCGGTTTGGCGTCCGCGGGGCCGACGATATTGCCGGCGTTGACCAGCAGGCTGCCGGTGCGGCCGCTGATCGGCGCCTTGATCGAGGCGTAGTCGAGCTGCAACTCGGCGTTGTCGACGGCGGCGGTGTCAACCTGAACCGACGCCGTCAGCGCCGCCACGTTGGCCTGCGCCTGGTCGAACTGCTGGCGGGTGACGTACTCCTGCTTGACCAGATCGGCGTAGCGCTGCAGCTCGGTCTTGGCCTGCTCGAGCAGCACGCGATCGCGCGCCAGCCGCGCCTCGGCCTCGGCCAGCGCCACCTGGAACGGTCGCGGGTCGATGGTGAACAGCAGGGCGCCCTGTTTGACCTCACTGCCCTCCTTGAAGTGGACCCGCTTGATCTCGCCGCTGACGCGCGCCCGTACCGAGACCGTGGCCAGCGCCTCGACGCTCCCCACGGCGCGCAGCTCGATCGGGATCGGCTGCCGCACCGCCCGGCCGACGACGACCGGAACCGGTGCGCCGGCGCCGCCCCTGACCCCCGGCGCGGGGTGGCCGCCGTTGCGCTCGCACGCCACCGCCACCGACATCGCCATCGCCAGGGCGCACACGACGATCGGACTCGCGAAACCGCAAACTCGAGCAGTCATGCCGATGATCTAGGACGCCTCCGGTGAATACGCAACCCACACCGTAGCCCGCGTCGCGCCGGCAGGTGATCGAGTTTTCGCTGCCGGCGACCGGTGCTTTCCGGGCACGGCGTCATGGCGCGGGCGACGCCTCCTCGGTGAAGCGCACCGTGCTCGACCAGAACAGGTAGACCAGGTACTCATGGGTGGCGACCGGCTCCAGCGCCAGCCGGGCGCTGTTGTCGATGCGCGCGGTCGGGCTGACCGGCCGCGCGGTCTCGCCCCGGCCGTACATCGCCATCACCCCCAGCCGCGACAGAGAGAAGGCGCCAAAGTAGCCGAGCGAGAGCGTGACGCCGTAGTGGTCGACGTTGGAGAGCTGAGTGGACAGCGCGGTCAGGCGTCCCCCGGCGTCGACCACGAACGGGCGGGCGCTGGAGAAATTGGTGAAGCCGCCGACGCCGAGCGAGATCTGACGCGAGAAGGTCTTTTCGAAGCCGAGGTTGAAGTTGGCGTTGGCGATGCGGTCGACCTGCAGCGGGATCAGGCTGCGCCGCTGCACCTCTGCGGGCAGGTCCGCGACCGTCCAGCGGCCGCCCAGCAGTTGACAGGAGAGCGGCAGGTCGGGCAGCACGCCCGACGGCACGCTGCACTGATCGGCCACCAGCTGGTACCGGGTCGGCGCGTGCAGGCTGGCGTCGATGCTGACCGTGAAGTCGCGCGGCCGGGTGTAGGCGAGGCCGAGGCGCGACGACAGCGGCCAGATCACGCCCGACCAGCGCACCCGGCTGGCGTGCTCGATCAGCTCGGGGGCGGCAGCCGGGTCGAGGTTGCCGCTGACGGCGCGCGTGCGGAACTCGCCGCTCTGGTAGAGCGAGAGGCCGGGCGTGGTCAGGCTGGCGCCGAACAGCATCCGGCGGCCGAGGCGCCACTTGAGGCCGAGCGCGACCATGGCGTCGGTGTGGGTCAGGTTGAGCGACGAGGTCGTCAGCAGAAAGGCGCCCTGGTCCGGCGCGGCGCTCGCGGCACCGCGCAGGTCGAACTCGTCGACCATGTCGACCAGCCGCACCGTGGCCTGGCCGGCGATGCCGACGCTGAGGTCGCGCGTCCAGCGGAATCCGTAGCCGGCCGCCCAGATCATGGTGCGGTCGTTGACCCGGCTGGTGTTGTGTAGCTGCAGCGCATCCTGATCGCGGTTGACGTAGTGCACGCCGGTGCGAAAGGTCGGCACCACCAGGCCGGCGGCCACCGCGTGCCGGTAGTGGCCGTCGACGGACGGTCCGAGGGCGAGCGCGGCGCCGGTCGAGGCCGGGATGATGTTGATCTCGGACGCGGTCAGCGGGTACTTCTGCAGCTCGTTGACCAGACGCACGGCGTCGACGTCCCTGGCGTAGGTGAGCTGGCGATCGAAGCCGTACAGGCTGGTCGCGATCGAGACGTTGGCGCGGTCGACGTCGACCAGACCGGCCGGGTTGAAGTAGAGCGCGGACGAGTCGTCGGCGATGGCGGTGTAGGCGCCGCCCAGCATGGCGCCGCGAGCGCCGACCGCGAAGTCCTGGTAGTGCGCGTCGTCGGCGCGGGCCGCGGACGCGACGGTCAGCAGGACGGTGAAAAAGAGGCCGGTGCGCTGCAGTCTTGGTTTCGGCATCGACCGGGTCGGGTCTAGACGATCCTGCGCGGGTGGCTCTGGTCGAGCAGCTTCTTGAGCACCTGGGCCGCGCTCTTGAAGCGGGTGTTGATGATCATCGCGGCGATCGCGTACAGCTTGTGCTCGGCCTCGTGGTAGGTCTGGTAGCGGTACTTTTCAAAGACCGCCTTGCTCACCTCGCCCGCCTTGCAGTTGACGTCGGTGATGTCGGCCGGCAGCGGGTGCATGTAGTGCGCGCTGCCGCCCCTGGTCAGCTTCATGAGCTGCTCGGTGCACTCCCAGTTCTTGAATTTCGCATTCTCCTCGAGCGCCGTCTTCTCCAGTGCCTCCAGCTTCTTCTGCTCACCGGCGCGCACGATCTTGGTGCGCTCCTGCATGATCCTGAACGGCGCCCAGCTCTTGGGATAGACGACGTCGGCGTCCCTGAACGCCTCCTCCATGCTGGTGACAAAGGTGAACGATCCGCCCGACGCTGCCGCGTGCTTTTTTGCGATGTCGTGCATGCCCGGCATCAGGTCGTAGCCCTCGGGATGGGCCAGCACGACGTGCATGCCGTAGCGGGTCATCATCGTGATGATGCTCTGCGCCACCGACAGGGGTTTGCCATACGACGGCGAGTAGCCCCAGGTCATGGCGATCTTCTTGCCCCTGAGCGCCTGCACCGAGCCAAAGGTCTTTTGCAGGTGCAAGAGATCGCACATCGACTGGGTCGGGTGGTCGCGGTCGCACTGCAGGTTGATGACGGTGGTGCGCTGCGGCAGGCAGCCGGCCCGGTAGCCGTCGTCGATCGAGTCGCCGACCTCCTTCATGTACTCGTGGCCCTCGCCGATGAACAGGTCGTCGCGGATGCCGTAGACCTCGGTCAAGAACGAGATCATGTTGGCGGTCTCGCGCACGGTCTCGCCGTGGCTGACCTGGATCTTGGTCTCGTCGATGTCCTGCAGGCTCAGACCCAGCATGCTGGCCGCGCTGGCAAACGAGAAACGGGTGCGGGTCGACTTGTCGCGGAAGTTGCAGACCGCCAGCCCGCCGTCGAAGGCGCGGGTCGTGAGGTTGTTGTAGTACATCAGCTCGAGCGCGTAGGCGGTCAGCCGGATCGCCTCGATCTCGTCCGGCGTGCGCTCCCAGGTCAGCAGAAAGTCCTTCTCGAACATGTTGTTCTTGAGCCCCTCGATCTGCTCGATCAGGGCCTGGATCTGGTGCTGCGGCGTGTGGTGGGTCATCGCTGATCTCCTCGGCGGGGCAGGGCGATCGCGCCCTCCGCTCGTGCTGGCGGGCGCACTATAGCAGCGGCGCGGCGGTGTTCCAATGGAGCGGACGATCAGTCCATCGCCGCCAGCAGGCCGGTGCGCTGGTTGAACTCGGTGACCAGCTTGTCCCACTCGTCCATCTGGTTGAAGGTATCGCTCCAGAAGTCGGGATCCCACATCTCGTTGAGATCCTCGCTGCTGCGCCCCTGCTGCTCGACCCAGGTGAAGTACTTGAAGTTGTGTATGGTCTTGCGGTCCCAGTAACCCAGCTCCTGCAGGTGCTCGAGGCTGGCGCCCTGCAGGTAGCGGCCGTAGACCGCCGACGCCTGGTCGGCGTTGAACTCGCCGCGCTCGGCGCGCAGCTCCTTGACCCGCGACTGGTACAGCCCCATCGAGTCGGTCATCGGGAAGATGATGACGTCGCGGTTGTCCATCTCATAGTACTTGGCGGTCTTGATGGCGGCGACCAGGTTGCAGATGCTGGAGATGCCGGCCAGGGGCAGTTGCTCGACGATGTCGCCCTTGACGCCCTGCTTCTGCAGGTAGGCGGCCCCGGCCGGCTCGTTGAAGAGCCGCAGGATCTGCATGCATTGCTCGTCGTCGATGTCCATGATCATGTCGGTGTTGCGCACGTTGTGGATCCAGGGCACGTGCTTGTCGCCGATGCCCTCGATGCGGTGCGCGCCGAAGCCGCAGCGCAGCAGGGTCGGGCACTGCAGCGCCTCGGTCGCGATCACCTTGATACCCGGCGCGATGGTGCGCAGGTAGTCGCCGGCGGCGATGGTGCCGGCCGAGCCGGTGGCCGAGACGTAGGCGGAGAGCTGGTTGCGCGGGGTCGCGATCTGCCTGTAGACCTCCTCGATGATATTGCCGGTGATGTGGTAGTGCCAGATCGCGTTGCCGAACTCGTCGAACTGATTGAAGATGACCACTTCCCTGCCGCGCGTCTTCCGCAGCTCCCAGCACTTGTCGTAGATCTCCTTGACGTTGCTCTCGGTGCCGGGCGTGCCGATCACCTCGTCGGTGCCGATGCTCTTGAGCCAATCGAAGCGCTCGCGGCTCATGCCCTCGGGCAGGATCGCGATCGCGTTGCAGGCCAGCAGCGAGCAATCGAAGGCGCCGCCGCGGCAGTAGTTGCCGGTCGACGGCCAGACCGCCTTCTGCGTGGTCGGGTCGAACTCGCCCGAGACCAGCCGCGGCACCAGGCAGCCAAAGGCGGCGCCGACCTTGTGGGATCCGGTCGGGAACCAGCGACCGATCAGGCCGACAAGCCGCGCCTCGACGCCGGTCAGCGCCGACGGGAACTCGAGCCAGTTGCCCTGGTTGAAGAGACTGCCCTTCTCCTTGGGCTCGTTCTTCCACGAGAACCGGAACAGGTTGAGCGGGTGCACGTCCTCGAGCGCCACGTTTTTCAGCCGCCTCTTGATCTTGTCCGGGATCTTGGTCGGATCGAGCTGCTCGGCAAAGGTCGGGATGATGATGCCGCGCTCGCGGCAGCGCACGACTGTCTTCTTGAGCACCTGTTCGTCGACGTTGCGGATGATCTTCATCGTTTTTCTCGCTTCTTTCTGTGGGATCGTCCCGGCGGGGATCTTCGGGATCATCGGGCGCGGCTCCAGGCGCGCCGCGCGCCATAAAAGCTGATCTTGCGCTCTTCGGCAAGCGCGCCGCGGCCACTCCGGTGCGGCAAAGGCGCTCGATCGCGCCGCCGAACAGTATATGATGGCCCGGACTGCGGGGTGATGGCAGTGTCGACAACGCCAGCGCCGAGGCCGATCGAGGGTACCTCGCCGGGTACGCGGCGGGCGCGCCTGTACGACGACGAGTACACCGCGCGCGCGATCGAGAACGAGCGCCGGGTCACGCGTTTTGCGCTGTTGCTGACCGCGGTCGCCGCCGCAGTGATTGTCGCGATCGCGTGGCGCCTGCGCCTGCCCCGGCTCCTGATCTACGACGGCATCCTGCTCGCATTTGCCCTGTACTACTGGCGGGTCGTGCCGCGGCTGCTGTTTCATACAAGATGGCTGCACGCGCTGCGCACGTTCAACATCACGCTCGAGATCACCATCCCTTCGCTGATCGGCCTGCTCGACATCTTCTTGGTCAGCCCCGCCTACGCGTTGACCAGCCTCACGCAGGTCCTGGTGCTGACCGCGACCATCGGCTCGGGCATCCGCCTCGACCGCAAGCTCTCGCTGTACGCGGGCGTGCTGGCCGCGGCCGAGTCGCTGGCGGTCTACGGCGTGGCCGCCGGCAGGCTCGAGCCGTCGCTGGTATCCGCGCTGCCCTCGCTGGGGATCGATTTCGCCTTGTACCGGGCGACCTACCTGCTGCTGGCCGGTGTGCTGGCCGCGCTGTTCGCGCGGTTCGGGCAGTACACCGCGCACCGCGCCGCCAGCCAGCAGATCGAGAAGGAGCGGGTGGCCGACCTGCTGAGCGAGTACGTCTCGCCCGAGGCGGTCGGCAGCGTGCTGGCCGGCCGCGGCGATGTCAGGAGCGAGTCCCGCCGGGCCACGGTGCTGTTCGCCGACATCGTCAACTTCACCGGCGCCTCGTTCGCGCACCCGCCGGAAAAGGTGGTGGCCTGGCTCAACAGCTACTTCAGCGCCGCCTGTGTCGCGGTCGGCCGCCACCGCGGCATGGTCAACAAGTTCATCGGCGACGGCCTGCTGGCGGTCTTCGGCGCGCCCGACGACGATCCGCAGCACGCGCTGCACGCCGCGGCCGCGGCGCTGGCGCTGTGCGAGGCGGCATCCCGGGTGCCGCGACCGGACGGCAAGCCGACCCGCATCGGTGTCGGGCTGCACACGGGAACCGTGCTCATCGGGTCGATCGGGGCCGCCGGGCGGCGCGACTACACGGTGGTCGGCGATACCGTCAACGTCGCGTCGCGGCTGGAGAGCCTGACCCGCCGGCTCGACGCCGACGTTCTGATCACTGACGCCGTGGCCCAGGCGGCGAGCGGCCTGCTCGGTCTGCAGAGCCTGGGCCGGCAGCGGCTGCGCGGTCGCGAGGAGCCGGTGCAGGTCTACCGGCTGATCAGCGCCAGCGAGCGTCCGCTGGCGGTCGAGGCGCCCGCCGGCGGGGAGCTGGCCGGCTAGAGCGATTACCGGGCTAGAACCGCGCCTGGGCGAAGACACCGGCGCCAAAGCGCAGCGGGAAGCCGAGGTCGCCGGTGGTCACGAACGAGCGCGTGGCCAGCCCCTCCTCGTCGTCGACGATGTCGGTCTGGTTGTTGTCGATCATCAGCGTGGTCTCGGCCACCAGGCTCAGCATCGGCGAGACGTCGAACTTGGCCGCGCCGCGCAGCGCCCAGATCGGGCTGCGGGTGTAGGGCTCGGTGCAGATGCGGTCTGGTTTGGAGGGGTCGTCGTAGGTCTTGCAGGGCAGGATGTCGACGCTGCCCGCGTTGCGCACCACCACCGTGGTCGAGCC
>JAFGSX010000389.1 GCA_016934455.1 Deltaproteobacteria bacterium
GAGCGCCATGTACTCGGAAGTCAGCGTGTCGTCGATACTAGATGTAAGTCCCCGACAGCGGAGTTCTGCGCCTCAACAGTCAGATTTTTGAGGATCCGCTGGCCCGACGCTCTGCCACACGCCGAAAAATACCTTATTATCACCGGTAGTTGCATCCAGGCACAGGCCGCGAGAGAATGGCGCGGCCGTTGCAGAACAGAGGCCGCGCCTCGCGAGAAATGGGTTCGCGGCGCCGGAGGTCCGTCATGAGGAGAGCGAATGTGCGGGTGCTGGTCCCGGGGTTGCTGCTGGGCCTGGTCGCGGCATGCACCAACGCCGAGGGCGACCTGGTCAAATCCAATCTCTGGCACGGGCCACGGCCGGTGGGACAGAGCACTTTCGAGACACCCCTGGGCGGCGCCAACCCGAGCACCGGTAACTACGGCGAGGCGGCGCCCAACAGCTCCGACCAGGCCGGCGGCCGCGAGAGCGGCGCGGCCCAGGAGCGCGCGATCGAGGAGAGCGACATCTACAAGCTCGAGGGCAACACGCTGTTCGTGCTCAACCGCTACCGCGGCCTGCAGATCATCGACCTGACCGACCTCGACCACCCGCGCCTGGTCGGCCGCGCCCCCATCTACGGCTACCCCAAGGACATGTACGTGCGCGGGCACAACGCCTACATCATCGTCTCCGATTACTACTCCTTCTGGCGCAACTACGACTCGCTCAACGAGCCCTGGTACGCCTCGTGGGGCAGCCAGCTTAGGATCGTGGACATCTCCGACCCGACCGATCCGCGCGTCACCGGCGCCATCAACCTGCAGGGCGACTGCGGCGACTCGCGCATCGTCGGCGACGTGATGTACCTGGTCTCGCACCGCTACCCGTGGTGGGGCGGCTATGCCACCGACGACAACGAGGACATGACCCAGGTGTTGAGCCTCGACCTGAGGGACCAGGACAACATCCACGTCGTCGAGACCGTGAGCTTCCCGCGCGAGGGCTGGGAGCACCACGTCAGCGTCACCGCCGACACCATCTACCTGGCCAGCTCGCAGTGGCAGTACGCCGACCCGGACCACTACACCGGCGGCGGCTACGTCACCAACGTCCGCTACATCGACATCTCGGATCCGTTTGGCCACATCCGGGTGCGCGACGACATCGACCTGACCGGCCGCGTGATGGACCGCTGGAGCCTTGACGAGTACCAGGGCCACCTGCGCGTGGCGTCGTCCAACGACTGGAGCAACGGCGACCTGTTCGTGACCGCGGTCGACGTGCGCAACCCGGACTCCCTGGCCCTGGCCGGCCAGTACGAGCTGGCCGTCGACGAGCAGCTCACCAGCGCCCGCTTCGACGGCGCCCGGGGCTACGTGGTCAGCTTTCGCCGCATCGACCCGCTGTTCTCGTTTGACCTGTCCGACCCGACCAACCCGCGCCTGCTGGGCGAGCTGGAGATGGAGGGCTGGCTCGACTTCATGGTGCCGATGGGCGACCGCATCGTCGCGCTCGGCCACGACGACGTGACCCGGCCCGACGGCGGTACCGACTGGTCGCTGGCGGTGTCGCTGATCGACCCCACGCCGGCGACGCCGGTGCTGCTCAGCCGCGTCAACATCGACGGCGCCTGGGGCTGGATCCCGAGCGAGCGCGACGACTTCGCCAAGGTGTTCCGGGTGCTGCCCGAGCTTGGCCTGATCGTCTTCCCGTTCCAGGCCTGGGATCGGGAAGAGTGGCGCTACATCGGCGGCGTGCAGCTCGTCGACGTCGACCGCGACCACCTGACCAAGCGCGGCCTGATCGGCAACGCCGGCTGGGTCGAGCGCGGCGTGCCCTTCGGCGACACCACGGTGCTGACCATCTCGTCCCAGGTGTTCCAGGTCATGGACATCGCCGACCGCGATCGGCCGGCTCTGCGCGGCCGGCTGGAGCTGGCGCGCAACGTCACCGACTTCGCCTTTGTCGGCGACGGGCAATACAACGTGCAATTATCCGGCGACTGGTACCTGGGCGACACCGAGCTGGCGGTCACCCCGACCAGCGACCCCGACACCGCCACCCCGACCGCCAGCGTCCACGTCCCCGCGCCCTACGGCCGGGTCTTTCACAACGGCGACCTGGTCTACGTCAGCAGCGTGCAACAGGACCGCGACGATGGCACCGCGCGCACCGTGGTGCAGATCGTGGACCTCTCCGACCCGGCGCGGCCGCGGCTGCGCGGCAGCGTCGAGCTGCCCATGGCTGTCTACGGCTCGTACGGCTACTGGTACTGGGGCGGCGGCGACGAGGTGATCCAGGTCGACGGCAGCCTGCTGGTCTTTCACCGCTACAGCTACCGCTACTGGTATTGCTACGACTGCTACCCGGGCTACGAGCCCGAGCCCGACCGCATCTACGTCGTCGATCTGGCCAACCCGGACGCGCCGCGGCTGGCGTCCAGCATCGAGCTCGACGACGTCCACTGGGCGTGGGGCCTGCGCGCCTCGGGCCGCCAGGTCTACCTCAGCGACTACACCGCCTACGAGCGCGACGGCTACTGGTGGGCCCGCTACAACCTGCTGCCGATCGACGTGACCGACGCCGGCGACCCGGTGCTAGGCGACCGCATCAACATCCCGGGCTACGTGGTGGCGCTCAAGGGCGACACGGTGTTCACGGTCGAGGGCTACTACAACCGCGACTACAGCGAGTACCGGTCGTGGCTGCACGCGCTGCAGATCTTCGACGGCGCCGCCTACCTGCAGAGCAGCGTGCGGCTGCCGGGCTACGCCTACCACGTCGCCATCGACGGCAACGCCGCCTTCAC
Organism: Deltaproteobacteria bacterium; assembly: GCA_016934455.1. Taxonomy (GTDB): domain Bacteria; phylum Myxococcota; class JACRCW01; order JAFGSX01; family JAFGSX01; genus JAFGSX01. The sequence continues at coordinate 2,792 of JAFGSX010000389.1, forward strand.
CACCAGCAACGACTACCAGGAGGTCATGGCCGACGACCGGGTGCAGTACGTCTACCGGACCACGCTGACAGCGATCGACATCTCGGACATCCACCACCTCGACCTCGCCGGCAGCGCCGAGGTGCCGACCAACTGGGGCTACCTGCGCAAGGTCGAGAGCGGCCGCGCCTTCGTCAGCGGCGGCGCCGGGCTCTACGCGTTCGACGTGCGCGACATCGAGGCGCCGCGCTTCGAGTCGTTCTTCCGCACCTGGGGCTGGGTGATGGACATAGTGCTGCAGGGCACCAAGGCCTACCTGCCCAGCGGCTACTACGGTGTGCAGGTGCTCGACCTGGAGGCGCAGAACAGCCCGCTGTGATGGCCGCGCTCGCGCGGTGACTGCCTGCGCTCGCCTCTCCTCGCTTGCTCAAGGCATCTCGAGCTGACATCGATGTCAGGATCGCGGATCCAGACATTCGCGTAATACCAGTAAATATCTCGTTGTTTCTTGCGGTTGCGCCGATGGCGCGATTCCTGATTACCGTCGTGGAAATTGCCAAGAGAGCAACAGGAGACGACATGCGTCGGACGCAAAAAAGAGAGCGGTTGTGGCGGACAGGGGCGATCTTGGCCGCGGCAATGTGGCTGGCCAGCGCGCTCGCGGCCTGCATGAGCATGAGCGCGGCCGAATTTCTGGGCGCCACGCCGGGCGGCGCTCAGGACATCGGCCTGGCGCGCTCGATCATCGCCGAGGGCGGCGTGCCGCGGCTGGACCAGTTCACGGTCGAGGGGCTGTTCAGCGAGCACGACCTGACCCTGGCCAACCCGCCGCCGTGCGAGCAGGCGCTGTGCCTGGGCTCGGCCGCCGGGCTCGAGGTCGGCCTCGACGACGACCAGCGCGACCTGTTCGTGCAGATCGGCATGTCATCCAACATCCGCGCCGACGCCTTTGTCCGCGAACCCCTCAACCTGGCCATCGTGGTCGACACCTCGGGCTCGATGAGCAGCGTGCTGCCCCTGCTGCGGGAGGCGCTGCACGCCCTGGTCGACGCGCTGCGGCCCGACGACCGGGTGGCGCTGGTGGTGTTCGAGTCCATCGCGCGCACGATCCAGCCCTCGACCCCGGCCACCGACGCCCAGGCCCTGCACGACGCGGTCGACCGGCTGCATACCGGCGGCTCGACCAACATGGAGGCGGGCATGCGGTTGGGCTACGCCGAGATCGACGAATTCGTCGACGAGGATCATCTGTCGCGGCTGATGGTGTTCACCGACGCCATGACCAACACCGGCAACACCGACGTCGGCAGCTTCAACGCCCTGACCCAGGCCGCGGCCGCGCGCGACATCGGCTTCACCTTCTTCGGCTTCGGCGACAACTTCAACGCCGATTTCGTGGACCAGATCGCCGCGCTGCGCGGCGGCAACTACCGCTTCGTGCGGCCCGAGGACGTCAAGCCGATCTTCGCCGAGGAGCTGGACTTTCTGGTGACGCCCATCGCCTACGACCTGCGGGTGGCGCTGACCGCGGGCGCCGGCGTCGAGCGTCGCGCCGTCTACGGCGTGCCGCAGGTCGACAGCCACGTCGACGGCGAGCTGTTCGACGTCACCACAGTGTTTCTGAGCAAGCGCCAGGGCGGCATCGTGCTGCGCTTCGACGGCCGCGACATCGAGGCCCTGCGCGACGGGGAGAGCATCAAGGTGGGCGAGGCCATCATCACCTACCAGACCATCGACGGCACGCCGGTCGAGCAGAGGCTCGCCGTGTCCATGCCGCTGGCCGCCCCGATCTCGCCCACCGCCAGCCATTACCCCGACGCCCCGATCCAGCGCACCCTCGCCGTCACCGACCAGTACCTGGCCATGAAGCGGGTGTGCGGCGACTACTGGAACGAGGGCGGCACCTCGCACGACCCCGACTTCGACGTCGCCGACGCGGCGGCTCGCCTGGACGCGGCCAGCGCCAAGCTGCAGGCCGCCCACGCCCTGCTCGAGGACGCCAACCTGCAGCGCGAGGTCGAGCTGCTGGCCCGGCTCAAGCAGAACATCGGCGCTGCCGAGTGAGGGGGAGGCCATGCGGCGCTTGCTGACGACGGTCGCGGTGCTTCTCGGGCTGGGCGCGTGCTTCCCGATCGGTCCCGACGGCCAGCGCGTGTGCCGGGATCCGGTCACCTGCGCCGATCTGGTAAAGCTGACCTGCGGCGCCGACGACCGCTGCGCGGCCGAGGGCTCCTGCACCGCCGCGCGCCGGCTCGAGCAGCAGGGTGACGACGGCGCCTGCCGCTCGGCCTGGTGCGATCTGGGAGAGAGCTACCGCGCCTGCCCGTGACCGACTGCCCGTGACCGCGCTTGACGCCAGCCGAGCCAGACCATAAAGTAATACTTGCTGGCGCTCGCCTGTTGTCCCGGGCGCGCGATACTCAAGGTTCCGTCTGTGCTGGCAGACCCGAAGGGCAGCAGCACCAAGCACTGTTGTCGGGGCGCGATGGTGAGCGCCCTGGTGCTCTACCTGGCGTCCTGGCTCGGCCTGCTGCCGCTGATCCAGGTCGCCCACCTCACCCTCGCCGATCACGACCACCGCTACTGCGAGATTCACCACCAGATCGAGGACGTGCCGCGCGCCAACGCCGGCCAACACCTCGACCTACCTGTCGCGACCGGACTCTTTGCCACCAGCGCTGCCGCGCTGGAGAGCGCGGCCGGGATGCCGCCGCAGAGCCATGCCCCTTGCCTGGTTCTCAATCACGTCACCTACAAGGATCCGGCGCTGATCGACGGCCGGTCGTTGTTCGATACGGCCGGTGCCCAGGTCGACCACCAGGCGCGCTGGCAGTCTGCGATGTTTGTCCCCTGTCCCCTGCTGCTCTCGGCTCCCAAGACCTCGCCTCCCGGCCTCGCCGCCTGAGCAAACTCGGCTCGCAGTACCGATCAAATAGTCCGTTAGGCCGTGCGCGCATACGCCCGGCAGAGCGGACCAGACGCGCTTATGCGCGGGGAGTGCGCCATCATGAAAATCCGAGCCCACCCGAGCATCGGATCGGGGGCAGTGGCAACCGTCTTTCTGCTGCTACACGGAGCGCCGGCGCTGGCGCAGGAGCAACCGAGCTCGCAGCCGAGCTCGCAACCCGGCCAGCCGACCGCGGCCGAGCAGCAGCTCGAGCAGCGGGTCCACGAGCTGGAGCAAAAGCTCGAGGCCATGTCGGCCCAGATGGAGGCCGACAGCCTCGAGCGCATGCTGCAGGACGCGAAGAGCGAGGCGGCCGCGGGGCAGGAGGAACAGAAGCCAGAGCAGCGCGAGTTTTTGGTGGGCGGCCTGGCTTTGCAAAAGCTCAACCCCGAGATCTCGGTCTCTGCCGACATGCTGGCCGGAGTGGTCATCGACGGCCTCAGGTTCTACGCCGGCGAGGAGGACCGCAGCGGCATTCCGATCCGCGCTTTTGGCCTTAACTTCCAGCACGTGCTGGACCCCTACTCGATGTTCAAGAGCGCGGTCGAGGTGATCCCCGGCGAGATGATCTCGCTCGAGGAGGTCTACGTGAGCTGGTTCGGCCTGATCCCGTCGCTGTCGTTCTCGGTCGGCCGCTTCAGGCAGAACTTCGGCATCCTCAACCGCTGGCACGAGCACGACCTGGACCAGATCAATTACCCGCTCGCGATGCTGCTGGTGCTCGGCGAGGATGGGCTGCTCGGCAACGGCGTGATGGTCAAGTGGATGCTGCCCGCGCTCTGGGCGCACGCCAACGAGCTGACCCTGGAGGTGGTGGAGGGCGAGAACGAGACGCTGTTCGCAGGCAAGCACTTCAGCGTGCCGGCCGCCATGCTCCACCTCAAGAACTACTACGACCTCAATTCCGACACCTATCTCGAGCTGGGCCTGACCGGCATGTTCGGCGTCAACAACCGGCGCGGCCTGCTGGACGAGCAGCAGCAGGCGCTGATCGACGAGCCGTGGCGCACCACCGCGGTGGCGGGCGCCGACCTGACCGTGTACTGGTCGCCGCTGCAGCAGGCCAAGTACAGATCGCTGACCTGGCGCAGCGAGATCTACTACGCCAACAAGCAGGTGGATGTGCAGCCGGCGAGATACCAGCACTCGGGCGGGCTCTACTCGTACCTGCAGTACCAGCTCTCCGAGCGCTGGTTCGTCGGCCTGCGCGGCGACGCGGCCCTGCCGACCGAGCGCAGCGGCGACCGGGTCGCCTGGGACGTGGTGCCCTACGCAACCTTCTGGCAGAGCGAGTTCGTCTACCTGCGGCTCGAGTACAGCCACGGCCAGAACATCCCGTACCGGACCCCGGCCGGCAACCTGGGCTGGCGCGCGGACAACCGGGTGCTGCTGCAGGTCGACTTCGCGGCCGGGCCGCACAAACACGAAAAGTACTGAGGAGCCTACCGATGAAAACTCAACTCGCGTTTAGCCTCGGTCTCGTCGTCACGGCGCTGCTCACGGCCACGTCGACCCCGGCCCAGGCCAAGAAGCTCAAGGTGGTGGTGACCTGCTCGGCCTACGAGTCGATCGCCGAGTACGTCGGCGGCGACAAGGTGGAGGTATCTCACATCGTCGAGGGCAACCAGGACCCGCACATCGTGCGGCCCAAGCCGAGCCTGTCCGTGCTGCTCCGCGACGCCGACCTCTACGTCGGCACCGGCATGGACCTGGAGATGTGGTCGCCGGCCCTGGTCGACATGTCCGGCAACCCCAACATCCGCAGCGGTCAAAAGGGCTACGTCTCGGCCAGCGCCGGCATCAAGATCGTGGAGACGCCGATCACCATCTCGCGCGCCGAGGGCGACGTGCACATCTACGGCAACCCGCACATCCACACCAGCCCGCTCAACGGCAAGATCATCGCCGAGAACATCTGCGTCGGGCTGAAAAAGATAGCGCCCGAGCACAGCGAGTACTTCGACCAGAACCTGGCGCGGTTCAAGGACGAGATCGACCGCCGCACCTTTGGCGACGAGCTGGTCAAGCTGCTGGGCGGCAAGACGCTGACCGACCTGGCCACCAGCGGCCGGCTGATCTCGTTTCTCGAGAAAAAGCAGTACCAGGGCAAGCCGCTGATCGATCGCCTGGGCGGCTGGCTGAAGGCCGCGATGCCGTTCCGCGGCAAGAAGATCGTGGGCTACCACAAGAACATCACCTATTTCGCCGACCTGTTCGGCGTCGAGATCGTCGACTACATGGAGCCCAAGCCGGGCATCCCGCCCTCGCCCGGCCACATCAGCAGCGTGATGGAGAAGATCCGGGCGCAGAAGATCCGGGTGATGTGGGCCGAGAACTACTTCGACGTCGGGATGGTCAAGAAAGTGGCCGCCAAGGTCAACGCCATCCCGGTCATCGTGGCGCTGGCGCCGGGCGGGCAGCCCGAGATGAAGAACTTCTTCGACCAGTTCGACATCTGGATCGCGGCGCTCAACCAGGCATTTGCCCAGGTCGACAAACAGCCGGCCTGAACCGGCGACAGAGGACCCAGCGATGAATGCTCTGGAGCTGATGGCCGCGCCGTTCGTCGAATGCCTGGTGCTGGTGGCGGTGCACACCTACCTGGGCATCCACGTGCTCAAGCGCCGCGTGATCTTCGTGGACCTGGCGCTGGCCCAGACCGCGGCGCTGGGCACCACGGTCGGCTTCTTCTTCGGCATCATGCCCGAGACGCCGGGCGCCTTTATCTTCTCGATCGGCTTTGCCCTGCTCGGCGCCGCCATCTTCGCGGTCACCCGCTTCCGCCACGAGCAGGTGCCGCAGGAGGCGATCATCGGCCTCGCCTACGCCGTCACCTGCGCCATGGCGGTGCTGGTGGTCGACAAGACCCAGGGCGCCGAGCACCTCAAGGACATCCTGGTCGGCAACCTGCTGTGGGTCACCTGGAAGGACGTCGCGGTCACCGCCATCGCCTATGTCTTCATCAGCATCGTTCATTTCGTGCTGCGCAAGCAGTTTTTGCTGATCTCGGAGAACCCCAAGGCCGCCTACCGCGCCGGCATGGCGATCCGGGCCTGGGATTTTCTGTTCTACGCCACCTTTGCCCTGGTCATCACGCTGTCCACCCGCGTCGCGGGCGTGCTGATGGTGTTCGTCTTCCTGGTGGCGCCGGCGATCCTGGCCTTTGCGATCACCAGCAAGCTGTGGCTGCAGCTCGTCATCGGCTGGGCGGCCGGCACGCTGGTCACCGTGCTCGGGCTCTACCTGTCCTGGGCGCTGGATCTGCCGAGCGGGCCCGCGGTCATCGGTTTCTACGGTGTCGCGCTGGTTCTGAGCAGCATCGTGATCGTGATCGCGCGCGCGCCCGACCGCGGGCGAACACTGCTGACCGTGGGAGCGGGGACCGTCGTCGCTGCGCTGATCGGGCTGGCCATCTACAGCGGCGGCAAGTGGATGGGCAGCCAGTCGATCGCGATCAGCGACGAGGCCAGGCAGGTCGAGGCCGAGATCTCCATCGATCAGGCGGCCGCGGCAAGCCGGGAGAGCCGGGAGCAGAGCAGCCGGCACCGGGCGCTGGAGGCGAGGATCGAGCGCTGCGTCGGCCACAACAAGATCGATCGCTACCTCTCCCTGGCCGGACCCGAGGAGCAGCTCGCCCACATCCGGGCCAAGCTCGGCGAGGAGCAGCGGCGCGGGCTGGAATTCTTGCTGATCGCGCTGGCCGACGACGAGCTGCCGCTGCTCTACCGCGAGGAGGCGGTCGAGTTGCTCAAGCAGGCCGCCGGTGACGGCCTTGGATACGACCCGCAGGTCGACGTTAAACAAAACGAGCCGGCGCTGGCCAAACTGTGCGATCATGTGCGCGCGCTAAAAAAGACCAACGAGCTCGAGCCAGACCGGGAACCGGAAGCAAAGCCCTGACGAAACGGGGCCAGCGGTGTCGATGGCAACCAGAGCGACCCGGGCCTGCCTGATCGCCGCGTGCGCGCTGGCCGCCGCTGGCTGCGGCCCGCCGGTCGAGCCGGCTGCGGACCGCTATCTGTTCGCCACCGGCCTCTATCGGGTGGCGATCGCCGCCGCCGACGGCGAGTGCGTCAGCCAGCTCGAGCCCACCTCGCAGCCGATCGTCCCGATCAACGTCCGGGCCGAGGGCGGGCAGGCGATCGTGTTCTTTCCGTTCTGGCGCCACCAGAACGATGGCTCGTGGCTGATCTCGCTCGGCTACAAGGATCTCGCGTTCGCCGCGCCCAACGACCCGCCCTGGATCTCGACCCTCAGCGCCGCCGGCTGCGGCCAGATCACGGTCGAGCAGAGCTACCAGCTCACCGGCAACGAGGCGACCGCTTTCACCTTCGGCGAGACCACCACCGTCACGACCGAGCAGCCCTGTGACGCCAGCGATGTCGTCGACGTGTGCCAGGGGAAGGTGGAGTACGGCTATCAGCTCGACGAGAAGTGCGGCGACGGCTGCGAGGCTTACCTGATCGGCAACGCCACCAGCGACCGCCACGGCCGGTGCGGCTGCTGAAAAGGCGGGGCCCCACAACATGGTCGATTCAAGACGATTTCGTATTGGCCCGCCCGGCATGGGTTGTGTTCGTGTGCAGGGGACGTGCACACGCTGTGCAACTTGCACAGGGCACTAGCGCCGGCGGCCAGAAAAAGCACCCTCACGACTGATGGCTGTGCTCGTTTGCGTTGATCCCATTTTCGGCGGGTCCTGTCGTCGGCTTTCCCCGTCTCGAGGGGCCTCGACGGGGGCCCCAGCCGGCGCCACCCGCCGTCTCAATTGGCTCGATTCGAGTGATCACCGCCATGACCCGGCCACCTGGCCCGTCGAATGCATTCCGCCGGACGGCGTGACCCAACTCGACAGAGGGGGACCGCATGCGTCTGCTCCTGATCAATCCGCGCAACTCCTACACGACCATGCACCAC
>JAFGSX010000390.1 GCA_016934455.1 Deltaproteobacteria bacterium
CCTGCCGGCAGCGGCGGAGCTATCGCCAAGAGGCTGCGCGGCAAGGTGCGACGACGCGCGGGCAGCTCGGTGCGCCTCGAACGCGATCGCAGCGAGCTGGCAGTGGCCATGCCGGGGGCGGCATTTAACGTCGCACGCTGTGTCTGGGCGTTGGAGGACCGAGGCGTGCGGCCATCGTGCTGCTGGGTCGGGGAGCGGGAGTTCGGGCTGGTCGTGGCGCGCGACAGCAGCGCGAGCGCGGCCGCCATCTGCTTCCAGGTGCTGGCCTCGAAACCGCCGGTCAGCGCGCGGGGTGCGTCGTGAGCCGGGTACAGCGTCTGGCCGCGGCCATCGTCAGCGCGCTGTTGATCTGGTTGCCGGTCGTGCTGTCGCTCGTCGACGGCGGCGCACTCCCCGAGCGGTGCGCAGGCCCGCGCCTGGCGGAGACCCCGAGCTGCTCCGGCGCCTCGCGGGCCACACCCTGCCCGACGACGGTCCGCTGCGACGCGATCGGCCCACCGCTGCGCGGCGGGGCGGCGGTGCTCCTCGGGCTACCGCTGGACGTCAACCGCGCGACCGCGCGCGAGCTGGCCGAGGTGCCGGGCGTCTCGCCCGCGCTGGCCAGCGCGATCGTGGCCGAGCGCTCGTCGCGCGGGTCGTTTTCTAGCCTCGACGAGCTGCAACACGTCGCCGGTCTCGGGCCCAGGCGCCTGGCTCGGCTGGCGCGGTATCTCTCGGCGGGCGATCCGCCGCCGTTGCACGAGCCGCCGCGCTGACCGCGCCGCGCGTCTGGCTTGTCGCCCGCGAACACCGACGGTATGGTAGGTTGCAGTTTTGATCGGCGTCGCGGCCTGCAAGGACGCCGTCGATCTCGCTAGAGAATCGCGATGCTGCTGCGGTGCACCAAGTGTGGTGGCGAAGTCGATACCGAGGTCGGGGTGTGCCGATCCTGCGGCACGGCGCTGGGCAGCGCGCCGACCGCCGTCGTCCCTCGTCCCCCCTCGGTCCCCGACTCGGACCTCGACTTCGACATCGACTGCGAGGTCGATCCGGCCGAGATCGAAGAGGTCTGGGCGCCCGCGCGCACCACCGTCGACGATGCGCCCGACTTCGACGCCGATTCGCAGGCCACCGCGGTTCGCAACATCGAGCGCGCCCTGGAGCTGACCGGCGTGTCCGACGCGCAGGGCGTCATGGGACAGGTGATCCCCACTCAGATCGCCGAGTTCGATCCCGGCCAGACCTCCCTCACCCCCTTCGAGGCATATTTACTCTCCCTGGTCGACGGAACGACTCCTATCGATGACATCATGACCCTGTCTGGCCTGACGCTGTTCGAGACCGTGATGGCGCTGACCTCGCTGCACGACAAGGGCGCCGTGTCGATGAAACCGATCGGCCAGCCACCGTCGACGGCCGGCCCTGCCGCCACCGAAGAGCCAGCCGCGCCGACCGCCAAGGCAGCGCTCGGCCGGCTCGAGCTCAGGCGCTCCCGGGTGCACCGAGCCGCCCCGGATCCGGGCGATCTCGATCCCGACCTGCTGGTGGTCAAGGCCGACGCGGCGCTCAAACAGGGCCAGTTCGAGAGCGCCCGCGAATACGCTCGGCTGGCGCTGGTGCAGGCACCCAACTCCGAGCGCGCCAAGGTGATGATGACCGTGCTGCACGAACCGACCCACGCCGAGGGGCGGAGCAAGATCTTGCTCGGGCACGGCATGCGGGCCTTCAAGGGCAAGGACTACGCCGCGGCCATCCAGCTCCTGAACGGTGCGATCGACGAGTACGAACCGCTGGCGCCGGCGCATCACCAGCTTGCGATCGCCCTGGTGCGCAGCGACGGGGATCTGGTCGAGGCCGAGCGGCACTGCCGGCGCGCGATCGAGCTGGCGCCGGACAACGACGTTTACGAGCGCAATCTGCGCCGCATCGTGCGCCGCCGCCAGACCGACGGTGGCGACTCATCCGAAGAGGTGTGAAGAATGCTGCGATGTGCCGTGCTGCTGACCGTGGGTTGTCTGGCGTCGTCGCCGCTGCTGGCTCAGAGCCTCGACGGGCTGTTTGCGCGCGAGGGTGTCGAGGTGCGGGCTGACCAGCGAGTGTTCACGCTGTTCGCCCTGTTCAACGCATTGGGCTACGACCGCGAGCCGCAGCGCGGTCCCAAGCCGCTCGCCGCGCCGCAGTACGCGCCGGTGCGCCGCGAGTTGCGGCTGGCGCTGCAGAGCAAGCCGGTCGACCTGGCGGCTGCGCGCAGCTTTGTCGACAAACACCCGCAGCCGCTCGAATGGTACATCGAGCGCGTGCTCCGGTTGGGCCCGGCGCCCGACTTTGCCCCGCCCAAGGGGGACAAGGACGCCGGGCTGAAGCAGCTTGCCGAAATACTCAAGGGTTTTACAGCCGCTCGAGCGGGCGAGCTGTTCCAGGGCCAGCGCGAGGCGTTGCGTGAAGAGGCCAGAGGTTGGGTGCAGGCGATCGACAAGGCGACCGACGCCAACCGGTCGCTGGTCCGACTGACCGCCGAGATGGAGCTCGAGCGCGAAGACGACACGGGAGATGGGACCGC
>JAFGSX010000391.1 GCA_016934455.1 Deltaproteobacteria bacterium
ATGCGACCGGTGCTCAACACCATGGAGTACTCGCGGTCGGGCTCCTCGGCCGGCGGCCGGTACTCGAGCGGAGACAACAGCGCCAGGCCGCGCGAGAACTTGCCGACGTGCAGCACCGGCGTGCCCGGGTGCGACTCGGTCGGGCACGGCCAGGGGATGCCGACGTCGCGCAGCCGCTCGTAGCTCAGCCCGGCGTAGGAGGGCGTCAGGTCTCGGATCTCCTTGAACAGCTCCTCGGGCGTGCGCGCGAAGCGGTGGCCGAACCTATCGGCGACGTCGGCGATGATCTCGTAGTCCTGCCGGATGTCGCCCCGGGGACGAAGCGCCGGCCGCGTGAGCTGAACGCGGCGCTCGGTGTTGCTTACGGTTCCGAGCTTCTCGGCGAACGAGACGCCGGGCAGCACCACGTCGGCCAGCGCCGCGGTCTCGGTCAAAAAGATGTCCTGCACCACCAAGAAGTCGAGCTTGCGCAGGCTCTCCTCGACGTGGTGCAGGTTGGGGTCCGAGACCATCGGGTTCTCGCCCATGATGTAGAGCGCGCGGATCTGGTCCCCGCAGGCCGGGATCATCTTGGTCAGCGTCAGCCCGGGCTTGTCGGAGAGCGTCGCGTTCCAGTACTTGGAGAATTTCTCGAGCGCCGCCGGGTTATTGACCGGCTGGTAGCCGGTGAAGACGTTGGGCAGCCCGCCCATGTCGCAGGCGCCCTGCACGTTGCTCTGGCCGCGCAGCGGGTTGACGCCGCCGCCGACGACGCCGAGGTTGCCCAGGATGAGCTGCAGGTTGACGCACGACTTGACGTTGTCCACGCCGTGGCTGTGCTGGGTGATGCCCATGCAGTAGTAGAGCGCGCCGACGCCGCTCTGGGCGTACAGCTTGGCCGCGGCGAACAGGTCGGCGGCCTTGACGCCGGTGATCTGCTCGACCTTGTCGGGTGTGAAGAGGTCGATCGCCTTGCGATAGGCCTCGAAGCCCTCGGTGCGCTCCTCGATGTAGGCGGCGTTCTCCCAGCCCTCGCGCAGTATGATGTGCTGCAGGCCCGCGAGCAGCGCCACGTCCGAGCCGTTGCGGTGCTGCAGCCAGATGTCGGCAAAGTCGACCAGGTCGATGCGCCGCGGATCGCAGACGATCAGTTTGGCTCCGTTGAACTTGACCGCCCGCTTGAGCAGCGAGCCGAAGACCGGGTGGTTCCAGGTGGTGTTGGAGCCGATGACGAAGATGACCTTGGCCTGCAGCACCTCCTCCATGCTGTTGGTCATCGCGCCCGAGCCCAGGGTGGCGGCCAGACCGGCCACCGTGGAGCTGTGTCAAAGCCGGGCGCAGTGGTCTACGTTGTTGGTCCCGAAGACCACCCGCGCCAGCTTCTGCAGCGCGTAGTTCTCCTCGTTGGTCACCTTGGCCGAGGTGAAGAAGCCCAGCGCGTCGGCGCCGTGGGCCTCCTTGATCCCCTTGAGCTTGCCCGCCACCAGGTCGAGCGCCTCGTCCCAGCTCGCCTCGACCAGCTTGCCGTCCCTGCGCACCAGCGGCGCGCGCAGCCGATCCGGAGAATCGACGAAGTCGAGGCCGAAGCGACCCTTGACGCACAGCATGCCCTGGTTGGGGTGGCGCTCCCAGTTCTCCTCGCACGCCTCGGAGTAGACAAAGCGGTTGTCCTTGGTGTGCATGTTTATCTGGCAGCCGACGCCGCAGTAGGGGCAGGTGACCCGGGTCGCGGTGGTCTCGTAGGGCCTGACGCGCGCGCGGCGCGGCCCGGTCAAGGTCAGCGCGCCCACCGGGCAGACCTGCACGCACTCGCCGCACAGCACACAGCTCGATTCTCCCAGCGGCCGGTCCTCGTCGGCGATGACGCGCGCCGCGTGACCGCGGTAGCCGAACGCCAGCACCTCGTTGACCACCAGGTTCTGGCAGGCGGCGACGCAGCGGCCGCACTGGATGCACTTGTCGGCCTCGCGCACGATCCCCTCGGACGAGGTGTCGAGCGGCTCGGGCGCGGTCTCGAACAGCAGGCCCGGCCGCTCGATGCCGAGCATGTAGGCCATCTGCTGCAGCTCGCAGTTGCCCGACGCCTGACAGGAGAGGCACTGGTGGTGGCCCTCGGACAGCAGCAGCTCGACCACCATCCGCCGCACCTCGAGCACGCGCGGCGTGTCGGTGCTGACTACCATCCCCTCGCGCACGGGCGTGGCGCACGCCTCCTTGAGGCCGCGCACGCCCTCGATCTCGACCACGCAGGCGCGGCAGCGGCCGGCCTTGCCGAGGCGCGGGTGGTAGCAGAGGGCCGGCACGTAGATGCCGTTCTCGCGAGCCGCTTCGAGAATGGTCCGCCCCGCCGTGGTCTCGATCGAACGGCCGTCAATGGTGAGCTTCATGGGACACTTCTCCCGTGCGGCGCGCGTCCTCCCCCTTGTCGTCGTTGCGGGCCGGTTCCCCGCCCTCATCTTCCCGCTGCGCCGCAGCCGAGACGCGGGGGAACCATACCCAGAAAATCGTGCCCTGGCCTTCCTCGCTGGCCACCTCGATGGTGGCGCTGTGGATCTTGGCTACCTCCTTGACCAGCGTCAACCCCAGTCCATTGCCGTTTGGATTGACGCGGGCGGCGGAGGTGGAGCGGAAGAAATCGTCGAAGATCTTCGGGATCTGCTCGCGCGCGATGCCGATCCCGTGATCGGTGATCCGCAGCACCGCGTTGCGCTTGGCCGAGAACAGGGCCACCTCGATGTCGCCTCCCTCTTGGGAGTAATTGATCGCGTTGCGGAGCAGGTTGGAGATCATCGTGTGCAGGTGCCGCGGCGCGGCCCGGATCATGATCTCGCGTTCCTGGCACGGCGCGGCCTTGACCGTGATCTTTCGCGCGTTGGCCAGCACCGCCGCCTCCTCGACCTCGGGGACCATGAACTCGACCAGGTTGACCGGCTCGAAGTCGTCCTCCTTGACCACGGCGGTGCGCAGATTGCCGACCTGGAGAATGGCGGCGATCATGTCGGTCAGGCGATCGCAGCGGTCGCCGATGCGCCCCACCACCTCGAGCGCCTCGGCGGGCAGCTCGCCGCAGTAGCCGTCGCGCAGCAGGTAGACGTAGCTCTTGATGGCCGAGAAGGGCGCCTTGAGCTCGTGGGTGGCGCGCAGCGTGGCCTGGGTCTTCTCGCGGTCGAGCCGCTCGAGCATCGCGTTGCTCTCCTCGAGCTGCTCCTCGCGCAGCTTGAGGCTCTGGGTGATGGTGCAGGTCAGGTACCAGCAGAACAGGAAGCTGCTGCCCAGGATGGCGCCGTACCAGAAGCTGGCGCCCGAGCTGGCGAGCAGCGCCACCCAGGCGCAGCCGAAGCCGAGGCCGGTCACCAGCAGACCGGTGAGCGGTCTGAAGAACAGCGACACCAGGATGATGTGGATCAAGAAGAGCATCGGCAGCGGGGTCGCGGTGCCGCCCGTGGCGTAGGTGAGCACGGCGATCGCCAGGTAGTCGACCAGCACCTGCCCCACCATCAGCCGGCGCTTGCGCAAGAAGCGGGCGGTGACCCAGCGAAAGAACAGGTTGGCGGCGCCCAGGAACAGCGCCGTGCCGACGAAGTACCTGTAGTCGAATATCTCCGGCAGCAGGCCGATCCCGGCGCCGACCGCGGCCGCGGCGCACAGCGCGGCGATCGCCCAGCGGATGCGGACGAACCACTGGATTCGCTCGGCCAGCACCCTGGCTCGCAGATCGGTCTCGAGGACGTAGCTCTCGCCCCAGTTGAAGGAGAGCCCCGGGGCGGCAGCGTTGGGGGGCTGTGGCGCTTGCGGGTCCAGGGCTATCCCTTGTGCACCGCGATCAGCCGCGCCGCCTCGGCCAGCAGGCGCGACGGATCCACGGGCTTGGGCAGGAACAGGTCGGCCGGCACCCAGCCGGCGTCCGGGCTGACCTGGAACACCGGCATCTCGGTGTAGATCGACGAGATGATCACGACCGGCGTGTGCTCGAGCGCCGGTACCGTGCGCATCTCCTTGAGCACGCGCAGGCCCTCGGTGCGGTCGGTCATCACCACGTCGAGCAGAACCAGGTCCGGCTGCTGGGAGATGGCGAGCTTGAGCCCGTCGGTGCCGTTGTAGGCCGTGAGCACCTCGTAGTCGGCCGCCTCGAGCAGGGCGCTGATGGCGGCCACGTAGTCCGGATCGTCGTCGATGATGAGGATTCGATTGCGCATCGTCACCGGTTCCCCCGCGGACGTCTGAAGCGGCGGCCGACGCTAGTTCGACGGCGCACGCCGTGCCAGCAGCTTCTCGATCTTGGCGATCAGCTCCTTGGGCTCGATCGGCTTGGGTATCAGCTCCGCCACCGGCAGCGTGCTGGTGTCGAATACCTGGCCAGCGGCGTCGGCGATCGACGACAGCATCAGCACCGGCAGGCCGGGGCTCTGCTCGGACAGCCACCCGGCGAGGTGGAAGCCGGAGTCGGAGGCCTCCATCATGATGTCCAGCACCACCAGGTCGGGGCGCTCGGACTGGGCCAGGCGCTGGCCCTCGGCCGCGCTGAGGGCGGGGACGACCGCGTAGCCCTCCTTTTCCAGGATGGTGCGGCAGAATTTCTGGATGTCGGGGTCATCGTCGACCACCAGGATCTTCTTGCTCTCGGGTGCGGACATGTCGTCCCCCTATCCGACCAGGGTTTCGAACTCGGGCCTGAACTTGCGGACCATGTTCTCGATCGGCACCGCGAAGGCGTCGCCGGTCGGGCAGAGCGTGGAGCCCTTGATGGCCTTGCACAGCTCGAGCACGCGATCGATGTCGCCGCGCTCGCCGCGGCCGGCCACCAGCCGGCCCAGCAGCTTGGCCACCGTGTGCGATCCCTCGCGGCAGGGTGTGCACTGGCCGCACGACTCGTGGGCATAAAATTGAATGGCCCGCAGCGCCACCTTCGGGATCGAGGCGGACTGGTTGATCACGATGATCCCGCCCGAGCCGAGCATGGTGCCCTTCTTCTGGCAGGAGTCGTAGTCCATCAGCAGTCCCTGCGTCTCGCCCGCGGTGAGTATCGGCACCGACAGGCCGCCGACGATCACGGCCTTGAGCTGGCCCTGGACGCCGCCGGCCACCTCGAGCAGCGTCTCGAGCGGCGTCCCCATCGGGTACTCGTAGACGCCTGGCTTGCGCACGTGACCGGAGATGCCGAACAGCTTGGGGCCGAAGTTGTTGGTGGGGCCGATCGCCTTGAAGGCGGCCGCGCCCCGGTCGATGATGAAGGGCACGCACGATAGCGTCTCGACGTTGTTGACGATGGTCGGCGCCCCGTACAGGCCTACTCCGGCCGGGAACGGCGGCTTGAGCCGCGGGTTGCCGCGCTTGCCCTCGAGCGACTCGATCAGCGCGGTCTCCTCGCCGCAGACGTAGGCGCCGGCGCCG
>JAFGSX010000392.1 GCA_016934455.1 Deltaproteobacteria bacterium
CAGCGCCAGCTTGACAAAGCCACCGCGGCCAAAGCGCAGCAGCCGGTAGCGGTCGCGAAAGCGCTTGATCCGGCCCGGCGTGCCCTCGGGAAAGACCGCCACAAGCTGGCCGCCGGCGATCAGCCGCTCGGCGTTCTCCGGATTGGCGCGGACAGCTCCCAGCCGGCGCAGCGCGACGCCGAGGAAGGGCAGGTGCCACAGCTCGTCCTCGATCAGCGGCCGCACGATGCGGTGGCCGGCGTGTTCGAGCTGCACCCCGGTGGTCACCATCAGGCTGTCGTAGGGCAGGGCGCCGGCGTGGTTGGCCACCAGCAGCGCTGGCCCCTGGCGGGGGAGATGCGAGACGCCCTGCAGGTCGACGCGAAAGTAGCGCCGGTACAGGAACTCGAGCAGCGGCCTCGCGCGCGCTGCGAATTCCGGATCGCAGCCGAAGCGGTCGGCCGTCTGCATGCAATCGCTGTGCGGAGCTGGGCTTGGTGGCCGCGCTGCGGCGCGCGGCTCGATGCGCTGGGCTCGGGCGTCGAGCGCGGCCTGCGCCTCGCGCACGATACTGGCGACCGCGCCGTGCGCGCTGGCCCGTCTCCGCGCCTGGCGGATTCTGGCGGCGCGGGCTGCCACCGGGTTGACGCGGGCGGACGGAGTCGGCGGTCGACGGCGCTTGCGCGGCGGCATGATCACCCCTGCTTCGGTCTGGCCAGGGCGCGCAGGGCATCGGCGGTGCCATGGCGCGGCGCGAAACCGAGCTGTCTGGCGGCCAGGGCGCCATCGGCGACCCAGCCGTGGCGCAGGTAGTCGATCAGCTCGGGCGGCGTGCCGACGAGCTGAGCGCTGTTGAGCAGGCCGATCAGGCCGCGGGCTGCCAACGGCGGTAGTGGCAGGCCGCGTCGGCCGAGCAGACGCAGCGCCCGGCTCATGGCGATGGCGTCGTCGGGCACGATGTTGAAGGCGCCGGCGGGCTTGAGATCGATCGCCTGTCGCAGTGCCTCCGTCGCGTCCTCCTGGTGCAGGAACTGCATCAGCGGATCAAAGCCGAGCATCGTGTGCACGACCGGTGCGGTGAAGCGCCGGGTCCAGAAATTGTCGATCGACGGTCCCAGCAGCGGGGCGAGCCGCAGCACGGTCACCGTGGTCTCGGGGTGGCCGGCGGCGAAGGACTGCATCTGGTGCTCGACGTCGATCTGATCTTCGATCCAGCGGCAACCCGGCGCACCTCTCAGCGAATGCTGCTCGGTCAACAGGGCAGGATTGTTGAGGTGGGCGCCATAGCACATAGTGCTCGACACCGCGACGACGTGCGCGACGGCTGACGCGGCGCAGGCATTGAGCAGGTGCAGCGTGCCGATCGACACCAGCTCGTGCGCCCAGCTCTGCTCGATCGCCGGCAGGTCGAGATGGATCAGATGGACGATGGTGTCGAAGCCTCTGGACGGCAAAAGCTGCGCCAGCGCCGCGCCGGCGTCGGGAGCGGTCAGGTCGAGAGCGTGCGTGCGTGCTCCCGTGGCCTCGAGCGGCAGCGGAGACAAGTCGATCGCGAGCAGGTCCGCGCATGTCGCGTCGGCGACCAACCTCTCGACCAGGCAGCGCGCCAGGCAGGAACCAGCGCCCACCACAGCGACGCGCCGGGTGCGCTTGTGCTCTGCATTCACCCGAAGTCCCCCCACCTCGTCACGCGCGGTATCGCGCCGGGACTGCGACGTTACCTATGTTCTATGGCAACGGGTGTCAACTGCCGGCGCACGGCGCTGCTGACAAGCGAGGCAGCCGGCGATATGAAGGATCGAGCCCGCCTCCGGGTCAACGCCGGTCGCGGCCACGGGAGCCCGCATGCTGCGTCTGCTGGTCGGTTTTGTGGTTGGTGTCGGTCTCACAGCTCTGCTGGTCTATGCCGGAGTGGTCACCCCGCGCACCGTGCGCGACGTGACCAAGGATCCTGGTCGCGGTTTGAGCGAGATGACCGATAACGCAGTGCGTCAGGTGAAGGAGGAGGCAAAGAACCTGCGCACCAATGCCGAGGCTGCCGCGATGGTCAAGGGCCGGGCAGGCCAGGATGCATCCTGTCGGCGCGAGGGCCTGTCGACCAACCACGTGTGCCGGACGCGGGACGGCACGCTCTACCGGGTGGTCGGCGATGACGTCGTCCAGTTCAAGGGGGACCTCAGGGATCTCGATCCGGATCTGACCGCCTGGCTGAAGCAGGGCTTCGAGGAGCGGGCGGCGACGCTGCCTGGCCATGGATCGGCCACTCCCTGATTCAGCGGCGGGCCTGCGCCATGGCTCAGGCCGCTGATAAGGCTTGCCCGGCCTGCATCGGATATGCAATACACCTGAGTTTCCCGTGACGGGAAGAGCGGTGCGCCGGCGCCACCGCGCGGAAGGGAAGGTTGCAGCTTTTTAATGAAACGACCAGTCGCAATCATGGAGCGGCCCAAGAAACTCGAACCGCGGATCAACGATCGCATTCGCGTGCGCGAGGTTCGCGTCATCGGGCCGGAGGGGGACCAGCTCGGCATCTTGTTGACCGATGAAGCGCGGGCAAAGGCCAACGAGCTGGGCCTCGATCTGGTCGAGGTCTCGCCCACCGCGCGACCGCCGGTCTGCAAGATCATGGATTATGGCAAGTTCAAGTACGTGACCAAGAAGAAGGCGGTCGAGCAGCGCAGGAACCAGAAGGTGATCGAGGTCAAGGAGGTCAAGTTTAGGCCCAAGACCGACACCCACGACGTGCAGATCAAGACCGAGCACGCCAGGCGCTTTCTCGAAGAGGGCAACAAGGTCAAGATGACCATCATGTTCCGCGGCCGCGAGATCACGCACCCCGAGATCGGGCAGCAGATGCTCGAGAGGGTCTCCGAGCAGCTCAAGGACGTGGGGATGGTCGAGTTCTTTCCGCGCATGGAAGGGCGCGCCATGTTCATGGTGCTGGCGCCGGCCAAGCCTGGCAGCCGGCCGGTGGCGCGGCCGGTCACAGCGCCGGTCGGGGCTCCGGTGGTGGTGCCGATGGCCGCGCCTCCCGTCGAGCGCGTGACCGAGCCCGAGGTCGCGAATAGGCAGGAGATCTCGAGCGGGACCGCGGTCGCGGTGGCGCCGGGGACGACCGAGAGCAAAGGTGCCGCGCAGTAGGCGCGGCCGCGGAGCGGAGAGTTGGATCGGACCGGCGATCGCCGGACAGATGGCCCGGGCGCGGCCCCCCAAGAGCCCGGTCTCGCGACGATGGCGTTGCGGATCGGCCGCCGAGGCAGCGGGCAGAGGTGAGCGATGGCACGTGGCAACAAGATGAAGACCAAGCAGGCGGCGGCCAAGAGGTTCAAGCTGACGGGCACCGGTCGCGTCAAGCGCAGCTCGTCAAAACGCCGTCATATCCTGAGCAGCAAGCGCCGCAAGACCAAGCGCCATCTGCGACAGGACAAGATGCTGGCGTCGGTCGATGAGCACGCGATGCGGCGGATGTTGCCCAACTAGCGAAAATGAACCCGGCGGACGAAATCGGGCTGCCCGGGTGAAGTCGGTCGGGGTTCGCCGCCGGCCGACGAGGGCTGGCCGACAGCCGGCAAAGGATAGCAGCAATGCCCAGAGCAAAACGAGGAGTCAAGGCCCGCCGTCGCCGCAATCGGTTGATGAAGCAGGCCTCTGGTTATTACGGCAGCCGCAGCACTAGGTTCAAGGTGGCCCACGAGACCGTGTTGCGGGCGATGGCCCTGATGTTCCGCGGCCGCAAGGAGCGCAAGCGCGACTTCCGGCGGCTGTGGGTGGTGCGCATCAACGCGGCGGCCCGAGCGCTCGGCCTTTCCTATTCGCGATTGATGGGCGGGCTCAAGCGCGCGCGCGTCGATCTCGACCGCAAGTCGCTGGCCGACCTGGCGCTGTCGGACCCCAAGGGGTTCGCCACGCTGGCAGAAATGGCCAAGGCC
>JAFGSX010000393.1 GCA_016934455.1 Deltaproteobacteria bacterium
GCCCCAGCACCAGAGAGTGTGGTCGGTCTTGAGGGCGCAGGTGTGAAACGCTCCGGACGAGACGCGCGCCCATTGGTTCCCCGGCACCTGGACGGGTACGGTGGTGCTGTTCGTGGTCCCGTCGCCGAGCTGTCCATCTTGGTTGTTGCCCCAGCACCAGAGCGCATTGTCGGAGGTGATGCCGCAGGTGTGAGAATATCCGGGGGCGACCTGGGACCACGTGTTGTCGGTCACCCGCGTTGGATAACTCTTGGCCGTCGAGGTCCCGTCTCCGACCTGGCCGAATTGGTTGTAGCCCCAGCACCACAACAGGTTGCTGCCGTCGATGGCGCAGGTGTGGTTGTTGCCGGCGGCGACGCAAGACCACGATGAGCCACCGCTCTGAACCGGCGTTGTCCGGTTGTCGGTCGTCCCGTCGCCGATCTCACCGTGATAGTTATGGCCCCAGCACCAGATGGTGCGGTCGGTCTTGATGCCGCAGGTGTGGTAGCCACCGGTGGAGACGCTCGTCCACTCCGCGCCCTCCACCTGCGTTGGCGAATACCGGTCTTGCCGCGTCCCGTCTCCAAGCTGGCTGTAGAAATTATTGCCCCAGCACCAGAGCGTACCGTCGGTCTTGACCGCGCAGGTTTGTGCGACTCCGGCCGAACCAATCGCCCAGACCGCGGCCGCGGTCCGCTGCGGCGTTGTCCGGTTGTCGGTCGTCCCGTCGCCGAGCTGGCCATTCGAATTGGAGCCCCAGCACCAGAGCGTGTTGTCGGTCCTGGTGACGCAGGTGTGAGAGCCCAGCGTGCTCAAGCTCCGAATGGCTCGGGGCGGCACACTGGCATCACATCCGGCATCTGGCTGCCCTGCATCGGACCCGGCGTCCAGCGGACCCCGGTCGGCGGTCGCGTCGCGGGAACGATCGGACAGACCGCTGTCGCTGGCGGCGTCCAGCGCATGGACCGATCCAGAATCCAGCGCCAGACAGTAGTGGCGTGCCAAATCGCACTTGTATCCGGTAGGGCAGGGATGCTCCTGATCGCACACCTCGGTTGGCACCGGTGGCTCGCAGGGCCCGCACGCCCAGGCGATCGCCAGCAACGCTGTCGCGACGGGCAACCCAAAATGTCCCGGGACACGCGGCACGTCTGTTTCTCGAGGTGGCCTGATCGCACCAACATATCACATAATCCCTCGGCGGGGCCGGCCGCAAAAAACCCGGACTTGCCCGCAGCGGCCGGTCGCCTCTATAAGCAGCAACGATGAACAGCGACGCCAAGCAGGCCAAGTTGACCGAGCGCTGGCGCACGCCGCTCGGCCACCGCGTGATAAAATCGGTGGTCTACGCGCTGCGCTACGGCAGCCCGATCGAGCCGCTGCTGGACGAGATGCCGCTGGTCAAGGAGGTCCCGGGCGGCCGCGACCTGCGGTACGCGCCGCTCGAGCGGGCGCAGCTCGACGGCGCCGATCTCGATGGCGCCGATCTGTCGGGGGCGCGGCTGCGCTACGCGCGGCTGGCCGGCGCGCGGCTGGCCGCGGCCAGGCTGGACGGCGCCGACCTGCGCGAGTCGCACCTCTCGGGCGCCTGCCTGGCCAAGGCCTCTCTGTCCGAGGTGGTGGCGTCGGCTTCCGTGATGGAGGTGGTCGACCTGACGCGGGCCGATCTCAGCGACGCGGTGTTCGAGGGTGCCTTCGCCTACGGCTGCAAGCTGGCCAACACCAAGATGCGGGGCACGATCTGGACCAAGGCGACCCTGGTCTCCAGCGATCTGAGCAACGCGGCGATCGACGCCGCCGTCTTCACCGGCGCCAATCTGCGCGGCGCCGACCTGACCGGCATCGATCTCAGGCGCGCCTATGTGCGCGAGGTGGATCTGTCGGCGGTCCGGCTGGTCAACGCCTTTTTGGCCGATATCGATTTTACCGGCGCCGATCTCGGCGGCTCGGATCTGCGCGGCGCCGACCTGCATAGCGCTGGCCTGGCGCGCGGCAACCTGACCATGGCCAATCTGCGCGAGGCCAACCTGCGCGGTGTGAATTGCACGGGCGCGCGCATGGTGCGCGCCAACCTGGCGCTGGCCGATCTGCGCGATGCCAAGTTGGCGGGCGCCAACCTGCGCGAGGCCAATCTGATCAGCGCCGATCTCACCGGCGCCGTTCTCGACGGCACGACCCTGACCGGCGCCGTGCTCGAGAAGGCTCTGATCACGGGTATCGAGGGGTTGAGCACGCGCCAGATCTCACGCCTGCACCGCCGCGGCGCGCTCGAAGACTAGATGTGCTGGTTGGGTGAAGCCGGTCGAGATTAACTCTCGACCGGCGAGGGGTTGCCCGACAGCCCCGAGAAACAATGGCAATGCGTCTGCGCCAGCATACCAACCCGCTGACCTACCGCGGCAGCTACCAGGGGCCGGATCCGGCGCTGCTGCTCGGTGGGCCGCCGACCGAGCTCGAGATCGGCCCCGGTCTGGGCGAGCTGCTGCTGGCGCGCGCGCTCGAGGCGCCCGCGGCGCGCCTGCTCGGGGTCGAGGTGCGGCGCGCCTACGTCGAGATCTGCCAGCGCGCGCTGACCGAGGGCGGCGTTCGCAACGCCTGCGTCATCTACGCCGAGGCGCGCACCGACGTGCCGCGCCTGATCGCGGAGCGGAGCCTGGATCGGATCTATCTGATGTTTCCGGATCCCTGGTTCAAGCACCGCCATCGCAAGCGCCGCGTGCTCGACGCCGGTTTCGCCGGTCTGCTGGCGACCAAGCTGCGCCCGGGAGGAGAGCTGCACTACGCCACCGATCGCGGCGAGCTGGGGAGCGAGATCCGCCACCTGCTGGACGGCGTCGCCGCGCTGGCGCGGGTGGGCGACCTGCCGCCGGCGGCGGCGCAGAGCGGGCGCGGTCAGCACCATCTCGGCCGCGGCGATATCATCGTCGGCGGTCGCTACGCGCGGGTCAGTTGATGCGGAGGCGGTGATCGCAGGCGAAAGAGGTCAGGCGTTGGTGCGGATTTGGCCGGTCTCGGTGGCGCGGCGCGCGGCGGCCACCCACTCGGCGAGCTCGCGCGAGGCCGCTGCGTAGGCGGCGATGATCTGCTGATCGATGCGGCGCTGCCGGTCGCCCGAGCCATTGCGCCGTGGCTTGAACTTGGGGATCGGCCGCGTCTTTTTGATGCGCGATCGGGCATGCGCGAGCGCGGTCGCGCGATCGCGTCGCTGTTTTTTGGCCGCTTTTTTCACCACCTTCTTGGCCTGTTTTCTCGGCGCCGCCTTCTTGGCGAGCTTCTTGGGCTTGGCCACCTTGCGCGCTGGCTTGGCGACTCGCTTGGTGGCGCCCTTGACCTTCTTGGCTTTCTTCTTGATCGGCATCTGCATCTCCCCTCGTCGTGCTCTGGCCTATAGCGCTCGCAATGGCACAGCACGCAACAGCGGCAAGTGCGCCGACTATGGCACGGTGCGAAAAGTCGAGTCAAGACCTGGCGCGTCGCGTGTGTCGCGCGGCAGCGGCGTCCGGGGCGAGGGGCGCAGAAGCCTCAGAAATCGAGCGCGCAGAGCGCGAGTCCGGCGTTGAGCGTGAGGACGAGAGGCAGGTTCATGTTGCCCGACGCGATGTAGTAGGTGCCCAGCGCGAGCGAGCCGCGCAGACGGCGGCCGGGGCCGATCCAGCCGCGCACGCCGAGCTCTGGCCCAAAGGCGAATTGATGGTCGAAGTCGGGGTCGAAGCCGCGGCTCCAGGGTGGGTGGAGCTGCAGGTAGCGCACGCGCTCGGCCACGAACAGGATGTTGCCGAACGGGTGGTAGGCGACTCCCGCACTGTACGACTGCAGATAGCCCGAGGGCTCCCAGGCCAGGCCGACCTCCCACACCGGACGCTGGTGGCGCAGCGAAAGCAGACCGACCTGCAGACCGACGGCGTGCGGCGTCCCCGCCTGGCCCCCCACCAGAAGGGAGAAGCTCGCCGGCGTGGCTGGCGGCGCGGCGTCTGCCGGTGCGGTCGCCGCCGTCGCTGCCTCCGGTGTCGCGGCGCAAAGCAGGTGCGCGCAGAGGATGGCCGGGCCGATCATGGCGTCCCCCCGTCCAGCGCGAAGTGGTCGAAGTAGCGGACGACCATGGTCAGCGCCCGGTTGCGGGTCGCGTCGCTCTCCATGAGCAGCTCGTGAAAAGCGCCCTCAAATCCGATCTTCTGGCAGGCGGCAGCGGCGTCGCAGTAGTTGTCCTGGTCTTTTGTCAGCACCACCTGCTCGTCGCCCGCCTGCAGCAACAGGGTCCGCGTCTGCGATTCCTGGCCCAGCGCGCGCAGGCGCGCGGCGGTGGTCAGCGCCTCGCACAGCCAGCGGTAGCTGGCCCCGCCCAGGCGCAGCTCGGGGTGGTCGATGAGCTGCCGCATCTTGAGCTCCCAGCGCGCCCGGCTGTGCGACACGTTTTGACCTGGATCGTCGAACTCGGCAGCGGCATTGAAATCGCCGTGCCCCGGCACGTAGCTCCGCCCCTCGCCCCAGCCGCAACCGGCGAGCGCGATGTCCGTGGCCGCGAACTCGGGAAAAGCGCCGGTGTTGGGGGCGATCATCGGGCTCGCCAGCACCACCGCCTCGAAGACGTCCGGATGCTTGTGCAGGTAGAGGGGTAGGATGGCACCGCCCAAAGAGTGCGAAAGGGCAAACAGGTGCGGGTGCGGATCGCTGCGCACCACCTGCTCGACAAAGGTGTGCAGATCCGCGACGTAGTCGTTGAAGAACTCGACGTAGCCGATCTGCGGGTTGCTCTCGATCATGCGGCCACTGGCGCCCTGCCCGCGATGGTCCAACGCGTAGACCGAGTAGCCCTGCCCGACCAGGTCGTGGATCACCTCGACGTACTTGAGGCTGGCCTCGGCGCGGCCGTTGACCAGCACCACCGCGCCCTTCTCGGCGGCGCTGCGAAAGACCCAGTAGCTGATGCCGACGCCGGCCACACCCGAGAACCAGCCGGACAGGCCCGGCGACTCCCACTCCGGCAACAGGACATCCTGGTAACGCTGCTCGAGCTGCGCCTCGCGACCGAAATCGTCGGGCACCGGGGAGGTCTGCGAGTCGAGGTCGATGGGCGCCAGCTTCTCCGCGCCGGCGCAGCCCGCGCTGGCGAGCGCCGCGAACGCGGCCGCTGCCGCCAGCATCGAGGCACCGGTGGCCGATGTGCTCATGCGCGCGCTCCTACTTCGTGATCACGAACGGCACCCGCGCCTTGCCCACCTTGCCGCTGATGGCGTCGGTGACCACGAGCTCGATCTGGTAAGGCTGCGGCGGCAGGCCGCGAAGCTGCAGCTCGACCACCATGAAGGTGACGTCGTGGCGGGTGGTGGCGCTGAAGCGGTGCTCGCCGATGTTCTTCTTGCCGGCGAAGAACTCGCCGTCCTCGTAGTAGAAGTAGGCGTCGGTGTTGAGCGCGATCTCGTAGCTGCCGCCGCTCTCGCGCACGCCGAAGTTGCGCACCTCGACGTAGAGCCGCATGGTCTCGCCCGGCACCTGGCCGCCGGGCGACGCCCGGTACATGCCGAGATCCTCGGGGATGCCGTCGACCACGGTCAGCGTGCTCAGCTCGAGCGGGGCGGCGGAGCGCGCGGCCAGCAGGCCGCGTTCGAGATAGCGGATGGTCGAGCCGAGGTCGCGCCGGGTGAGCGCGAGGTTGACGCCGGCCAGCGCGGCCTTGACCTGCTGCTCGGCGCTCTTGAAGTCGAGCGCCGGCTGCGAGGCGGCCGAAGATGGCGGATCGGTCGAGACCGGCACCACAGGCGGCGTCGGGGCCGTCGCGGCCAGCGCCAGCAGCACCACCCCGCTCAACAGGTCGAACATGCGCGCCCCCTGGCTAGGCCGGAATCCGGTAACCCTCGTCCTCGGCCAGCCGCGCCGCGATGGCCTCGAGGTGCCCGAACAACTGCGGTTGCGGCCGCCGCAGCAGCAGCTCGATCTGGCCGCAGGTGCGCTCGAGCGCCGCGCCCTCGAGCACGCAGCCGGCGAGCAGCCTGGCCTGGCGCTCGGCGGCGGCGGCGCACTCGTCGACCACCACCGCGGTCATGGCGCGCGCCACCGGTACCGCGTCGGCGCCGTGCGTCGCCACCAGTTGCATGGTGCGCAGCAGCGCGCTCTCGGCGGCGTAGGCGTCGATCAGCAGGTCGGCCAGCGTGCCCAGGAGATCCTGGCGCTGGTCCAGCTCGTCCTTGTTGTTGGCGACGGCCACGGTCGCCAGGTGCGCGGCCAGCCACTTGAGCCGCTCGACCGTCTGCCGCTCGCCGCCGAGCACCTCGCCCGCGGCATAGCTCGGCAGCCGCTGCGGTTCGTCGAGCGCCGCCGCCACCCGCTGCGCCAGCGCCGGCAGCGGCAGCTCGTTCTTCTTGACCCGCCGCAGCAGCGTGCCCGAGACCAGCAGCCGGTTGATCTCGTTGGTGCCCTCGAAGATGCGGTTGATGCGCGAGTCGCGGTAGTAGCGCTCGACGTCGAAGTGCTCGGTGTAGCCGTAGCCGCCGAACACCTGCAGCGCCTCGTCGACGGCGAAGTCGAGCATCTCGGAGCCGTAGACCTTGAGCATGGCCGACTCGATGCCGTACTCCTCGAGCGCCGACTGCACGTGCTCCTCGTGGCTGCGCTGCTTCTTGGGAGGCTCGGCCACGTAGGCGTCGATCAGCCCCGAGGTGCGGTAGCCCATCGACTCGCAGGCGTAGAGGCGGCTGGCCACCCGCGCCAGCTTCTCGCGGATCAGGCCGAACTCGACGATGGCGCGGTCGAACTGGCGGCGCTCCTTGGCGTACTTGATCGCCACCTCGAGCGTCTCCTTGGCGCCGCCGATGGCGGCGATGCCCAGCTTGAGCCGGCCCAGGAACAGGATGCCAAAGGCGATGCGGTGACCGCGGCCGACGCGGCCGAGCAGGCGGTCGGCCGGGATCTCGGCATCCTCCAGGATCACCTCGCAGGTGGAGGAGCCGCGCAGGCCGAGCTTGTGCTCCTCGGGGCCGATGCTGACGCCCGGGTCGGTGCGCTCGACGACAAAGGCCGAGAACTTGCTGCCGTCGACCTTGGCGAAGACCGTGAAGACGTCGGCCATGCCGGCGTTGGTGATCCACTGCTTGGTGCCGTTGAGCAGGTAGCGGTCGCCCCGCAGCTCGGCCTTGCAGCGGATGCCGAGGGCGTCGCTGCCGGCGCCGGCCTCGGTCAGCGCGTAGGCGCCGACCCACTCGCCGCTGGCCAGCTTGGGCAGGTACTTGGCGCGCTGGGCGTCGTTGCCGAAGAAGACGATCGGCAGCGTGCCGATGCCGACGTGGGCGCCAAAGGTGACCGCCCACGAGCCCGAGCCGTTCATGGCCTCGGCCAGGATCATGCTCGTCGTCTTGTCTAGCCCGAGGCCGCCGCAGGACTCGGGCACGTCGACGGACAGAAAACCCAGCTCGCCGGCCTTGGCCAGAAGCTGGCGCAGCAGCGGCAGATCCTTTTTTTCGATCGCGGCCGCGCGCGGCACGATCTCCTTCTTGACGAAGTCGCGCGCGGTCTTCATGAACTCGCGCTGCTCGTCGCTGAAACCCTCGGGGGTCACGATGCGGTCGCCGAGGGGGCGCACCAGAAAATGGCCACCCGGGATGATCTCTGCCATGCCGTCCTCCTGTTCGCGGGAACGGCCGAAGGTAGCGGGGCGATGCGCCGCCGGCAAGCGCGGCCGCGCTCTTTCGTCGCTCGCCATGCCGCAGCGTGTTAAAAGGGCTGCCGCGGAGGCGACCATGGACACCGATTTCACCCTCCAACCTCACCCCAAGTTCAAGGGCCGTCCGGGCCCGCTGCTCGTCGTCGTCATGGACGGCGTCGGCATCGGCCGCCACGACGAGGGCAATGCGGTCTGGTGCGCCCGGACGCCGACCCTCGACGCCATCCACCGGAAGTATCTGCACACCCAGCTCCAGGCGCACGGCGTGGCGGTCGGGCTGCCGTCCGACGAGGACATGGGCAACAGCGAGGTGGGCCACAACGCGCTGGGCGCCGGCCGCGTCTTCGACCAGGGCAGCAAGCTGGTGAGCGCCGCCATCCGGAGCGGCCGCCTGTTCGAGGGCAAGGTCTGGCGCGAGCTGGTCGACACCGTCGACCGCAAGCGCAGCGCGCTGCATCTGATCGGCCTGCTATCGGACGGCAACGTGCACAGCCACATCGACCAGCTTCTGGCGCTGATCGAGCGCGCTGCCGACGAGGGAGTCCAGCGGCTGTTCGTGCACGCGCTGCTCGACGGCCGCGACGTGCCCGAGCAGAGCGCGCTGCAGTACGTCGACCAGCTCGAGGCGCTGCTGGCCCGGCACGACGGCCGCGACGGCCGCGTCTACAAGATCGCCTCGGGCGGCGGTCGCATGTTCGTGACCATGGACCGCTATCAGGCCGACTGGCGCATCGTCGAGCGCGGCTGGCGGACCCACGTCCGCGGCGAGGGGCGCCGGTTCGGGAGCGCGCGCGAGGCGATCGAGACCTACCGGCGGGAGAAGCCCGGCATCATCGACCAGGACCTGCCGCCCTTTGTCGTCGGCGACGAGCGCGGTCCGCTGACCCGCATCGAGGACGGCCATGGCGTGATTTTCTTCAACTTCCGCGGTGACCGCGCGATCGAGATCACGCGCGCCTTCGAGGAGGAGCGGTTCGACAAGTTCGAGCGCGGCCCGCGACCCGACGTGGTCTACGCCGGCATGATGCAGTACGACGGCGACCTGCAGGTGCCCAAAAAATTCCTGGTCGACCCGCCCGACATCGACCGCACCTTTGGCGAGTTCCTGGCGCGCAACCGCATCCCGCAGCTCGCCATCGCCGAGACCCAGAAGTTCGGCCACGTCACCTACTTCTGGAACGGCAACCGCACCGGCATGTTCGACCCGCAATACGAGAAGTACATCGAGGTGCCGTCGGACCGGGTGCCGTTCGAGACCGCGCCGCGGATGAAGGCCGAGGAGATCGCCGACCAGCTCATCGACGAGCTGCGGGGCCAGCGCTTTCGCTTCTTGCGCGTCAACTTCGCCAACGGCGACATGGTCGGCCACACCGGCGTGCGCGAGGCCGCGATCACCGCGGTCGAGGCCGTGGACGAGGCGCTCGGCCGCATCCTGCCGGTGGTGGAGCAGTTGGGCGGCATCGCGCTGGTCAGCGCCGACCACGGCAACGCCGACGAGATGTACGAGTGGGACAAGAAGGCCAAGGCCTTCAAGATCAACAAGGCGACCGGCAGGCCCGCCGCCAAGACCGCGCACACCCTCAACCCGGTCACCTTTGTCGTCGTGGACCCGCAGTTCAAGGGCGAGTACCGGCTGGCCGAGCTCAAGTTCCGCGGGCTGTCCAACGTGGCTGCCACGGCGCTCGCGCTGATGGGCTATCAGGCGCCGGCGGGGTTCGATCCGCCGCTGATCGAGTTTGCGTGACCGCAGCTCGTGCGCTGCACAGTGTGCAGCGCTTGCACACCAGTTTGTTCTGGTTTTCTTAGTGATTCCAAAAAGTTAAGAACGGCACGTCGGCTGCAAAGGGTCTCCGCGTGGCGCGCGAGAGAAAGCGCCGGGAGGAGACGATGAGAACCGACACGCAGACGACGTTGACCGCCGTGGCGCTGGTCTCCCTGATCGCGATCGCGACCGGCTGTCCTTCGGCCGCCATCCACCGCACCGCGCGCACGCTCGACCCCGGCCAGTCCGAGCTGAGCGCCACCGCCAATGTCGGGCTGACCGGTTTTTCGGCACCGACCAGCGAGGGTACGCCGTCCAGCAGCTTGAATTTCGCCATGCCAGGCGTGGTTCCGGTGTTGAGCTACCACCTGGGCGTGGTCGACAACTTCGAGGTGGGCGCCAATGTCTCGCCGCTGACCCTGAGCATCGACCTCGACACCAAGTGGCGCATGGTGCGGCTGTTCGACAACCGGCTGTCGATCGCGCTGCAGCCGACGGTCGGCCTCAACGCGCTGCTGCTGGCCTGGGGCGCGACCGGCACCTTGCCGCTCATCGCCACCTTCGACATCACCGACATGTTCTCGATCAGCGGTTGGGGCTACGGTCGCGCTGGCCAGATCCGCATGGTGCCCGGCGGCACCGACACCTCGGTGACCAGCGTGGGCGCTGGCCTCGGCGCCGGTGTCGAGGTGCGCGGCGACAGCTTTTTCATGATGCCGATGATCGAGGCCAACAGCGGCTTCAACTTCTTCGGCAACCGCTTCGACAGCTACCTGCGCACCGACGTGATCCAGGTTGGCGTCGCCATCGGTTACCACGGCGACCTGCTGCGCATCATGGACCGCAAGCTCGACAAGATCGACGGCAAGGTCGACCGGCTGGAGAAAAAAGTGGACGACGGCTTCGAGCGCATCGACCAGAAGCTCGACGCGATCGCTCCGGCCGGCGCGACGAGCGCTCCCGCGAGCGGCGAGAGCGGCCTCGACCCGCTGTGAGCCCATATCCAGACCACCGGGCCACCGGGCGCTGCCGGATTGTCTAGCCTGGCGTATCTCCGATTCACGGGGTAATTATTATCGAACCCGGGCATCCGCTGCGCGTCGAGATGGCCAGGGCGATCGCATTTGAAAAGGGGGTGAGCCGGGAGCCGGGCATGGTGTTTCGGACGATCATCGAGCCGTTTCGCATCAAATCGGTCGAGCCGATCCGGCAGACCACCCGCGCCGAGCGGGAGACCGCGCTGGCCGCCGCTTTCTACAACCCGTTTCTGCTGCGAGCCGACGACGTGCTCATCGACCTGCTCACCGACTCGGGCACCGGCGCGATGAGCCGCGACCAGTGGGCCGCGATCC
>JAFGSX010000394.1 GCA_016934455.1 Deltaproteobacteria bacterium
GCCGAGCGCCAACACGAGAGCCAAGACGGCGCCGGCGATCAACCAGCGGCCGCGGACTCCCTTTTTCTGGTTCATCGATGCAACCTCGCGCCCTAAAGATCGATCGAGAGCTATGTAGCGTTTCGCCCGCCGGTGGCCACTCCCAGGGTGTGTTTTCTACGCATGTCGAGCAGTCAGACCAACAGGGCTCGCCACCGGCATTCAGCGCCAGCCGTGCAGCGGCGGCAACGCCGGCGTGGCGAGCGGGCCAGCCAGCATCTCGTCCCAGTAGTCGTGGCTCTGCAGATAGGTGTAGGCGAAGACGATGAAGCCGGCGCCGCCGTGCTGGCGCGTGAAGTCGATCTCGTCGGCGATCTCGGTGAAAGAGTCGTAGTCGCCGTGGATCCCGGCGTAGACGTTGCGTCCGGCGTTGCCGGCGACATGGTCCTCGAGCATCGTGCCGAAGTCGAGATTTTGTCCGGGCGGATCGGTCAGCGGAAAATAGATCATCGGCGCCACCGCGTCGATGTAGCCGCCCGCGCTCCAGGTGCGCGGATCCTGGAAGTAGTCGACGTAGCCCTGCGAGGTCGACCACCCCCACTCGTTCTTGTAGACGAACCACACCGCGGCCGAGAGCCAGGCCGCAGGCCGGTGCTCGACGACCTCGGCAAATGCTTTTTGCACGGTGGCGCTGACCTGCTGCCGCTGCCACTCGGCGCGGGTCAGGCTGGCGTCGGCGTCGTGCGCCTCGGTGTAGCGCTGGTCGCTGACCCCATCGTGGCTGTACGAAGGGCCCGGATAACGGATGTAGTCGAGGTGAATGCCGTCGACCTGATAGCGGCTGACGATGTCCTCGACCACCGCGGCGATGTGGTCCTGCACCGCCGGGATGCCCGGGCTGAGCGAGACGTAGCCCTCGCTGCAGTGGCCGAGCATCGGGGTGCCGCCGCTGTCGACCGCCGACCACTCGGGGTGCGCCTCGAGCACGTGCGCGATGCCGGACGACTCGGGCAACGCCGCGCCGCAGGTCCAGGCCGGAAAGGTGTTTAGCCAGGCGTGCAGTTCGAGCCCGTGCGAGTGCGCGGCGCTGATCGCCACCTGCAGCGGATCCCATCCCGGATCCACGCCCAGCGTGCCGGAGAGCCCCTTGGCCCACGGCTCGATCGTCGAATCGTAGTAGGCGTCGGCCGTGCCGCGGATCTGAAAATAGATCTGGTTGAAGCCGTGGTCGGCTAGCTGCTGCACGACGTCGCGCACGTCCGCGGCCGAGCTGTAGTTCCAGCGCGTCACCCAGACACCGCGCGCCTCGCGCGCCGCCGCCGCGGCGACCGTGACCGCGACCGCGTTGCTGTAGATACCGTGCAGGTTGGCGGTCACCTGGGTCTGACCCTGCTGGGTCGGCGTCACCACGCCGCCCGCGACGGTGACGATACCGGGCGGGTTGTAGGACCAGCCGCAGCTCGCGGTGACGTCTCCGGTCGTGCCGTCGCCGTAGCTCGCGGTGACGCTCAGCCGCGCGGTCTCGCCGAGCGCAACGGCGAGGCTCTCCGGCTCGACCTGCAGCGCCGTCAGCAACCGGCCAGCGGTATCCACCGCACTCGCGTCGACTCCGGCCGCGTCTCCCGCAGAGACCACGTCGAAGTCGGCGCCGCCGTCGCCGGTGTCGACCACCAGCCAATCGCAACCAGCCAGCGCCGCCGGCAACACCCATAGCCATGCCCGCATGGACGACAACCTCGCCGTTAGATCCCCAGCACCAACCAATTCACATCCCCCGGGACATGGCATCCGGCAGCCGACCGATGCCGCGGCGCGCCAAAATCCGAGCGCGCGGTTATGCGCGGCCATTGCAGCCCGAGGGCTTCTGCTGTCTGCTGGGCGCATCCGGGTCGAGGAGAAGGCATGACCACGCACGCGAATGGACGCCGGGTGGCGATCGTCGCCGGCCTGCGCACACCCTTCTGCAAGGCCGGAACCGATCTCTCGAGCCTCACCGCACAGCAGCTTGCCGGCGCGCTGATCGGAGAGCTGGTGACGAGATCCGAGATCGATCCGCGCCTGATCGACAGCATCGTGTTTGGCAACGTGGTGCCGACCATCGCCGCGCCCAACGTGGCGCGCGAGGTCGTGCTGTCCGGCGACCTGCCGCGCACCATCCACGGCGCCACCGTGATGCGCGCCTGCGCCTCTGGCACCGAGGCCACGGCCAACGCGGCCAACGCGATCGCGCTCGGCCAGATCGACGTCGCCGTCGTCGGCGGAGTCGACTGCCTGAGCGACGTGCCGATCCAGTACTCGCGGCGCTTCGCGGCCGCGGTGGTGGCGGCCAGCAAGGCCCGGTCGCTGGCCGACAAGCTCAAGCTGTTTGGCAAGCTAAAGCCCAGGGATCTGCTGCCGGTGCCGCCCGCTCCGAGCGAGCCGTCGACCGGCAAGACCATGGGCCAGCACGCAGACGCGATGGCCAAGCAGAACGCGATCTCGCGCCTGGCGCAGGATCAGTTTGCGCTGCGCAGCCACCAGCTTGCGGCGGCCGCGGTGGCCGACGGCCGCATCGGCGCCGAGGTCACGCCCGTCTTCTTGCCGGACTCGGGCGCGGCGGTGACTCGCGACAACGGTATCCGCGCCGACGCCACGCTCGAGGCGCTGCAGAAGCTGAGGCCGGTGTTCGACCGCAACCACGGCACTGTCACCGCCGGCAACTCGTGCCCGCTCACCGACGGCGCCTCCGCGCTGCTGCTGATGGCCGCCGAGCGGGCGCGCGAGCTCGGCCTGCACCCCCTGGGCTTCGTCGGGCCGCACGCCTTTGCCGCGGTCGACCCGCAGTGGCAGCTTCTGATCGGCCCGCTGTTCGCGATCTCCCGGCTGCTCGACCGCAGCGGGCTGGCGCTGCGCGATTTTGACCTCATCGACCTGCACGAGGCATTCGCGGCGCAGGTGCTGTCGTGCCTGAAGGCGATCGAGTCGCGCACCTTTGCCGAGCAGCACCTGGGGCGAAGCGCAGCTCTCGGCCGTGTCGACCTGGACCGCTTCAACGTCATGGGCGGCTCGATCGCGATCGGCCATCCCTTCGCCGCCACCGCCGGCCGCCAGATCATCACCATGGTCAACGAGCTGCGGCGCCGCGGCCAGCAGCGCGGGCTGGTGGCGCAATGCGCTGCCGGCGGCATGGCTGCCGCCATCTCGATCGAGGCAGCGTAGGAGGCCGGCATGGCGACATCGATCGCGCTGCGCAACATCGACCGCGGGGTGGCCTTCGTCGTCGTCGACGCCGCGGACAGGAGCGTCAACACCCTGACGGCAGAGCTGGGCGGTGAGCTGACCGAGCTGATCGGCGCCCTCGAGGCCGACGACGCATGCTGCGGCGCGGTGATCGCGAGCGGCAAGCGCGACAGCTTTGTCGTCGGCGCCGACATCGACCGCCTGTCGCGGCTCCAGAGCCGGCAGCAGGCAGAGGAGATCAGTCGCCGCGCCCAGCAGCTCCTCGACCGGCTGGCCGAGGCCACCAAGCCGGTGGTCGCCGCCATCCACGGCCCGTGCCTGGGCGGCGGCCTCGAGCTGGCGCTTGCCTGCCACGGCCGCGTCTGCAGCGACGCCCCGGCCACGGCCCTGGGATTACCCGAGGTCAAGCTGGGGCTGATCCCGGGCGCCGGCGGCACCCAGCGCCTGCCGCGGCTGATCGGGGTCCAGGCGGCGCTCGACCTGATCCTGACCGGCAGTTCCGTGCGCCCGGTGGCGGCGCGCAAGCTCGGTCTCGTCGACGAGGTGGTCGAGCTGGCCAACCTGGAGAACGCGGCCGCGGCCCGCGCCCGGCTGCTGGCGGCGAGCCACGGGCCGCGCGACTGGCACGCGCTGCTCGATCGCGAGCTGGCGAACCTGCGGCGCTGGACCCGCAGCGCCAAGTACGCCGAGCTGCTGCTCGGCGGCAATCCGCTCGGCCGCCGCGTGTTGCTCAACCGCGGCGCGGCCGCGGTGCGGCAGCGCAGCGGCGACCGCTATCCGGCGCCGTATGCGGCCCTGCGCGCGGTCGAGGCCGGCCTGGCGCGCGGCCTCGAGCACGGCCTGCAGGTGGAGAGCGAGCAGTTTGCCGAGCTGCTGGTGTCGCCGGTCAGCCGGCGCCTGGTCGAGCTGTTTCAGGCGACGCAGGCCCTCAAGAAGGAGACCGGCAGCCACGACCCGAAGCTGCGGGCGCGGCCGGTCGAGCGGCTGGCGGTGCTGGGGGGCGGCCTGATGGGCGCGGGCATCGCCGGCGTCGCCGCCGGGCGCGGCATCTCGGTGCGCATCAAGGAGCGCGACGCCGAGCAGTGCGGCCTGGCCGTGCAGCGCGTCTGGTCGACGCTGCGCCGGCGCATCAAGCGCGGCCAGCTCGACGCGCGAGGCGCGGCGCAGATCGCGGCGCGGGTCTCGGCCAGCGGCGACCTCGCCGGTCTGGCGCGGTGCGATCTGGTGATCGAGGCGGTGTTCGAGGAGCTGGCGCTCAAGAGCGCCCTGCTGGCGCAGGCGGAGGAGCGCGTGGGCGAGAGCTGCGTGCTGGCCTCCAACACCTCGTCACTGCCGATCGCAAAGCTCGCGGCCGCCTGCCGCCGGCCGCACAACGTGCTGGGCATGCACTTCTTCTCGCCGGTGCCCAAGATGCCGCTGCTCGAGGTGATCCGGCAGCCGCAGACCTGCGACCAGGCGCTGGTGACCGCGGTCGCGCTGGGCAAGCGACTGGGCAAGCACACCATCGTGGTGCGCGACGGCGTCGGCTTCTACACCAGCCGCATCCTGGCACCCTACATCAGCGAGGCGACCCATGTGCTGGCAGAGGGCGCGCCGATCGATGCTGTCGACGAGGCGCTCTGCGACTTCGGATTCCCGGTCGGCCCGATCACCCTGCTCGACGAGGTTGGCATCGACGTGGCAGAGAAGGTCTCGCACGTCATGATGGGGGCCTACGGCGAACGGTTGCGACACGCGCCGCTCCTGCCCGCGCTGGTCGCCGACAACCGGCAGGGTCACAAGAACCGGCGTGGATTCTATCTCTACGACGGGAAAAAGGGCGATCGCCGGGTCGACGTCACCGTCTACGATCTGCTTCCCGGCGGCCGGCGCCGGGCCCGCGTCAATCCGGCCGAGGTGCAGCGCCGGCTGGTGCTGCAGATGGTCAACGAGGCCATGCACTGTCTGGGAGAGGGCATCCTGCAGTGTCCGCGCGACGGCGACATCGGCGCCATCTACGGACTGGCGTTCCCGCCCTTCCTGGGCGGTCCCTTCCGCTACACCGACGGGATGGGCGCTGGCCGCTTGGTCGACGAGCTGCTGCGCCTGCGCGACCGCTTCGGCCTGCGCTTCGAGCCGGCGCCGGCGCTGGTCGAGGCCGCCCGCGGTGGCCGCTCCTTCTACCCCGCGTAGGCCTCCGACACCGCCTACTTGACCTCGAGGTGCAGGTGATCGGCGTGCGCCTGGTTGCTGTCGGGTGTCAGGATCAGGGTGAAGATGCGCTCGTCGCGGCTGCGCTCGACCACCTGGCGCAGCAGCCGCTGCTGCTCGGCCGTGCCACCGCTCCAGTGATCCTCGACGGATACCCTGCCCCCGCCGGCGCGCCGCAACGCCACCACGTCGATGGCCAGCGCATTGCCGTGGCCGCTGAGCGAGCGGGTGCCGGCCACGCCGCGGCAGTTGTAGGTGCCGGCGTGCTCCACCTCCGCGATGCCGAGCTGCACCAGCAGCTCCGAGAACTGCACCAGCGCCAGCGCCATCTCGCACGCCACCAGCACCGGCTCGGGCCGCGGCCGGCGCTCGAACCGGTACTCGACGCCGCGCAGCGGAGACGCCAGCAGCACCGGGGTATCGATCTGGCACAGGTCGCGCAGCGGCGGCAGGTCGTCGGGACCGGCGCCGGTGGCCAGCGCGTCGGCCAGGTCGGGCCGGGTGTAGCGCACCGCCAGCCGGTCGAGCTGGCGCGTGCACTCGGTCGGCGGCGGCGGCGTGCCCAGGTCCGGCAGGCAGACCAGCTTGGTCATGTTCTCGCGCAGTCGCTGCACCGTGCTGCAGACGTACCCCGGCCGGCAACCGGTCGGCGAAAGCCGCAGGTCGCACAGCGGCGCGCAGGTGCCCCTGCCGATGTAGCTCGGGTCCTCCATGCAGAAGGTGGTCGTAAAGCTGTCGCCGGCGCGGTCAGGGCAGAACTTGCGACACGGTCGCGAGCACTGGCCGCGCGGAAACCCCTCCTCGGGCAGCATGCAAAAACCCTCGGCGAACGGGCAGTCCAGGTCATGCCGGCAGGGGGCGCCGATCCAGGCCGGGTTGAACGCCAGCTCGACCCGCTGCTCGGCCTCGGTCAGCGGGCGCTCGACGACCGCGAGCGACAGCGCGCCCGCCTCGACCCCGGCGTCCACAGCGCCGCCGGCCGCGGAGTCGACAGCGGCGTCGACGGCGGGCACCGACACCGGCGGTGGCGAAGGCCAGGCGCCCCAGACGATCGCCGCGGCGGCGGCGAAGGCGAGCACGGCGATCCACCACCGACGCGTCACGTCCTCACCCCGCACCGGCTACCGGAAAGTGCCGCTGCCGGAGCGCCGCGATCAGGCCGGCGTCGGCCCGATGCGGATTGGCCGGCGGCCGTGGCAGAGGTTGCACCAGCTCGGCAAAAAACGGCGTCCGCTTGAGTTTCTGGTTGCAGGCGTGGACCAGCAGCGTCTCGAGCCCGATCACATCGGCCGCGTTGTAGGCGAGCAAAGTCTCGAGCGCGGCTGGGTTGCCGCCGTTTCGGTACTCCCACCAGAGCAGCACCGCGAAGTAGCCGTCGACGCCGTCCAGCTCATCGCGGCCGATGTCGAACCGCTTCTCGATCCGCTTGAGCCCGCCCTGGTAGCCCAGGCTGCGCAGCAGGTAGCGCAGATCGATGTGCGCGCGCGGCAGCTCGATCCGCAGCTCGCGCTCGATGATCGGCACGTCGAAGCACTTGCCGTTGAAGGTGACGATCAGCTTGCAGCCGGCCACCGCCTGCTCGAACTCGTGCAGGTTGATCCCGTGCACGAAGGTGCGCACCTGGCTGCCGTCGTAGAGCGCGATGGCGGTGATGTGATCGGCGCCGCCGCCGATGCCGGTGGTCTCGATGTCGAGATAGCCGACGGCGTCGCCAAAGGCGTAGAACAGCCGCCACTGCTCATCGGTCGCGAGCAGCCGCGCGAACCACTCGGCGTCTCCCGCGGCCAGTCGCGCGCGCGCCTCTGCCAGCCGATCGCGCGCCAGCGCCAGCGTCGCCAGCGCCAGCGGTGGATCGGCAGCGGCCAGCAGGCGGTCCCAGGTGCCGATGCCGGCGTCCCACAGCCGGCGTTCGATCTTGCCGCCGATCCCCGGCACCAGTCGAAAGGTGTGGTCGAGCATCCCGCCAATTGTAGAGCGTGCGTCAGCCGCTGACCAGGATGGCCTTGATCGCGCCGTAATCCTCGTCGTGCACGGCGCCGACCCGCACGCAGCGCACGGCGCCTCTCGGATCGACCAGGACGTGGACCGGCAGCGCCGAGGCGCGCGCCACGCCCAGCCCCTCGAGCAGCGGGGCCAGGTCGTCGAAGCTCTTGAGCCAGCGCACGCGACCGGGCGCCGGCCGCTTGAGCCAGGCCGCGAGAGCGGCCTGATCGTCGTCGACGCTCCAGAGCTCGAGCCCGACCGCGAGGCCGTCCCTGGCGAGCGACTCGCTCCAGCGGCCGAGCAACGGGATCTCCGCGATGCAGGGCGTGCACCAGGTCGCCCAGAAATTTATCCAGCGCCAGGCGCCCGGTCTGGCGGCCGGCACCGCGCCGGCCCCGGGCAGCGGCCGCTCCGGCATGGCGGGCAGCAGGTGGCCCTGGCCGGGCCCGCCGGGGTAACCGCGCTCGCAGAAGGTCCGGTAGGCGCTGGCCGCGTTGTCGGTCTTGACGCCGTCGAAGCGGCGCGCCGCGGTCTGCGGCACGCTCCTGTCGTCGCAGCCCACCAGCGCCAGCAGGGCGACGGCGATCGTCAGATGGCGCAGTCTATCCATGCCACAAATGCGCTCCGGTTGATGTCCTTGACCGTGCACTCGCCCTCCCGGCTGCGCTGCCACGTACAGAACTCCTCGGGCAACTGCGCGAAGTCGGCGCCCAGCCACATCAGCCCCACCTCCTTGCGCAGGTCCGGATCCTTGAAGGTCTGCTCCAGATGTTCGAGCACGGCGTGTGCGCGCCTGTCGGAGAGATCGCGGTTGTACTCGGGATCGCCGTCGGTGCTGGCGCGCGCCACCACGAAGAAAAAGCTGGCGCCGCGCTGATCGCTCCACGTCTGCTCGACCAGCCGCCTGGCCCCGTCGTCCAGAGCGGTCGCGTCGACGTCGAACTGGATGATGCGCGCCCGGTCGGCCAGCGGCTCGAAGATGGCATTGAAGTCTTTGCCGGCCAGCGCCACCACCGACCTCGCATCGGCCGGCTTGCAGCCTCGCGCCTGTCCCTGCACCAGGCCGCAGGCGCTGGCGACCCGGCGCAGGATCTGCTTGAGCGACTGCGAGCAGTAACCCTCCTCGCTGGCGCTGGCGATGGCCACGTCGGCCGCGGCCTCGGGCGCGATGTTGAGGCTGGATGCGGCACCGCGCAGCCAGACCGCGACCAGGATCGCGGGCACCACCAGGAACGCTAGCGCGAGCAGCAGGTGGCGGGTCGACGCCGGCATGGTCACCTCCTCCCGGCTGCGCCCGGGCCCGCGGCGAGCATGGCGGCCATCGTGTACTCCAACCCCAGGTCGGTGTCCTCGTCGCACAGGCGCCGGTCACCGATGAAGAGCTGCGGCGTCAGCACCGGCAGCGCGTTGGCCACGGTCCAGCGCAGGCTCTTGTTGACCTTGTTTTTGATCCCGGGCGTGCCCAGACAGCCCTTGATCGCCGGGAACTGCTCCACCAGGCGCTGCCGCAGCTTCTTCTCGTCGCTCTTGGCCAGGTCGATCAGCTCGTTGCGGTGGGCCAGGGCGTAGTCCATTATCTCGGCCCCGCGATCGCGATCGCACAGGATCGCCTCGCTCACCGCGCAGGCGCCCGGGTGCAGCGACTCCTTGACCATCCAGTTGCAGGTCGAGTCGAGCGGCATCAGCACCCCGCGCATGTTGATACGGTCGAGCAGACCGCTGCTCCTGATGCGCGCCTCGAAGCCGGTGCAGGCGCTGCACAGCGGGTCGATGACGGTGATGGCCGGTGCGCCCCGGGCCACCCCGCCCAGCGCGAACATCACCTGGTTGGGATCGTCGCTCCTGACCAGCGTGCCGCAGCCGCGCACGCTCTTGTCGTTGAGCGGCGCCAGCAAAAAGTAGATGAACGTGAGCACGGCGACGTAGGCGACGCCCTCGCCGAACCAGAGCGCATAGGCGTTGTGCCACAGGCCAGGCTGGTCGGCGCGGCGCGCCTTGACGTGGGCGACGACGGCGCCGAACAGAGCCAGCGCCGAGGAGAAGTAGATGCCGACGCAGTTGTCGCAGAACTCGCCCACCGCGACGATCGAGACGATGCCGTAGAAGACGCTGGTGACGACGGGCAGCAGCGCGGCCGCCACCAGATAGCGCGTATCCGTCTTGCTGAGCTTGGGCCGCAGCGCGAACTCGATGGCGCAGAACATCAGGTAGGCAAAGACGGCCAGCGCCAGCAGCGCGATCGGAATACCGCCCCACAGGCTCTGCCGGAAGAGCGAGCTGTAGGGGCTCATCAGAGCAGCGCGGCAGCCGCTCTCTCCGATCTCGAGGCCCGCGCCCGGCACCACCGAGCAGTGGATCGAGTGGATCTGCCGGTCCAGGTGCTTGACGAAGTCGCTGGTCGAGAAGGCCGCGAACAGCAGGCCGAGCAGCGCACCGCCGGCCACCACCAGCAGCCAGGGCCGCAGCTCGGAGATGCCGCCGCCAAAGCGGACCGGCGGGGCGCCGTCGTCATCGTCGTCTTCGAGCAGCGGTTGCTGGGTCGGCTGCGGTGCCGGCCCGGTCGACGGTTCGGGCGGAACCGGCAGCTCGCTGTCGATGATCGGTTCTGGCATCTGCGCCTCCCTCGGTCTGCGCGTGTACTCTTCTCGAAAAACCGCGTGCTGGCAAGCCGGACACTTGCGCAACGGCCTCGATTGTCGTGAGAGTCAGGGCATCGCCTCCGGCGATCGCGACCGAGGGAGCGCCATGAAACAGTTCATCCTTCAGCACGAGCAACGGATCGAGCAGGTGCTGCGCAGCAACGGCGGCAGCGAGGCACTGCGCGCCTACCACGAGCGACAGATCGGATACCTGCAGGCGGAGCGCTTTGCCCACCTGCTGGTGACGTTGGCGTTTGCCGTGTTCACGCTGGCCGCCTTTGGCGTCTGCCTGCTGCAGCCGGGCATCGCCACCGGCGCGCTGCTGCTGCTGCTGCTGGCGCTGCTGGTGCCGTATGTATTTCACTACTACCTGCTCGAGAACTCGGTGCAGCGCTGGTACGGCATCGCGCGCCAGCTCGAGCAGCTCGAGCTCGGCGTCGACCGACGCAGCCCCTAGCGCTTGCGATCCTCGGTGACTTCGAGATCGTATCCGAGCTCTGCCTCGTCGGCCGGTTCCGGTTGGCGCAAGGCTGCGGGCAAAGGCTTTTTCGTCTCGAGCGTGGGGGCGTCGAAACGCGGCTTCATGGTCACGGTCGGCCCGGAATCGAAGTCCTCCTCGTCGTCCGTCGGCGGCGTCGAGACGCGGGTCGGCACGTTGTCCGGATTGGCATCCGGCGAGGTCGGGATCGAATCCAATGCGCTCTCCGCCGCGCCGATCTCGATCGGCTGCAGCGTGACCTTGGTCGGCGCCGCCGGATCGGGCGGGGGCATCTCGGCGAAGGTCCCGCTCCTGTCCTCGAATACGCTGGCGCCCGTCGGCTCTGCCGGAAGATCGACCTGTGGCAGAGCCGGCCCTCCGACCTGGGTCGAGGCGCGATCGTCCTGGGCCTCCGGGGCGCTGGTCTCGGAGGTGTTGTGCGGGAGCGACCTGAAGACATCCGAGACGAGCGCCGGTTCGAATCCGCCCGCGTTCTCGTCCACCAGGGTCGGTGCCCGCCTGCCGAACACCGCCGCCTCGGATCGCGCCAGCCAGGTGCCGCCGAACTCGGCGATGAGCGAGCGCGGGTCGTCGGGCGCGAGCTCGGCGCGCAGCTCCTCGACGCCGATGATCGAGGAGAGCTCGACCTCGATCGTCTTGGGTTCGGCCAGCTCCGGCTGGCCGCGCCAGAGCACGCCGGCAGGCTCGTCGGCCTGCGCTCCCGCGAGCAGCGCCCGCACAAACGCCTGCTGTTGCTGGTAGCGATCGCCGCTGATGCGCTTGACCATGCGGGCCAGCCGCTCGCCGGCATCGGGCTCTGCCGGCGCCAGCTCGGACAGCGCAACCGCGAGCTCGCCGGCGTCGGCAAAACGCGCGATCGGCTGGCGCGCCATCGCCTTGAGCAGGATCTGCTCCAGGCGCGGCGGGAAACCCGGCACCACGGCCGACGGCCGGGTGAGATCGCCGCTCACGATGGACTTCATGACCGCCATCTCGTTGGGGCCGGTCACCGGCTCGCGGCCGACCAGCGTCTTGTAGAGCAGGACCCCGAGCTGGTAGACGTCCGTGGCCGGCACCGCCTCGTCACCGGTCACCTGCTCGGGCGCCAGATAGGCCAGCGTGCCCTTGATCTGGCCGATGCTGGTGTGCGCCTGCCGGTCGGCGAACTTGGCCAGGCCGAAATCGAGCACCTTGATCGCGCCCTGGTAGGAGATCATGACATTGCCCAGGGTGACGTCGCGGTGGACGACGGGAGCTGGCCGGCCGTCGACCCCGACCTGCGAGTGCGCGTGGTGCAGCGCGCTGGCGACCGCCACGCCGATGTGCAGCGCCGCGCGCAGAGGGAACCGCATCATCGCCTTGGCGCAGAGACCGACCAGCGTCGTCAGCGACTCGCCCCAGATGTGCTCCAGCGCCAGGAAATAGCGGCCGTCGATCTCGCCGCAGTCGAGCACGCGCACGATGTTCGGGTGGTCGAGCCGCGAGATGGCGCTCTGCTCGTCGACGAACATGTCGATGAAGACCTGGTCTTTCGCCAGCTCCGCGCGCATGCGCTTGATCACCAGAAGCTGCTCCGGATCGCGGCTGCCGGACGCTCGCGCCAGGAAGATCTCGGCCATTCCGCCGACGGCAAAGCGATGCAGCAGCCGATACCGTCCGAAGCGCTCGCAGACCGCTGGCGACGGCACGGGCGGTTCCTAGTAGAGGATCGAGAGCAGGGCCATCCAGATGCCGACGACGACCCCCGCCAGGCCAAGGGAACCCTGCTTGGGGGCCAGCCGCTCGGTGAGCCGCTCCAGCTTCTCGACCGTCTGCGGCTGCCTGAAGAGCTGCTTGAGCACGTTGAGGCCGAGCAGCAACCCCAGCACCAGCAGCGACAGCGCCACCGCCAGAAAGCTCAACCAGTAGACGGTCTGGCTCAACAGCGCGCGCAGGTGCAGCAGCCAGCGCAGCAGCATCAGGAGACCGCCGGCGATCGCGACCACGCCCAGAGCACCCTGGTAGGGCGCGAGCTTGTCGAGCCAGTCGCGCCATTCGGGCTTGCGCGTGAGCACGATGTTGGGCGCCGCCAACACGCCGACCAGGACCAGCAAGAGAGCTCCCAAAAAATCCATCGCCGCTCCTCGATCCGTCGCCGACCGGCGCCGGTCACAGCAGACCTGCCTCCAGCGCCTCGAGCTCGCGCTCTAGGCCACGCCGCTCGTCGGCGTTGTCCATGGTCCAGTCCTCGTACTTGAGCCGATCGCGGATCTCCTCCGCGCGCAGCACCCGCGGCACCACGGACTGCGCCTGGCGAATGCACTCGGCTTGGATCATCTGCGCCTGCCGGGAGGGCAAAACGGTCGGCGATCCCGGCGGCGGCGATCCCGGCGGCGGCGCTCCCGGCGGCGGCGCTCCGGGCGGCGGCGCGCCGCGGTTCGCCGGCGGCATGCCCCGGTGCCAGGTGGCGACGCAGGCATCGACCCGGCGCTGGACGATCGCAGCGGCGCGACTGCGCGTCCGCCGCAGCAGCGCGATCTTGCGATCGACCTGATCGCGCCTGGCGTTGTCGGCAAAGGTCCCGAGCTGCGCGCGCTGGCCTTCGAGCGCGGCGATCTCGCGGTCCAGCGAATCGAGATCGCTGTGGCCTGGCAGCGCGGTCAACCCGAACAGCAGCAGTCCGACCAACATCGACTCCTCCCCGTCAGCCTCCCCGAGCCTGTCTTGACGCGCCGCGTTAACCAATTGGCGCGCCGGGGCGATTGTGCTAATTCTGCGCAGCAGCTACCTGGGAGGTGTTGTATGCCAAAATCGCGCGGCAAGAAAGTGCTCATCACCGGCGCGGCGAGCGGCATCGGGCGCTGCACGGCGGCCGAGTTCGCGCGGGCCGGATACGATCTGATCCTCACCGACATCGACCAGCCGGCGCTGGAGCGGACGGCGAGCGAGATACGCGGCCACGGCGTGCAGGTGCACACGTGCGCCTACGACGTCTCGAAGCAGAATCAGGTGCAGGAGATGGCGCGCAGCGTGCTGGCCGAGGTCGGCGGCGTCGACATCCTGGTCAACAACGCCGGCGTCGGTTACACCGGTGAGCTGACCGGCACCTCGCTCAAGACCTGGCGCAAGCTGATCGACGTCAATCTGTGGGGGCCGATCTACCACGTGTACGCCTTTCTGCCGCACATGCAGCAGCGCGGCTCGGGCCAGATCGTCAATGTCTCGTCGGGACAGGCCTTCTTCAGGCTGCCGACCTGGGGCGCCTACGCCGCGATCAAGGCCGCGCTCGGCGTCTTCTCGGAGATCCTGTACTACGAGGTGCGCAAGCACGGCATCCGGGTCACCACGGTCTACCCTTTCATGGTCAACACGCCCTTTTACAAGAACATCGTCGGCGAGACCTGGGCCGCACGGCTGTCGATGAAGCTGGTGCCCTACTACTCGATGAAGCCGGAGCGGGTGGCCCGTATCATCTTCCGCGCCGTCGAGCGCCGCCGCAAGATCGAGACCGTCAGCCTGCTCAACGATCTGGCGTTTTACGCCCAGGCCGTCCCGTTCGCGCCGGGCATCATCGCCGCCACCACCAACTTCGTGCTCGGCACAAGACCGCAGCGCGGCGCCACAGCACGACGGAGCTCATGACATGCAGCGTCTCAAGGAGCTGATCGAGATGGCGCGCGAGCGCCGCATCGGGTTTCGCATCGACGAGGTGATGAGCGGCCACCACACCTTCGAGCCGGGCTGCGGGCCGGCGGGGCAACTGCCGATGCGATTCCGCGTCACCTGGGGCCACCGCCATCTGGCCGCTTTTGCCAGCCCGCTGA
The DNA here is from genome assembly GCA_016934455.1 of Deltaproteobacteria bacterium. GTDB lineage: Bacteria > Myxococcota > JACRCW01 > JAFGSX01 > JAFGSX01 > JAFGSX01. The sequence continues at coordinate 14,292 of JAFGSX010000394.1, forward strand.
GCGACGATTTCGGCAAGGCCGACCTCGAGGGCACGGTCTCGATCGATTTCCTGTGCCGCGAGGCGCCGTGCCAGGGCACCTTCGAGCTCAAGTACTTGTCAGAGCAGGCGATCCGCTACTGCTTCGAGTTCGAGGCCAACGGCACCCGCTACCGCTATGTCGGTGAAAAGGTCAACATCTGGCCGTGGAACCTGCCGGTGTCGCACACCACCTGCTTCGGCACGCTGGTCGACGCGAAGAACGGCCAACTGGTGTCGCGCTCGGTGCTGCACTTTCGCCTGGCGACCATGATCCCATTTGTAGCCAGCTTCAGGTTGGCCTAGCTGCGTATTCTGCGCCGGTAGACGCGGATCTCGACGGTGGCGTTGCCCGCCGCCTTCTGGACGGTGAGCGCGACCGAGCTGTTCTCGGGGCCGCGGATGGTCTCGATCGCCTCGATGAACTGAAACTCACCGGCCGGCCTCCCCTCGATGGCGACGATGCGGTCACCAGGCACCAGCCCGGCCTCCTCGGCGCCACCGCCCGCCAGCACGCGCGCGATCACGAACACGCCGTCGCGCAGCGCCAACTGGGCGCCGATGCCGGTCAGCTCGAGCTGCGGCTCCTCGCCCTCGTCCAGCGGTGCCAGCTCGATGGTCAGCGGGCCGATCTCGTCGCCGGCTCCGACGCGCAGCCCGGAGAACAGGCGGCCGTGGTGGCCGGAGGCCGCCGCCAGCAGCGACTGCGGCCCGGTGGCCAGGCCGCGCAGCTCGAACCGACCGTCGGCGCCGGTCAGCGTGCTGGTACCGGTCGGCTGCACGCTCGCCTCGGCCGACGGCCGGTCCTCGACCGTGACCCGGGCGCCGGCGATCGGCTGCCGCGACCGCTCGTCGACGACCTGGCCGAAGACCCGGCTGCCGCGCTCGAGCGCGAAGTCAGCCACCGCCGGCTGGTCGGCCATGGCCTGGACGGTCACCGACCGGCGCGGGCTGGTGGCAAAACCGCGCGCGGCGACCCGCACCGAGTACGGCCCGGCCGCCAGCCCCCGCACCTCGTAGCGTCCGTCGCCGTCGAACACCGCCTGCGCCCGTTCGGGGCCGCTCCGCAGCGAGCCGAACTCGGGCGCCCACAGCACGGTGAAGGCCGCCACCGGCGCGGCGTCCCCGGCGTCGGTGACCGTGCCGGTCAGCGAGGCGCCGGTCGCCAGGCGCAGGACCAGGTCGCCGGTCCCGGTCGCAACATTGGGCGCGGCCGCCGGGAACAGGCCTGGATAGGTGGCCTCGACGTAATGGCGCCCCGGATCGAGGTGGTCGACGACGAAGCGACCGCCCTGATCGCTGATCGCGCTCAGGGCGAGCGACAGGTCGGGGCCGGTCAGACCGACCTTGTCGACGTAGTAGGCGGTGACCAGCGCTCCCTCGAGCGGCCGGTCGCCGAGCAGCACCCGGCCGGCGATGAAACCGCTCGCTGCCCCCGCGTCGGCCGCGGGTCGCAGCTTGACCACGACGCGATGGCTGACCTGCGCGGCGAAGTCGATGCGCGCTCGGCCCGGTGTAAAATCCGGGTGGCTGGCCTCGACCAGCGCGCCGTCCGGCGCGGCGATGCGAAAGCGGCCCTCGGCGTCCGAGGTCGTGGGCGGAAAAACCTCGGCCAGCGCGTCGTCGCGAGGACGGCCGATCCGCACCTGCACCGCGGCCCCGGCCACCGGCCGCTCCTGCGGATCGATCACGGTACCCCGGTACTCGACGGTCGGGGTCAGATGGACCACCACGTCGCGGATGCGCACCCCTGACCGGGCCACGAACTGCAAGGGGCTCTGGCCCCACTGCGGAGCGAAAGGCAGAAAGCCGTCGGCCACCACCTCTACCACCTCGTAGCCCCCGGGCTCGGGCGGGTCGAATCGAAACCGGCCGTCGCGCTGCGAGGTGACGCTGTGGGTCGCAGCCTGATGCAAAAAGGTCAGCTCGGCGCCCGCGATCCCGTGCCCGGAGCCGCGCGAGACGACGAATCCCTCCAGCCGGCCATTGCCCGACTCCGGGTCGCGCTCGCTGCGCGCCAGCGCAAACGGCAACGGAGCGGCCGCGGCGGGGGCTTCCGCGACCGGCGCCGCCTGCTCGCCGGCCACCTCCTCGACCGCGTGCCCGACGTCGGGGGCGACCGCCGCGGTCCCGGTGGCGGGATCAGGCCGCGGCCACCGCCAGAACAGCAGCCCGATGACGAGCGCGATTGCGGCCACGATCGCGAGCCCAAAGCGCCAGCGCATGAACTAAATCTATCGGCCCCGACGGCCCCCGGCAATGCTGCCCCTCGGCTCGCTCCCTGTGCTATAGACATCATTGTGAAGACCGGGCCCGATCCGATTGTCGTCCACGATCTCAGCGTCAAGGCGCTGGTGATCGCCAACGCGGCGCTGCTGACGGCGCTGCTGGCGTACGTCGGGGTGAGTCTCGCGCGAGCGCCCGAGCGGATCCCGGTCCACTACCGCACCGTCGGCGACGCCGATCGCTGGATCAGCGCCGACCCCGCGCAGTGGCTGCCGCTGCCGGCGTGCGCCCTGCTGACGGGCTTGATCCTGATCGCGCTGGCGCTGCTGCTGCCCCGACTGCGGCTCTACCGGTACGGCATGCCGCACCACCAGCAGTTCATGGCATTGCCCTGGCCCCGGCAGGTGCCGGTGATCCGAAGCATGGTCCTGTTGACACTCGCGATCGCGCTCATCAACACCGCGGTGCTCGCTGCGCTCGAGCTGGCGATCTTCGGCTCGGGCACCGCCGCTCCGCGGGTGCCGGACTCCCTCGTCGTCGCGCTCTCGCTCCTGCTCTATCCGCTGGTCGTGATTCCCTGGTGGGTGGTAATGCGGCGCCAACTTGCGCAGGCGCTCCGGTCAGAAGCAGCCGGCGGCGATGGATCCGGCAGCGCTCTGGAATGACGGCGCCACCAGCAGCGGACGCCGACGTCCGCGGGAGCATGGCGATGACGAGGCGTTCGACTTGGTATCGAATCGGCTCCTGGCTGCTGCCGCTGTGCCTGGCGGCGGTCTCGCCGATCGGCGGCTGCGGCTGTCCACCGGCCAACAGCACCGCAGATGGCAGCGGCGGCGGCCCCGACGGCGGCAGCGACCAGGACGGCGGCGGCGGGCAAGACACCGGAACCGTCGGCCGCGATGGCGGCGGCGGCGACAACTACAGCGGCGTCTACACCTGCGACGGCGGCGCGATCGTCGACGAGATCTGCCCGCCGAATTCCCAGGTGCCTCCCGGCTGCCAGGCCGAGACGGTCGAGGGATCGAGCAGCCTGTGCGACGAGCTCGACAACGACTGCGACGGCAACGTCGACGAGGGGTGCCCGTGCACGCCGGGCGACGTGCAGCGCTGCTTTCTGGGACCTCCCGGCCGCCGCAACGTCGGCGCCTGTGCCGACGGCCAGCAGCTCTGCGTGATGCAGGGCGAGGAAGGCGGCGCCTGGGGCGACTGCACGGGCGGCATTTCTCCTCGCGGCGAGGTCTGCGACGAGCTTGACAACGACTGCAACGGCTGCACCGACGAGGTCGAGGGCTGCGTCAACCCGCAGGGCACCTGCCCGGCGCCGGGCGATCCGCGCACGCCCGACGGCCGCCCCTTTGCCAACTACCAGTTGCGCGGCGGCGACTTCTTCACCGGCAACAACGCCATCGGCTGGCACTGGAGCGTGGTCGGCACTCCCTGCGACAGGATGTTCCAGGCGCTGCCCGGCTCGACGGCCACCTCCGAGAACGGTCAGCTCAGCTACACGCTGCACAACCCGAACAGCCGCGAGGCCTCGATCGATTTCACCCTGAGCGGCGACTACCTGGTCACCCTCGTCGTCACGCTCGAGGGCGGCCAGGAGTTCACCTGTGTCTGGATCGTGCACGTGCGCGCGCC
>JAFGSX010000395.1 GCA_016934455.1 Deltaproteobacteria bacterium
CCCCCAGATCAAGTCAGCGACCCGCGCCACGCCCGAGGGCCTCGCCTGCATCCAGCAGACCGACGACTCACTCGTCGTGATGGACGATGCGCACGAGCGCGCGGTCACGACCAAGACCATCGACGACGCGACCGCAGTGTTCGCTCTTCCACAGGCCTGCGCCTTCAACGGCAGGGCAGGCGCGCGCCTGGTCGGCAGCACCGGCGCCATCAAGTCACTCTGCGCGAACGCAACCGCGTTCGGTCGCCAGGGCTCGACGCTGCTCGTTGCCTGCGGCGATAAACTTCGCTGGTTTGACAGCGCAGGCAACGAAGTCGCAAATCGCTCGCGCCAGATCAGCACCGACGTCACCGCGCTCGCCGCCGACGACCGCTGGCTGCTCATCGGCCACAAGACCGGCGCGATCGAGACCATCTCTCTCGTGCCGGGGCTGTCAGCAGCGAGCCACGCGCTCGACCAGACCCTGCCCAGCGAGGTCACCAAGCTCATCGTCGGCCCCATGAACACGCTGATCGCCGGCCAGCTCGACGGCAACGTGAGCATCTGGGACATGCAGAGCGGCGCCCTGCTCGAGCGCGTGATGCTGCACGGCGCGGTCGAGCACATGCTGCTCGACGACAAGAAGCTGTACGCGGTGAGCGAGCTGGGCGACCCCGAGGTCTGGGACCTGAGTGTGCTCTACCTCAGCCGGTGCGAGCTGCTGCAGCAGGTCTGGAGCAAGGTGCCGAGCGTGTGGGAAGAGGGCCGCTCGGTGGTCAAGGCGCCGACGGCGATCGGGGAGTGCGCGCCCGCGGTCGCGGTCACTCACTGAGTCTGGATCCAATCGAGCGCGGCCTGTACCACGGTGTCACGTCCCTGAGCCACGTCGTCGGGAGTCAGCCAGACGCGCTGCTCGGGTTCGATGGAACCTGCGGCGACGGGCTGACCGTCACCGCCATAGCCTATGCACGGCGTGCGAGAGACCGTGAGGTCACCGAGGTAGGGGTCATGCTCCCACAGCGTGCCCGTGCGGGAATCGAAACAGGCCGAGCCCGCCGACGGCCGACCGAACCGCCGCGCCCGCGGGTGGCTGGCCAGGTAGATCCCGACGATGTCGCCCGAGGAAACCGCGTACGTTCCCGTGAGCACAGCGATAGGATGGTCATAGTACTGCGCGTTGACCGTCACTCCGTACCCGTTGGTGATGATGTTCATGGCGTATGGGTCGTCAATGTTCGCCCGTACGCCCACCGCAAAAACTCCGGCGATGTTTTGGTTGAAAAGTTCCTGCAGGGCTGGAAACGACAAGAACATGTTGCCACCCAGATTGTAGCGAAAGTCCACGATGAGACCGGTGGTATCCCACAGCTCCTGCACGGCCTGCAGGAACAGGGTGTCCGCGCTGCCGGTCCAGGCGTAGACGTAAATGTAGCCGATCTGGGTCCCTGGCAGCAGCGCCCAGGTCACCGGGGGACGCGCACCCGCATCCGGAAGAGCGTCCCACGGGACCGGGACGCCGACGGCGAGTTGCGTAGAACAGAACGTCGTGTCGAAGCCGGCGCCACGTAGCGGCTCGGTATCGATGGACGCGACGACCGGGCTGCCGAGGCGCTGGACCTGCATGGTCTGGTGCAGTTGAAAGTTGGCCGCGGCCGCCTCCATCAGCCAGCGATCGTTGGTCTCGCGATGCGTCGGTTGCGAGCCACACACCGGCAGCTTCATGGCGTCGTTCAGCACTTGGCGCAGGTCCTTGTCGTCATAGCCGACGATGCGGTCGCCGGGCTCCAGCGCGGCTGGGTTGTTGGCGCTGGCTCGGTAGACCAGCGCGGTGTCGTCGTCGAGCACTGTCAGGCATATCCTCAACTCCTTCCCGGCGAAGTCGTGTCCGGTCCAGAACACGGGCAGACCCAGCGACGGCGAGCCGCCACAGATGCGTTGGCTCCACACGACGTCGTGGGCGTCGCGCAAGTCGAAGAAAGCACTGCGGAGAAGGCGGAAAAACTCGCCGTAGGTCGTGGCAGCCTCGATCCGCGGTCGCAAGTCGGCCGCAATGAGGTCCCAGTCGACATCGGACTGCACGAACCCCGCGTAGTGCTGCCTGTAGTCCAGCCACACTTCATCGAAGATGGTCGTCCGGATCGCTGCTTCCGGCGCCGGGCCCCACTGCCCGAAGGGCTCGGCTTGCTCGCAGTCGGGCGTGCCGTCGCCGTCGCTATCCGTATCAGCAATGCCGCAACCGCAGCGTCCGGGCTCGGATTTGGCGGGATCGTCCGGACAGGTGTCGGCTGGTGTCTCGGTGCCCGACTCACAGCCAGCAGCCAGCAAGTACAGCGTGATACAGGCCAGTGGAAGGATCGTGACCAGCCGAAGCACCATCATGTGCACCCCCCTTTTCTTTTGCGTGGCCGCGGTCGGTGACCTGAGCATACTCCATCTGGGCCGCTGCGAGCTGCGGCAGCAGGTCTGGAGCAAGGTGCCGAGCGTGTGGGAGGAGGGGAGGTCGGTGGTCAGGGCGCCGACTGCTACTGGACCGCGCTCGCCGACGACTGCTGCGACTGGGTCGTCGCCACCGTCGACAGCTCCTTCTGCTCGATGACCGCGCCGTGGACGACGTAGGGCTCGGCCGCGAACATCTCGATCTCGGCCTGCTCGCTCTTGACCGCGATCCGGTCCATCACCGGGAACACGCCCGCGGCGACAACAGCGGCAACCCCGAACACCAGCGCGAGCATCTTGGTTGTCATGGCGGCCTCCCACTCGATGCACACCGCCAGAGCACGGCTCGTGCCAGCCCGTCAGGGGGAGCCAACTGCGCGAAATCACTCGGCTGGCGCGCCCGAACGCCTGGCCACGATTGGCCGCCGGCCACAATTGGCCAGCTGGCCGCGGCGGGCGCGGCCATACCTGACCAGCAAGAAGAGGACGTCATCGCGCCAGTCACCAGAGTTGATCCGATTGCCTGCGGGGTCCTGTCACCGGCTTTCCCCGTCTCGAGGGGCCTCGACGGGGGCCCCAGCCGGCGCCACCCCTCCGGCAAGCTCAACCTTCGTGATCGGCGCCATCAGACCACTGCGCAGATGATCCCGTGCGCCACCGCTGCGACCGGCAGCCCGATCGGCCGGCCTTGCCGCGTGCTGCAGAACTGCGCCGATCTGCCGTCCCCCGCCGCGGCCGCCGCTGCTACAGCCCCGGAAAATGCGCCAGCAAGTTGTCCTTGCTGGCCTGGACCGCGGCGTCGAACTCCTCCGCCGTGTCGAAGTGGCAGGCGTGCGGCAGGGCATCGAAGTCGGGGCCGAGCAAGAACTGGTCCGGGCTCTCGGCCACCAGCTCGCTGAACGCGGCGCGGATCTCGAGCTCGTCCGCCTCCTGCGCGCCGCACCCGGCCGGGCCGCCGGTCGTCTGGAACAGCACCCAGCGCGGCTTGACGACGAGGTGAGTCATCCAGGTCTGCTCGGCAAAGGACTTGATGGAGCGCAGCGTGGCCTTGTAGGTGGCCCTGGGCGTCGCGTTGTTGGCGTCGGTCTCGCCCTGCACCCAGAGCACGGCGTCGACCCAGTGCAGGGCGGTCAGGTAGCCAAAGCGTTTGAGCAGGTAGTTGGGATCGGCCCACTGGCTGATCGACGTGCCACCGACGCCGACCGCGACCAGCCGGTACTCGTGCTCGCTGGCCTGGCCGATGCGGTCCAGCAGCGCTGGCCACAGCCCGCGCAGCCGCCCGTTGGCGATCGGCATGATGCCCTGCACGGTGTCCGGGTAGTTGACCCACGACGTGGGGCCGAGCGGCGGCAGCGGGTAGGCCGGCACCTCGTTCATCGTCGTGGGGCTGGCGAAGCCCGGCATGATCGGCACGCTCGAATCGCCGAGGAACCAGATGCGCTCGGGCCGCTGCAGCGGATGGTCGGTCGGCGCGCAGGCGTAGCACTCCCAGTTGGCCGAGTTGGACTGGCCGGCGACGAACAGGGTGGCGCCGTAGCGGCGCGAATGGGCGCTGCCGTTGAGGCGGATGACGATGCGGCCGGCCGTGCACGCCTTGAGCGCGGTGGTGGCCGGAAACGAGAGCGACTGCGGGCCGGGCGCGGTGAGCGTCTGCGCTGCCGCAAGCAGGGTCGCGCCCGAGCTGTCCTCGACGGCGAGACTCAGGGCGCCCGGGTGCGAGACGTCGAGCGACAGCACGAACACCGGCGAGATGCTCGAGACGACGTCGTCCTCGCCGGGGAACAGCAGCGTCACCGCGGCCAGCGGGCTGGCGTCGACGACCGCCGCATCGTCGACCGCACCCGCATCGTGGATTGCACTCGTATCATCGACTGTACCGGCATCGTGGATTGCGCCCGTATCGAGCGCGGTGCCGTGATCCCGGGCGGTCGCCCGGTCGGAGCCAGCGTCGAGGTGCGAGAGCGCGCCATCGCTGGGCGTTGCGGCGTCCGGCGACGACGCGCCCACGATGCACTGGCACGAGGCGAGCGCGAGGCTCAGGCTGAGGCAAGCGCGGCGCACGGGGGATATTCTATCGCTAAAATGGTCCGCGCTGCCTTATCCACCGCCGCCTTCGACCGCTGCGCCGGCTCGATGACCCCGGCCGTCACTGCGCCGAGCACGCGCCGAAAAAGCTTAATTGCTAGTGCCTGACACCTTTTTCTTTTTCGCCTTCCGGCCAGTTCGCCGTAATGAAGACCGTCCGGTGCGAGAACGACGCCATGCCACAGCCGAAACCGCGTGAGGTGCTCTTGACACGGACGCGGGCGGTGGCCGATAGATAACGCGGCGAGCGCCTCGGAGAGGGGGATCCGGATGCCGATCGCGTCGACGATGAACAGCAGGCATGCGCTGTTCGCTCTCATCTTCATCATCGGTACCGCTTGTGGTGTTGGCGTCGGTATCTTAATCGTGCGCGACAGCCAGGCCGCGTTGCCGGCGGCACCGCTATTGCCAGCCCCGCCGGCAGCAGTTCTTTCCAGCGTGCCGGCTCCTGCCAGCGCGCCGCAGGAGTCAAACCCTTCGCGCACTTACTTCGCCGAGCAGGGCGAGGACGTCATCATCGCCAAGATCTTCGAGTCGCTGCACATCGAAAGGCCGACCTACCTCGACGTGGGCGCGTTCGATCCGGTCAAGGACAACAACACCTACCTGCTTTACACCCGCGGCAGCCAGGGCGTGCTGGTAGAGCCCAACCCCGTCTACGCCGAGCGGCTGCGCTCGGTCCGACCACGCGACAAGGTGCTCGGCGTCGGCATCGGTGTGACCGAGCAGAGAGAAGCGGACTACTACGTGATCGAGGGCGCGCCCGAGCTCAACACGTTTTCCAAGGCCGACGCCGACGTGCTCGCCGCGACCCGCGGCCCGCAGGCCATTCAGCAGGTGCTCAAGCTGCCGCTCGTCAACATCAACACCGTCATCGCCAAAAATCTGGGGTCGACGCCGGACCTGCTCTCCATCGACGTCGGCGGCCTCGATCTCGCCATCCTCAAGACGCTCGATTTCAAGAAGTACCGGCCGCCCGTCATCTGCGTCGAGACGGTGGTCGAGGGCACGCATGAGCAAAACGACGAGATCTTCGCTTTCCTCGCGGCCAAGGGTTACCTGATCCGCGGCATGACCTTCATCAATACGGTCTTCGTCGACCTGCAGCGCCTGCAACTGCTGCGCCCCGGCAACCAGCGTGTTCCGCGGTGACTCTCGCCTGCGCTTTTGGGTCGCTGCCCGCGCCGCAGTGCGGACCTGGCGGTCGCCATCTGCATTGACTGGGTCAACAGGTCCGTGAAAAGCTCTGCCCGCTTCTTTCGCGGTGCCGGGGCCTGGGGGGACATGCCGCCCGTCGATTCGAGCAAGGGCAACGCAGCCTGGCTGCTCGAGCCGGGCACCCTGGTCGACCACTTCAAGATCGTGCGGCCGCTGGGCAGTGGCGGCATGGCCGAGGTCTACCTGGCGCGCGACCAGAAGCTGGGCCGCAAGGTGGCGCTCAAGCGGCTCAAGCCCGGCACCTTCGACGACGAGGCCAAGCAGCGTTTCCTGTTCGAGGCCAGGGCGACCGCGCGCTTCAGCCACCCGCATATCGTGTCCATCCACTTCGTGGGCGAGCACGACGGCACTCCCTACGTGGCCCTCGAATACATCGACGGCCCGACCCTGCGCGAGCGAATGGCCCAGGATGCGCTGGGTGTGGCCGAGGTGATTCGGCTGGCGCTTGCAGTTGCAAGCGCGCTCAGCGAGGCGCACGCAAACCAGATCCAGCACCGCGATCTCAAGCCCGAGAACATCATGCTGGCCAGCGACGGTCGGCCGCGGGTGCTCGACTTCGGGCTCGCGCGTGTCTTCGAGTCGGATTCGGCAGCCGAGAAAAACAGGCCGTCGAGCCGTGCCGTCGACGTCGTCGGCTCGCGCGTGGTCGATCCGTTCGAGAGCATGGCCGCCGGTGTGCGCGGATCCCCGGCGTACATGGCGCCCGAGCGCTGGCGCATGGAGCCGAGCGACGGTGCCGCCGACATCTGGTCTTGCGGCGTCATCCTGTACGAACTGCTGAGCGGCCGGCGCCCGTTCGAGTCGACCGGTCTCGCGGCGCTGGTGGCCGAGGTGTGCAGCGATCTGCCTTCTCCGGCGTTCGAGCCGCGGATCCCGATTCCGCCGGAACTTGGAGATCTGATCGCGCATTGCCTGGACAAGGACCCGGAGTGCAGGCCGAGCGCGCTCGAGGTGGTGCAGCGGTTGGAGAAGCTGACGCCCGGCAACCGCTCCGGCAGCGCGGAAGAGGAGAGCCCGTTCCGCGGCCTGCTGCCCTTCATGGAGCAGCACGCGGACCTCTTCTTCGGCCGCGATGCCGAGATCGCGTCGTTCGTCGAGCGCATTCGCACGGTGCCGGTATTGCCGGTGCTGGGGCCGTCGGGCGCCGGCAAGAGCTCGTTCGTGCAGGCGGGAGTGGTCCCGCGCCTGCGCGAGCGCGGGCCGCTGGTCGTGGTGCAGCTCCGTCCCGGGCGAACTCCGTTCGCCGCTCTTGCCGCGCGCCTGGTCGCTGCTCGTCGCCAGACGTCCCGCGGCTCGGCCGACACGCCGTTTGGAATCTCTTCGGACAATTCCACCAGCGCGAACGATGAGAAGGTCGAGGGCGCGCCGACAGACAGCCGCGAGGAGACCGAGCGGCTCGCGAGCCAGCTCCGGGCCTCGCCGCATCTGCTCAACGTGGTGCTCAACCGGCTGGCCGAACATCGCAGGAGCAACGTGCTGCTCTTTGTCGACCAGCTCGAGGAGCTGGCCACACTCGTTGCCGACGACGAGGAGCGGCTGGCGTTCATGCAGGCGATCTGCACCGCGGCAGACGACCCGGAACTACCTATTCGAGTCGTGGTCACGCTGCGCGAGGAGTTCCTGAGCCGGCTGGCGCGCGGCCGCGGAGTGAGCGAGGTGATTGGTCAGGTGACTGTGCTGCAGAGCCCGGCCGAAAGATCGCTGACCGAGATCGTGCAGCGGCCAGTGCAGGCGATGGGCTACGCGTTCGACGACCTCGCCCTGCCAGAAGCGATGGTGGCCGAGGTCAAGAACGAGGTCTCCTGTCTGCCGCTGCTGCAGTTCGTTGGGCAAAAGCTCTGGGAGGGGCGCGACCGATCGCGGCGGCTGCTCACGCGGCAGGCGTATCTGGCGGCAGGTGGCGTGACCGGCGCGCTGGCCAGGCACGCCGACTCGATCTTGGCGGGCATGACCGCGGCCGAGGCAGACCTCGCGCGCTCGATGTTGCTCCGCATGGTCACTCCCGACGGCACGCGCCGCGTGCTCAGCCAGCAGCGGCTGACCGAGGGTCTCGCCCCGGGCACCGCCGATGTGCTGCGGCGGCTGGTCGACGGCCGGCTGGTCACGGTGCGGCAGGCAGAGAAAGAGGCGGAGGCCGAGCACGAACTGGCACACGAGTCGCTGGTCGTGACGTGGGATCGGTTCGCCCGCTGGATCGAGGAGAGCCGCGACGAGCTCGTCTTCCTCGACCAGGTGGGCAGGGCCGCCGAGCTCTGGGAAAAACGCGGTCAGCGGAGCGAGGAGCTGTGGCAAGGCGAAGCGCTGCGCGACGCCGAGCGCGCCCTCGCCCGCTGCGCGAGCGAGGTCCCGTCGCAAGTGCTGCGCTTCATCCAGACCGCGCACGGGCGACAGCAGCGCCACGTGCGCCGGCGCCGGATCGCCGTGGCCGCGGTCATCGCGGCGCTCGTCGGCCTGGCCGGTTTCTTCGCCCTGATCGAGCGGCAGGCCACGGCCGAGCGCGATCGCGCCGAGGACAACCTGGCGCGCTCGCTGGTGGCGCGGGCCCAGGTCACCAAGTCCGTCTCCGATGCCACGCTGCTGGCAACAGCCGCGCTGCGCATCCGCGAGGATCCGGAGGCGCGCGGTCTGCTGGCGGCGCTGGCGCTCAAGCCGCGACCGAGATTGTTCTGGCAGCGCACCATCGAGGGAGATGAGACGGTCAAGACGGTCACCGCGTCGCTGAGCTTCGCGCAGGACGGTCGCGCGCTTCTGGTCGGCGACAGCGCTGGCCACGTGTGGCAATTTACGACCGCGACCGGCGCCTCGAGCGCGCTCTTCGACGCGCTCCCCGACAGCAGCGGAGTCGAGCTGCTGAGCGTTGCGGTGTCGGCGAACGGCGCGCTGGTCGCGACCGGCGCTTCTGACGGAACCGTCGGCATCTTCGACGTCGCCACGCGCGAACAGCGGCCGCGGCGGCTGGTGCAGGAGGGTTCCACTCTCGACGCGCGTCTCGTTCGCCTGTCGCCGGATGGCCGCTGGCTGGCGGTCGGGAGCGGAACCCGCGATTGGTTCCTCACCGCGCCCGACGGTGCGTTGAGCCTGCTGGATCTGACGACAGGCGAGCGCCACGCGCTCGCGCTGCCCAGCAAGGGAGCGGTCGGAGCGGTGGCCATCTCTCCCGACGGCAAGACGCTGGCGCACGCGAGCTTCGACAAGAAGACCTACTTCTGGAGCGTGGACTCGCGACAGCTTCGCGACCAGACCCCGTGGGAGTCCTTCAATGTCGTGATGACGCTCGCGTTTTCGCCCGACGGCCGGCTGTTCGCCGCAAGCGGTACCGAGCCGGTGACCCGGGTGGGGGTGGTCTCGTCCGGCCAGCTTCTGTGGCGCCTGGCCGGTCACCAGGGATACGTCGTGGACCTTGCGTTCTCGCCGGACGGGCGCGCGCTGGCGTCGGCGAGCACGGACCAGACCGTCCGCCTGTGGAACCTCGAGAACGGCCGCAGGATTTCGAGCCTCGAATTCGATCAGCCGGTCGTGGCAGTCGCGTTTGCGCCGGACGGCAGGCAACTGGCCATCGCGACGGAAAAACGCGGCGTCAGCCTGTGGCAACTCGACGCGCAGCCGTTCGAGCTGCGCGGCCACCAGGCCACGCCGACTATCATCGCCTTCTCCCGGGACGGTCGGATGCTGCACTCGACCGGCTTCGACAAGACGCTGCGCCACTGGGATCTGACAAACGGCACGAGCACCGCACAGCCGCTGCCGGAAACAACCATCTACCGCAACGGGCTCTCTCCCGACGGGCGGTTCGTCCTGATCGAGGACACCCATCGCATCTCGCGCGTGCTCGACATGGCCGCCGGGAGGGAGATCGGCGCCGTCGAGCGGGCGCGCGCCCCCTGCACGGGAGCCGTGTTCGCAAGCAAGCAACCCGTCGTGTTCTGCCTAGAAGAAAGGCCGCCGGCGATAGCGTGGTCACCCGACCAGGGAACCATCACGCCGCTCGTCCTCACCGGATCGGCGATCACGCGATTCGGCTACGCGGCGGCGTCTCCCGACGACCGCCTCCTCGCCGTCGGTGCAGCGCCGTCGTCCGGCGAGAGCGGATTCTTCGAGATCTGGGATCTCGCATCGAAGAGCGTCGTCTCGACCTTCCTGGGATATTCGGGACAGATGGCCTTCTCGCCGACCGAGCGCAAGATCGCGGTAGGGGCCGATGACGGGGTGGCCAGCGTCCTCGACCTCGACTCGCAGAAGCGCGTCCTGGCCCTCGCGGGCCACGTCGGGCCGGTTCGCGGGCTGCGCTACACCCCGGATGGAAAATTGCTCGTCACCGAGGGTGAGGATCTGACGACGCGGCTGTGGGACGCCGCGACCGGAGATCTGCGCATGGTCTTGCGCGGTCGCGCAACCTGGAGCGGCGTGGCGATCTCTCCGCTGGGCGACCGGGTTGCGATCGCGCAGCGCGACAGCAGCATCCGCCTCTATGACCTGGGCATCCTGCGGGCCCCGGCATCGCAGCTGATGTCGGCGGCGATCAGGGAGTCTGGCCACGTCGTGGTCGGCGCCTCGATCGTGCAAGCATCGCCCGAGCAGATGGAGCAGGCGCGGCGCGTGCTGGCAACGACGGTAGACAGCACCCGTTCAACCGGTAGACCTGGTGCCGATGCCGGACCTTGACCAGAGCCGCTGGTCACCGCGGCATCGAGTCGACCTGCGCCCTGAATAATATCGGTGTGCGCTCCCGGCACCCGCGCCAGTGTCGCCCCATCAAGCCGCAGCCTTGTGCGCCGGGATCTTTTCGAGCTCGCGCCGCAGCCGTTGCTCGGCGTGCCACAGGTCAAACGCCTGCTGCATGCGCAGCCACAGCGCCGGTCCATTGCCGCAGAACTTGCCCAGCCGCACCGCCATGTCGGGCGTGATCGGCGCGCGCCCGGCCATGATGCGGTGCAGGAGCTGCCGCGTCACCCGGAGCTGCCGCGCGGCCTCGCTGACCGAGATCGCCAGCGCAGGCAGCACGTCGTCGCGCAGGATGGTGCCCGGATGTGTCGGCGGACGCTGCGGTCGTCTGGCGCTGTACTCGCGAGCCATGTTGCCTCCTAGTGGTACTGCTCGAGGTCGACGCGCCAGGCGTCGCCGTCGATCCATTCAAAGGTCACGCACCAGGGTCCGTTGACGTGCAGGCTAAAACGCCTGGGCACCCCGCGCAGCGCGTGAAAATCAAAGCCTGGCACGTTGAGATCGCCAACTGCGGTCGCGGCGTCCAGGGCGTCGAGCCGAGCGAGCGCGCGCCGCTGCAGATCCGGTCGCACCTTCGAGCTGACGCCGGTCTCGAACAACGCCTTGAGCCCCTTGTGGCGGAAGCTCCTGATCATTGATCGCAGTGTAGCGCGGTGCACGACATGTGTAAAGCAATGATTTACATATCGCAAGCTGGACTTTCGATGAGAAATGGTACTGGGTGACGACAAGAAGCTGTGCGCGGTCAGCGAGCTGGGCGACCCCGAGGTGTGGGACCTGAGCGTGCTCTACCTGTCGCGCTGCGAGCTGCTGCAGCAGGTCTGGAGCAAGGTGCCGAGCGTGTGGGAAGGGGGCAGGTCAGTGGTGAAAGCGCCAGCGGCTATTGGCGACTGTACTCCACTTGCTGCCGCAACTGCTTCGCCGCCATCGTCGAAAGCTGCTCCTGCTCGATGACCTGGGCGGTCACCACGTAGGGCTCGGCCGCGAACAGCTCGAGCTCGGCCTGCTCGCTGCGCGCCGAGATGTGGTCCATGACCGGGAACAGGGCGGTCGAGACAACAGCGGCAACCCCGAAAACCAGCGCGAGCATCTTGGGCGTCATGGCAGCCTCCCTCTCGTTGCCCGGTGATAGAGCACACCGCGTGCCACACCTTCGACGCGAGGTAACTGCGCGAAATCGCGTCGCTGGACTTCGCCGAGGCGCGGCCAATCCTGGCCGCTGGCCACAAGTGACCAGGACCGTGTCGTCGCGGTTGGCCAGATGTGGCCGAGACGCAAAGCCGCGCCGCGGTTGCGCCGCGGCAATGGAGGCCATATCCTGAAAAAGGGTCAAAATAAGGGTCACAAAGAGGTCCAGAACGGATTGGTGCACTGCGCTGTCGACGCTGACGACAAGAGGTCCGCATCGCTGCGGGCTTTGGCGTGGCCGAACGGGCTCGAACCGTTGCCCTCGGCGCGTTGCGTTGATCGCGCGCAAGACTACGAGGAGAATCGCCCTCACTTAGGGTGTCGTGCTTTGACGGGGGACCATGACCATCGCCAAACCAGGCGCGGGCGACACGCGCTGGCTGCTCGAGCCCGGAACGCTGGTCGACCACTTCAAGATCGTGCGGCCGCTGGGCAGCGGCGGCATGGCCGAGG
>JAFGSX010000396.1 GCA_016934455.1 Deltaproteobacteria bacterium
CCCCCAGATCAAGTCAGCGACCCGCGCCACGCCCGAGGGCCTCGCCTGCATCCAGCAGACCGACGACTCACTCGTCGTGATGGACGACGCGCACGAGCGCGCGGTCACGATGAAGACCATCGATGACGCGACCGCCGTGTTTGCATTACCAGCAGCGTGCGCCTTCAACGGCAAAGCGGGCGCCCGGCTGGTCGACAGCACGGGCGCGATCAAGACACTCTGCGCGAACGCGACCGCGTTCGGCCGCCAGGGCGCGGCGCTGCTCGTGGCGTGCGGTGACCGCGTGCGCTGGTTCGACGGCGCGGGCAACGAGATCGCGAGCAACGCGCGCGAGATCGGCAACGACGTCACCGCCCTCGCTGCCGACGATCGCTGGCTGCTCGTCGGCCACAAGAATGGCGAGATCAACATCGTGCCGCTGGTCGCCGGGCTGCCGGCAGTCAGCCACTTGCTCGACCAGACCCGGCCCAGCGAGGTCACCAAGTTGATCGTCGGCCCCATGAACACGCTCATCGCCGGCCAGCTCGACGGCAACGTGAGCATCTGGGACCTGCAGAGCGGCGCCTTGCTCGAACGCGTGATGCTGCACGGCGCGGTCGAGCACCTGCTGCTCGACGACAAGAAGCTGTACGCGGTCAGCGAGCTGGGTGACCCCGAGGTGTGGGACCTGGGCGTGCTCTACCTGTCGCGCTGCGAGCTGCTGCAGCAGGTCTGGAGCAAGGTGCCGAGCGTGTGGCAAGAGGGCAGGTCGGTGGTCAGGGCGCCGACGGCGATCGGGGAGTGCGCACCCGCGGTCGCGACGACTTCAGCAGTGCCATAGAGGCAATACTCTGGTACATCGACAGAGAGATCATAGAGGAGCAGCGGGCGGAGCGATGAACAAGAAGAAGCTGCTCCAGAAGGTCCTCTCCGGCACGCGCAACCTCCGCTTCGAGGAGGCGCGGGTTCTCGTGGAGGCCTTCGGCTTTAGACTCCAGCGCGTCAGCGGAAGCCACCATATCTTCGTTCACCCTGACGTGGACAAGCTCGTCAACCTCCAGGAGGTGGGAGGCCAGGCCAAGCTTTACCAGATCAAGCAGCTCCTTCGCATCGTGGAGCAATACCGGCTACAATTGGATCAGGGTGACGACGATGAGTGACTACCACATCAACATCTTCTACAGCGAAGAGGACGGCGGCTACGTCGCCGACATCCCGGACCTTGAGGCCTGCTCGGCGTTCGGCCGGACACCGGAAGAGGCGCTGCGGGAAGTTCAGCAGGCCAAGCAGGCCTGGCTGGAGGCCGCCAGGGAGGCTGGCAAGCCCATCCCCACAGCGCGCTACCGGCCGGTCATCTACCAGGTCGCGTGAGGTCATTTTCCGCTTTCAATCCAGAGCAGTGTGCAGAGCTCGTCGGAAGAAAAACCAGCGCTGCGGATGATGCTGCGCAGAGTCCCGCGGTCGAGCACCTGCTGCTCGACGACAAGAAGCTGTACGCGGTGAGCGAGCTGGGCGACCCCGAGGTCTGGGACCTGGGCGTGCTCTATCTGTCGCGCTGCGAGCTGCTGCAGCAGGTCTGGAGCAAGGTGCCGAGCGTGTGGGAGGGGGGTAGGTCGGTGGTCAGGGCGCCGGCGGCGATCGGAGAGTGCGTTCCTCTGGTCACTGCCGCCTCCAGCCGGCCCGGTCCATGAGCGGCCGCCCAACCGATCTTGCGTTTCATGGTGTGAATGACTGTCATTCAGTTCGTGAATACTTTGCAGAGGACGCCAACCTGTTCGAGATCGCGTAACAGCTGGTGCGGCTGAGATGCATCTGGCCCGCGCTCTACACCAGCCCGGCCAGAAATCGCTGGTAGCCGATCACCCGCACCTTGCTCTCGGGATAGAAGCGATCGTGGTCAATCTTGTCGACCAGCTGAATGTTGCGCTCGGTCTTGAGCCTGGCCGCGTACTTGACGAGCGTCGGCGCGGGAGTGGTTGCGCCCGACTTGCACTCGACCAGCAGCCAGGGCTTGCGATCGCGGGTGACGACGAAGTCGACCTCCTCTTTTTCGCGCGTGCGCAGGAACCTGAGCTCGAAGTCGCCCTGCGCCAGGTCGGTCCAGTAGTGGCAGGCCTTGAGCAGGTGCAGCGCGGCCAGGTTCTCGAGCCGCGCGCTCCGCTCCTCGAGTTGCAGGATGTCGTACAGGTAGAGCTTGGGCTCGGCCTTGAGCGTGCGCTTCATCGTGCCGGCAAAGGGACGCACCAGAAACAGGTGATACACCGCCTCGAGCAGGCCGATCCAGTCGCGCACCGTGGCGTAGGCGACGCCGACGTCCTCGCGCAGGCTGTTGACCGAGAGCAGCGAGCACACGCGCTCGGGCAGCAGGTCGACCAGGACGCGCATCGCCTGCAGGTCGTTGACGTGGCGCAGGTCGCGCAGGTCCTCGTAGACCAGACGCTCCCGGCGCAGCCGCGACCATCGATTCGCCTTGGCCTCGCTGCCAGCGAGCAGCGGTTCGGGAAAGCCTCCCAGGTTGAGCAGCGCATCGACCGGAAACGCGACCTCGCCTCGCTTGCCGATCGCGTCGGGCGCCGGCGGCTTGTCGCATTCGGCGACCGAGAACGGATGAAGCCGGTAGGGGACAAAGCGCCCCAGCAGGCTGTCGCCTCCGCGCCGGAACAGGTCGAGCCGCGCGCTGCCGGTGACGACGATCGGAAAAGCGCCACCGCGCAGGTCGTACAGTCCCTTGAGCCGGTTCTTCCAGCGCCGATCCTTGTGCAACTCGTCCAGCAGGATCGGTCCAGCGCCACGCCCGGCAACCGCGGCAACCGGGTCCTTGCTCCAGGCGCGCCTGAAGCGCTGGTCGTCCCAGCTGAACTCGTTGTCGCTGCTCTCGAGCAGGGCGCGGCCGAGGGTCGTCTTGCCCACCTGCCGGGGCCCGGAGACGAAGGCCATCTTGCGGTCAGCCAGCGCGTCGTGCTGGATGGCGTGCTGCAGATAGCGCCGAAAAACCGACCTGGATGAGGTCACCATGCCGATATTTCTATCATAAAACTGATAAATTGTCGCGACCGATTATCAAAACGGTTAAAGGCGATTCGGCAGCGCGCAGCCGGCCAACGTCCGATGCGCCGCTGTGCATTGACCGCGCAGCACGTTCAGTGAAAAATCGCCTCACACGTCGGGCCACGTCGCGGGGGACGACCACGAAAGAGCGCGATCAGAGCGGAGAGCGCTGGCTGCTCGAGCCGGGCACCCTGGTCGACCACTTCAAGATCGTGCGGCCGCTGGGC
>JAFGSX010000397.1 GCA_016934455.1 Deltaproteobacteria bacterium
AAGTCGAGGATCTTGACCTCTCCGCGGTAGGTGACCAGCACGTTGCCCATGGTGACGTCGCGGTGGATTACGGGCGTCAGATTTCCGCTCGGGTCGCGCAGATTGTGGGCGTGGTCGAGCGCGCGGCCGACGCGGGCGCAGACGGCGAGCGCGGCGTTGAGAGGAAACGGCGTGCGCTGCTTCTGGCACAGGATGGCGAGCGTGGTCAGCGACTCGCCCCAGACGTGCTCGAGGGCGATGAAGTAGCGGCCGCCCGCCTTGCCGAAGTCGAGCGAGCGCACGATGTTGGGGTGCGACAGCCGGCCCAGAAGCTGCTCCTCGTCGAGGAACATCTTGATGTACTCGGGATCCTGCGCCACCTGCTCGCGCAGCCGCTTGATGACGACGAGCTGACTCTCCTTGGGATTGTCGGGCGCGTGCGCCAAAAAAATATCGCACATGCCGCCGATCGCGATCCGGTGCAGCAGCGTGTAGCGATCGTATTTCTCGAATGGCGTTGGCACGGCCATGCCGCGTCAGTATCGCGCGGACCCGATCGCATGTCGACGCGAAATCGTTGTATCATCTCCACTACGCACACCAGACAGCGGTCGGGAGAACAGTGGTGAGCGCGTCGGCACGGTTGTTTTCGATCATTTTCTCGACGACGGTACTGCTGGTGACCGGCTGCCCGCCCGCGGCCGAGCCCTGCACCACCGACCGCGATTGCCCGGGCGACCAGCTATGCATCGACAGGGTCTGCCGCCACACCTGCAACTCCAACGCCGACTGCGCGGCCGGCGAGCGCTGCCAGCAGGGCTACTGCGCGCCCGCCGGCGACGCCGCGGCCAGCGACGCGGTCGTCGGCGATCGCGGCACCGGCGATCGGTTGCCGTTCGACCGACCCACTGCCGACCGGCCGGGCATCGACCGCGGTCCGTCCGACCGGGTGACCGGCGACCACGCGGTCCCCGACGGGGCTATCGCCTGTGACGATTCGTACTGCTTCGAGCACGGCGAGTGCTGGGTCACCGGCGGCGACATCGTATGCCAGTGCTTTCCCGGGTACGCCCAGCCGCGCTGCGAAACTTGCGCCGACGGCTACCAGGACCGCGACGGCGACGGCACCTGCCTGCCGGACTGCGCGCACGCGGGCCTCTCGTGCGCGCAGCCGCACACGCGCTGCAGCGACAGCGACGGCATTGCCGGCTGCGATTGCGTGGTCGGCTACGAGGATGTCAACGGAGTCTGCGAATGGAGCGGCGGTCCGCTCGACCCGGGTTTTCAGCAGAGCGGCGCCTGGACCGTCGAGGGCAACGCCACCGTCGACACCGCGACCAGAGGCGTCGACGACCCGGGGCGCGGCTATTTTCCAGAACAGGCGGCCTGCGCCGGAGGCGGCGCGTTGAGCCAGACCATCGAGATGCCGGCGCTGGCCGACGCCGAGCCCCTGGTGCTGCGCTTCTGGCTGCGCAGCGAGGGTTTTACCCTGCTGTGCCTGATGGCCAAGCTGGTCGTCGTCGTCAACGGCGGCGAGTACGGCTACTGGCTGCCCGGTTCGACCTGGTCCCGCAGATCGATCTGCCTGGGCGCTCGGGCCTACGGCGGCCCGCTGGAGATCCGTTTCGAGGTGGCCGACGCCTGCTCGACGTGCGAGCCCGGGTTTCCGTTCGGCGGCACGGTGCCGACCTTCGAGATCGACAACGCCGTGATCGAGCCGGCCAGCGCTGGCGAGTGCCCGGCCGTCGGCTCGATCCTCAACCCAGATTTCGAGCAGGGCCCGGTCGGCTGGACGCCGACCAGCAGCGACGGCGGAAGCGCCGGGGTGAGCAGCGGCGCAGGCACCGGCGGTAGCTGGGCAGGCCAGCTCGCCACCTCCACCATCTGCGACCAGGCGGCCCTCGCCGGCCGCGCCTCGCTGCCGCTGGCGGCGGACGCGCCCTCGTCCGCCCTGCAGCTCCGAGCGCGCGGCGGCGTGAACGACCTTCTCTCGATCGGCCTCAACCGCAACACCGTCGCCCAGGTGGCCGGGACCGGCGCCTTCGAGCTGCGGCGGGTCTGTCTGCTGGACTCCTTCATGGGACTGACCGTCGACCTCGATCTCTCGCTCTACGCGCCAGGCGAGACCTGCGGCGATCCGGGGCGACACGCCTTTGTCGTTGATGACCTGAGCCTGCTCACCGAGCCGGCCTGCCCGGCCAACGCCCTCATCTTCGACCCCGGCTTCGAAAACGCGGTCGATGCGCCGCAGCTCGCGCCGAGCTGGAGCTACAGCACCGGCTATACCGCCAGCGCGATTTTCCACGAGAACTCGGACGAGGCGCACGGCGGCAACGTCTCGGCGCGGCTGGTCGTCGGCTCGGCCTGCGGCAGCGCCGCGGTCTCGTCCCACGCGATCGTGCCGGCGGCCGACTCCAGCGGCGGTCCGGCCATCAAGCTCTGGTACCGCGCGCCGACCCTGAGCCAGACCCAGTTGTGGTTTGGCCAGCCGCTGACCGCCAGCGCCAGCTATGCCCAGGCCATTCGCTGCCTCGATCCGAGCCGCGCCGGCCGCATCGTCTCGGTCTCGATCAATCTCAACGATGTCTCAGGCGCTTCATGCGGCAGCACCTATACGCCCGAGACCGCCTGGATCGACGACGTCGAGGTGACCACCGACGCGAGCTGCACGCCATGACCAACACTCGAACCACCATGATCTCGGTCGCGCTCGCGCTGGCCACCAGCGCCTGTCCGACGCTGCCCCCCACCACCCCGGCCACGGTCCCGTCCGTCACCGCGGCCGCTGACGCCGCGCCCGTCGCCGTACCGGCGCCATTGCCCAGCGCCGTACCCGATGCTGCGGCCGCAGCGGCCGCCGACCCCGGCGCCCCCAAGGTGCGACCGGCGGCCTGCACTCAGGTGCCGCGCCATCTGCCGCTCGAACAGCGCTGCGCCATGGCGGGGGCGGTGGTGCATAAGTTCGGCAACCTGTGCGTCGGTAAATGCAGCGCCGTCGAACAGCAGAAGATGTGCGCCCAGGCCATCACCCGGGGGTGCAAATGCCCTGCCGGCCAGTGCATCGACGACAAGACCGGCTGCTGCCGGCCGCTGAGGCGCTAGTTTCTGCGCTATACTATGGTCACGACTGCGCGCCGCCCGTGGCGCGCCCTGGAGGTGACATGGCACGGCGTCGGATCGCTCGAGCGGTAACCGGGTTGCTAATTCTCGCTCTGACGCTCCCGCTGACCGGCTGCGACCAGCTCTACGATCTTCTCGGGCTGTCAAAAGAGGAGCGCAAGGTCGCCGACCTGTTCACCGAGAAGGACATCGTCAAGCTGGGTGGCACGCCGGGCGAGGTGGTCCAGACCGTCAACGATCTGCAGGCAGCGGTCGCTCCGATCTACGAGTTCGAGCCGCTGCACACCTTTACCACGGCGCTGGCCGGATTTCAGGTCAAGCTGCCGCTCGGGGTGGCCGACGAGGTCAAGAAGCAACTCCTGGACGACCCCCGGGTCGAGTACATCGTGCTCGATCCCGACAAGAACCAGCTTCCGCCCGACCGGAGGACGTCGACCAGCCCGAGCGGCGACGAGATAACCAATGCCATCGCCCGCATCGGCGGTCCGTTCACCGGCGACCTGAGCTCGATCCAGGTCGCGGTGATCGATACCGGCGTCGACCTCGACCACCCCGACCTCAACGTCGTCGGCGGCAAGGACATCGTGGGTGAGGCCGGCGGCGAGGAGTCGCCGGGCGGCGACGACCTCAACGAGCACGGCACCCACGTGGCCGGCACCATCGGCGCCAAGAGCGACGGCAGCGGCGTCGCGGGCGTGGCGCCCGGCGTCGGCATCCACGCCGTGCGCGTGCTCGACAGCGGGGGCAGCGGCAACCTCGGCGACATCATCGCCGGCCTCGAGTACGTGCTCAGCAAGCCCGAGATCAAGGTGGTCAACATGTCGCTCGGCGGCGCCGGCGACCCGACCGACCCCCACTCGCCGCTCAAGGAGGCGATCGACAACCTGGCGGCGCAGGGCGTGGTGGTCTGCATCGCGGCCGGCAACGAGAGCGAGAATACCAACTACGTGATCCCGGCCGGCTACGACAGCGGCATCGTGGTCAGCGCCTACGACACCGACAACAGCACCTTCGCCGATTTTTCCAACTACGGCTCGGCCGTCGACATCGCTGCGCCGGGCGTCGAGATCTCCTCGACCGTTCCCGGTGGCGGTTACGCCAACCTGTCCGGCACCTCGATGGCGACCCCGCACGTGGCGGGCGCCGCGGCTGCCTACCTGGCGCTGCATCCGGGCGCCAGCGTCGACGCCGTGCGCAGCGCCATCGTCTCGGCCGGCGAGACCGGCTACGACGGCCAGGGCGGCGACCATCCCGAGAACCTGCTCAACCTGACGAGCTTGCTCCAGTAGCGCGCGCTATCCCACGGCCAGGTAGTCCACCCCGAGGCGGTAGCCGTAGGCGTCGAGCCGTGCCGCGATCTGTTCGCGCGCACCGTGGCTGGCCACGTAGACCAGCACAAACGGCCGCGGCAAGCGAACTAGCCACTCGGGATCGCGCACCGGCAGCCCCCAGATGCGCTGCCCGATCTTCCTCGGATCGACGTCTATCCAGGCGACAGGCTGCACGCCGCGCTCGAGCAGCAGCTTGACCCGCTGCCGCGTGCGGTAGCCGGCTCCCCACACCACCACCTCTGCCGCGGCGCGCAGCGCCGGCTCGTCCATCAGGTACTGCGCGCGCAGCCGATCGAAGGCGGCGCGCGCGTAGCGCGGATCGCTGCGCGACAGGCGGGTGCCGTGCTCGCGCCAGCGCAGCAGCACAGCCGGCACCTTGGCCAGCCGGTGGCCAGCGCGGTGCAGCCGCAGCCACAGCTCGTAGTCCTCTGGAAAGTCGCCGTCGCGATAACCTCCGGCCGCCACGACGACGTCGCGGCGAAACGTCACCGACGGGTGGGCCAGCGGCGACTCGACGTAGATGTTCTGGGCGATCTGCTCGGGCGTGCAGCAGCGGTTTTGCCAGCGCAGGTACTCGCGGTAGCCAGCGCGGATGGGCGCGTCCGAGAAGAGCTCGACCCGGCTGCCGACCAGCGCCACGTCCGGGTGCGCGGCGAGGTATCGCTGCTGCATCTCGAGCCGCCGCGGCAGCATCACGTCGTCGGCATCCATGCGCGCGATCAGCGGCGCGCGCGCCTGCTCGAGGCCCAGACCGAGAGCGGCGACCAGACCGATCCGGCCCGGCCGCAGCAGGAGAATGCGCGGATCGCGCTCGGCGCGCTCTCGCGCCTGCGCCGGCGAGGCGTCGCTCGAGCCATCGTCGATCGCGATCAGCTCGTAGTCGGCCCAGGTTTGCCCGGCGATCGAATCGACGCAATCGGCCAGCGTCGCAGCAGCGTCCCGGAACGGCAGCACGATCGAGATCGCCGGGCAGCCCCCCATGCGCCACCTCGCCACCCGCACCGCTCAGTCGACGTCGATCAGATCGAACCAGCCCGTGGGCCGCATGCCGTTCTGGCGCAACCCGTCCCAGTGGCCATTGGCGTCGGTCTTGCCGAGCGCGGCGTGGCTGGCGCAGCGGCACTGAGCGCGCTGCGGCTGGGGACAGCGGCTGATGAGCACCACCGCGCGATCGAGGTCGGCCGGCGCCAGGCGATGGCCGTAGCTGTGCCACGAGTCGCTGTCGAGCGCGCCGCGCCGCGACTCCTCGTACTGCACCAGCCCGCGCATCGCGCAGCTATCGCAGACCACGTACCAGAGCGAGATCTCGTCGCTCATGGCGTCGCCGGGCAGCTCGATGCGCAGCCGGATGTTCAACCGGCCCTGATCGCAATCCGGGCACTTGAGGCTCATGGCTCGACCACAGTGCAATCCGGCGGCAAGGTCAAGCCACGCGCGGCATCGGACCGGCCACCGGAGTACAATGGCGCCATGTCGAACGGCGCACCCGCCTTTCGTCTGTTCGATGCTGCCCACCTGACGGTGCTGGTTCTGACCGTCGCCCTCCCGCTGCTGCTCGCCCTGGCCGTCCGCCGCTCGGAACGCACGGCGCGGCTCGCTGCGTTCGGCATCGCGGGTGCTCTGCTGCTCAACGAGACAGTCTACCTGCCCTACCGGCTGGCGACGTCTCCGGTCGGGCTGGTGGTGCGAGAGTTCCTGCCTCTGCACCTGTGCGGCTTTTCGGTCTTCATCGTCGCCATCGTGCTGGTCTGGCGCCAGCAGCTCCTGTTCGAGTGCGCCTACTTCTGGGCGCTGTCGGCGACGCTCGGCGCCTTGCTGACGCCGTCGCTCAAGGAGGGATTTCCGCACTACCTGTTCTTTCACTTCTTCATCCAGCACGGCGGCGTGATCGCCAGCGTGCTGTATGCGGCCATCGCGCTGCGGCTGCGGCCGCGGCCGGGATCCGTGCTGCGCGTGTTCGTCATCACCCAGTTCGTGTGCGCCGCGCTGCTGGCGCTCGACTGCTTGCTCGGCGCCAACTACATGTTCCTGCTGGCAGCTCCCGACGCCGCCACCCCGCTCTACTTCTTGCCCTGGCCCTGGTACCTGGCCTTTCTCGACGCCTTTGGCCTGGCCTTTTTTTCGCTGCTCTATCTGCCGTTCTGGATCGCGCGGCGGCGTCAAAGCCGGTCGATCTGATCGCTCGCAGAAGTGGCGAACAATGGGCCGCGATCGCCGTCACTTTCGGGGCGTCACGCCCAGCTCGCGCCCGGCCGCGATCACTGCTGCTGCTGGCTGGCCTCGAACCGCTGCTGCACCTCGTCGGCGTTGAGACTCTGGCCGAGCGCCGCCTTGACCCGTTTTTGCACGCGCCGGTTTTCCTCCTCGGTCAGCGGTGCCGCTGCTTCGACCGCGGTGAGCGTCTGCCCCAGGGCGGCCGCGGCCTGGCGCCGCTCCTCGATGATCTGCTGCGCCACCCGCATCACCTCCTCGTCGACCCTGAACATGCCGGCCGCCGGCGAGTAGTCGCCACCGCAGGCGCTGGAGCCTCCCATCACACTGGTTCCGTTGCTGCTCTTGATGCGGTAGAGGCCGAAGCCGGGCGTCAACCCTTGCGAGTGACCGGCCATCAGCTTGCCCTGCCACACCTGCTTGCCGGTGCGCGCGTCGGCCACGCTCACCTGCGTGTTGTCGTAGTAGGAGAAGATCCAGACCTCGCCAGGGGTCGGCAGCAGGAACTCGTGGTCGATGCCAGACCCCTCGAGCCCGACGCCGTAGTGGTGCTCGGCGTAACCGCCGCCCGGGTAGTGGTCGAACGGGATCACCGAGGTGGCGATCTCGCGGTCGGCGGTCACCCGCACGTAGCGCTTGCTCAGCGTCAGGCTCTTGATGGTGCCGGCCTTGACCGTGCCCGACCAGATCTTCTCGCCGCTCTTGAGGTCGGTGGCGGTCACCGCGGCGTCGACCTGATAGGCGATGAAGTTGAGGTCGTTCTTGCCCTCGGTGATAGAACCGACGTAGGTCAAGAATTCCCTACCCACCCCGCGGCCATCGCGCGACGGCACGATGAAACCCTCGTCGTAATAGACCTGCATGGCCAGCGCCGGGCGATCGCCTCGAATGCTCAACACGTGGCTGCTCAACGCGCTGGCCTTGGCGTCGTCGAGCTCGAGGTACTTGCCGGCCGCCAGCTTGCCCGAGTACAGCACCTTGTCGGCCGTGACGTCGGTGATCGTGTAACCCGTATCCTGCCACGCCCACAGCAACACGCGCGAGTCCGCGTCGCTGGTCGAAGCCGGCAGCTCCGCGTAGAAACGGTCCGACACGTAGCTGCCGTTCTGGTCGCGCACGAAGTAGCCGACGCAGGTGCAGCTCGAAGGTGTGCCGGCAAAGATCGATGCCTTCTTGTCGGACAAGAAGGCAAACACACCCGAACCCGTCGGGATCAGCTTGGTCTCGCCGGCGTTGACAACGCCCTGCCAGATGGTCGCCTTCTGGGCGAGCGAGATCAGCCGCACCTTGGTGTCGGCCTGGTAGCCGTGGATGACTGCCTCGGCCGCCGTGTAGAAGTAAGTGGTGTACATGGACTGGGCAGCGGTGCTGCCCGGCTGCGATGCCGGCTGCGCGGCAGGCGCGGTTGCGGGTGCCGTCCTCTTCTGCCTCGTGCGCGCCGGTGCCCTGGTCGACTCTGCCGCGACCGGACTGTCGAGAACAGCCAGCGCGAGCGCGAGAGCCACAATCCAACGCGATGCTGCCATGGCCAGCTCCTTATGACGTGGGCTGGTACTAACAACGGCGAGATCAGACGAAAGTTCTCGCTGACGGGTCGCGTCCGAAAAGACGAGACGGCGGTCTACCGGCCAGATCGCATCTTGTACGACGCGAGCTCGGCGCGCGCTTCGTCGAGCTCGGCCCTGAGCTCTGCGATCTCGCGGTCGCGCAGGCGCAGTTTCTCCTCGGCTGCGGTCAACTGCTTGAGCAGCCCCTGGATGTGCGCCATCAGACGCCTTGTCTCGACCTCGGCCGGCGCGCCCGGCTTGGACTGGGCGGGCGGAGCGATCTCGAATTCGATCGGCTGCGGCTGCACCTTTGGCTCGACCGCGACCGGTACCACCGGTGCGACCTGCGCGACCTGCGCGCGCGACAGATCCAGCTTGGCCTCGGCCTTGTAGACCCGATAACTAAACTGACCCGGCTCGTTGCTCGCGGCGACCGGTTCGGCGCCCTGCAGGGTCTCTGGCGGCCGGGCAGCCGGCGCCGGTTGCACCTCGATCGGCGGCAGCCCCAGCGAGCCCAGCAGACGGTTGAAGCGCTCGCGCTGCGACTCGGGAACCGGATCGAAGCGGATGCCCGATCCGGGCACGATGCCGTGCTCGAGCGCGGTCGACGGCTCGATCGCGCTCACCACGCTCCCGGTCAGCTCGATCGACTCCTTGAGACCCGGCTGCACGAGCCGAACCCGCACCACAGTGCCCGGTACCACCGGTTTTGGCGCACGGTAGAACAGGCCGCCCGCCGAAATGTTCTCGATGATCGCCGACGATAATCGATTGCCGACCCAGACATAGCTCGCCAGGCCCTGTGCGGTCGCTCGCTTGTGCCGCCGCCTCTCTGCCATCGTCTGCACCGTCCGCGCGCTGGCCCACCCCTCGATCAAGGAGTTTCGTCCGGTACAGCATTTTTTCGGTC
>JAFGSX010000030.1 GCA_016934455.1 Deltaproteobacteria bacterium
CAGCACCTGACCGCGCCTCTCGAAAGCAGCGCGCAGTTGAAATCGTCGCCGGCGGCGATGGCGGTGACCACCGCGGTGCCCAGCGGAACCGGCAGCAGAGCGTCCCCCATCTCCCCTGCTCCGTCGCCGCGATCGCGCACATCGCCATAGCCGAGCTGACCCTGACCGTTTTCGCCCCAGCACTTGACCTTGCCGTCGTCGACCAGGACGCAGGTGTGATCGTCACCGCCAGCGAGCTGCCTGACCTCGCGCGAGGAGCCCAGGTCTACCCACGGCAGCCGGTCGCCCATCTCGTCGGGGCCATCGCCGCGGCTGATTTCATCGCCGTACCCGAGCTGGCCGTTGCTGCCCTTGCCCCAGCAGCGCACAAAACCATCGAACCTGGCCGCGCAGACATGGTCGCGACCAAGAGCGATCAGGTCCGGCGCGAACGGGGTGCCGCCGTCGGGCGCGGCATCGGTGGCTGCCGCGTCCAGCGCGGAGGCATCGATGGCTGTCGCGTCCGGTGCGGCGGCATCGCTCCCCGCGTCCGCGGACCCGCTGTCGGGCGCAGCGCCATCGCGAGAGGCATCGACTCCGGCATCGCGGTTGAGGTCGACCCCCGCGGCGTCCGCGGTCGCCGCTGCCGCGTCGCGTTCCCGGACGCAGAAGCGATGCACCTGATCGCAGCGATAGCCGGGTGGGCATTGCTCGTCGCCTTCGCAGGTCGTGGCCACCGCCGGAGAGCGACAGGCACCGCAGCCGACGAGCACTCCCAGCAACGGTAGCGCGCATCGCAACAAGTGGCAGATGGTGGAATCTCGCCTATCGACCACGCCGCGCGCCTCCGGGCCTGCTCGACCGTCGAGCAGACCCGGCCATCGTATCACAGCGGCCGCGGTTTTCAGTCGAGCACGAAGGGGAACCTGATCGGGCCGATGTCTTCCCCCTCGAAGCTCGGAAATCGCCACCCCGAGATCGCGTCCCTGACACAGGCGCCGAGGGCGGTATCCTTGAACTCGTCGGTCAGGATGCTGACGTCCCTGGTCGTTCCGTCGGAGCGTATCCACCACTGAACCTTGATCTCGTCGCGGGCCTGCGCCTGGTCGCGCCCGCTCTGCTCGGTCCGGCACTTCTTGAGATCGTCCCTGGACAGGACGACGATTTTCAGGATCTCGCTCTTGCTCAGGGCCGACCTCGCCACCATCGGGGGACGGCCCTGGTTGGCCTCACGGTAGTTGGTCACGATCTGGCGCACCCGGTCCGCGTCCACGGCGTCGCCGCGCAGCTTGACGTACATCTCGTAGTGACGCGCCGCCTGTTTGGGATTGATCAGCTTGGCATATGCGATGCCGAGACCGCGGTGCGCGTCCGCGAATCTCGGATCGATGTCCAGCGCCCGCTTGAACTCGCGGATCGAATCCTCGAAGCGACCCTGCAAGATGGCGACGTTGCCGGCCTGGTAGGCCTCGAACGCCGCGACATCGAGCGGATCGAACGCCAGCGCCTCGTCTCCGGTATCATCGTCTGCCGCGCCCTCCTGCGCGCTGTCCTCATCGGGCGCGCGCTTCTGGTCGGCGATCCCGAT
Organism: Deltaproteobacteria bacterium; assembly: GCA_016934455.1. Lineage (GTDB taxonomy): Bacteria > Myxococcota > JACRCW01 > JAFGSX01 > JAFGSX01 > JAFGSX01. The sequence goes on from JAFGSX010000030.1 coordinate 1,568, forward strand.
CACACCAGACGGTGGCCTGACCAACCCGTCGGTCTCGGGGAGCGCCGCCTCGACGGCGGTGCCAGCGTCGCTCACCATGCGCGCGGTCTGCCAGGCCAGCGGCACCATCGCCGCCGCGGCCAGCCCCAGCACCGCCCACTTGAGCTTCGGCCACCGGGGCGCCGCCTTGACAAAGGAGACCGGGCGCACATCGCCGGAGAAGAGATCGGTGGCAGACAAAGCCGTCATCGTTGCCTCCGCGTCCGCAAAACGATCACCTGGGTTGTGTGCAACCAGCCGTTCGAGAAACGACCGCAGCCGCCGCGAGCACTCGACCCGGCGCCATTGCGGCTCGGCGGTCAGGAGCTGCCAGGGCGGACGCCGCGTCAGCAGGTGGATCAGGGTGGCGCCCAGCGCATACAGGTCGGTGGTCTTGTCGATGGTGCCGACGAGCTGCTCGGGAGGCATGTAGCCGATGGTGCCGACCAGGGTGGCGCCCTGGGTCGCGCCCAGCTCGCGCGCCGAGCCAAAGTCCACCAGCGCGATCTTGCCGTCGGGCTGACGGAGCAGGTTGGCCGGCTTGATGTCTCGGTGGAACACCGGCGGCGACAGGGACTGCAGGTAGGCCAGGATCGCCAACACCTGCCGCGCGATCTCGGTCACCTCCTGTTCATCGAAGCGATGGTCGTCGAGCAGCGCCTGCAGCGATTGGCCAGCGACGTACTCCTGCGCCAGGTAGAGCCTGGTGTGGACGCCCTCGCCCTCCTGAAAGTGCGAGATGAGCCTGGGAATCTGCGGGTGATCGAGCTGGCGCAGCAGCTTGGCCTCGCGCTCGAACGCCTCGAGCACGGTCAGCGACGGCACCTGGGCAAAGACCAGCTCCTTGAGGACGACGGCGACTCCGTCGGCGGTGCGCGCCCGGTAGACCCGGCTGTGGCTGGTCTGGGTCAGCACCGACTCGATCGCGAATCCGCGTACGCTGCGGACCGCGCCGCAGTGATCGCAGCGCTGTTCGGCGCTGCCGTCGATCGACAGCCGCTGACACCCCGGGCAGACCGCCGCCGCCTGCCGCACCTCCCACAGCGCGTGCTCGAGCTGGGCCTCGGCCTGCATCCGGGCCGAGCACTCCCGGCAGGTCGCCAGGTGGGCGCGGAGCTGCTCGATCGGCACCCCGACCTCGGCGCCGATCACGAAATCCCGGATCTGCTCCTCGCTCAGGTGTTCGCTCATGGCGATCCCTCCACCGCGGAGCGCATCTTGGCCCGCACCTCGCACAGGATCTGGCGCACGCGCTGGACACTGAGCCCGAGGCGCTGCGCCACCTCGGCGTGGCCGAGCGGCGGATCGCTGTAGACAAGCTGAAAGACCGCGCGCGCCGACTCCGAGCAGCCGGCCAGCACTCGCAGGGCGCTATCCAGTCGCTCGCGACTGATCAACCGGTTCTCGGGGTCGACGTCGTCGACCGCCAGCGGCTGTGAATCACCCGGACCTTCCGGGAGGGCCGTGTCGCGCCGACCGCGCCGCAGCAGGTTGAGCGCCAGAAAGCGCGCCTGCACGATCACCAGGCCGGGCAGCCTCAGCTCGCGCAGCAGACCGGCGCGCTGCCGCTCGATGATGCGCAGCCAGGCCTGGTGCGCCACGTCCTCGGCCTGATCGATGGTCAGCCCCAGCGCCAGCAGGGAGACGCACAGCCGCCGGTGGTGGCAGCGGATCGCGGCATCCCAATCGAAGGCATCGGTGGCCGGCCTCTCCAGCAGGCGCAGCAGCGCCCCGCGCGCCTCAGAGGCCAAGGCCGCTCCCGGGGTGCCGGCCTGAAGCGCACAGCTCGATCCGATGGCGTCCACGGAGGAACAACACGCATCCCCCCCGCCGCATATCGGACCTCTGATCGCCGCGCCCGATCACCGGAACGGCCGGGCTAGCCGGTAGCTGTCGCCGCTGGATCGATAGGCGTACTCGTCGCTGAAGGGGTAGCGCAGCTCGCGCGGATCCAGCAGTTTGGCCGTGACCAGCAGGTCGAGCCGCTCCGGATAGCGGCCGTGCTCGAGGTAAAAGACCTGTAGCGCGCGCTCGAGGCGACCCTCGCCGCGCCAGCCGAGCGCCTCCTCGACCGGGCTGTTGTCGACGATCAGTTGTCCAGAGCGCCAGAGGCCGCGTCGGTCGACCCCGGACAGCCAGATCAGCGCCAGAACCGCGACCGCCAGCAGCGCGGTCGTGGCCACCCGGACCAGCGCCGGCATGATGCGCCACGGCGCCCGCGGTGCCTTGAGAGCACCCATCTCCGAAGGCGCCGAGGCCTCGGCGCCCTTGCGCGCCGGGATCGCCAGAATGAGACCGGCGTTGAGAAGGTTGAGCAGCGCCTTGCAGGTCTCGAACTCGCCCAGCCGCGACAGGTCGATCAACTTCTGCACGTCGCGACCGGGCTTGATCAGCCCGTGGACCAGGCGCTCGCTCTCCCCGACCGTGCCGCTCCTGGGCCTCTCCTCTTCCGCCTTGCCTTCGATCGCGGCGTCGAATGCGGCGTCGATGCCATCCAGAAAATCCTCTCCCGCGGGCTCCTCGGACGCGCTCTCGGAAACCTCAGGCAACGGCTTGAGCACCTCGAACGTCATCGCGTAGCTGTTGATGCGCTTGCGGATGAACGGCCACTCGTCGATCATCCGAAAGCCTTCCATCAGCACGCTCTCGGCGCGGATCGGCTCGTAGGACTCGGGATCGAAATCGAACTCCTGCTGCTCGAACTCGTAGGTACCGCTCTTCCAGTTGAACAGCTTGTAGATGGTCTCGGTCGTCTGCAGCCGGGTGAAGTCGCGTATCACGTCGCGCGTCAGGTAACCCGAGTCGACCAGGATGTCGCCCAAACGCTTCAGCGTCCGGCGCTGGATTTCGAGCGCGGTGTCGAGCTGCTCCTGCTGGATCACCTCGGCCCGCACCAGCAGCGATCCGAGCAGATCGCGCCGGTCGCGGGTCGCCGACTCGGCCTTCACCACATTGCCGTCGATCCAGTAGATCAGCACCTCCTGGTTCTTGGAGGCGAGCTTGAGCACGCCGGTCTTTAGCTGGTGGCCGATTAGCTGCAGGATGTCGGCGATGCCAAAATCCTTGAGCGTGCCCTTGAGCGCCATCTGCTACGCCCCGATCCGCCGGGCGCTCAGCACCGCCCAGAGGTACAGCAACACCAAGAGCAGCCCGATCGCGATCAACCTCCCCAGCGGCAACGCGCTCTCCACCGCGAACGGCATCGGTATCGCGCCCGCCAGCAGCAGCAGCGAGGACAGCAGCAGGCCCAGCAGGATCAGCATCAGCGACCCCCGCAGCGGGGCACCGGCGAGCAGGTGGCCGCTGCCGACGAGCACGAAGCTGATCAGGCGGCGGGTGGTCTCGCGTCGGGTCTTGTAGCGCCGGACCTCGATCTCCTTGCGGATCTTTAGGTTGGCATCGATGTTCGTGGGCGGCGCCAGAAAGGCGTAGTAGCACTGCCCGCACACGTCGTGGGTCGGCAGGTCGGCGTCGCAGCGCAAGCAGGCCGGCTTGCCGCAGCGCGGGCAGGCGTGCGCCGGGCGCAGCCGGCGCGCCAGGCTGCCGATCAACACCAGCAGCAGGGCACCGCCCAGGATAGCGCCCGCCATGTACGGCGGCGGCAGTCCGCAGAACAGCAGCGCTGAGGCCTCGCGCTGATAGCGATCGAGGCCGTGCTGCGACGCCGCGACGCGCCGCAGCAACTCGCCTGTCGACAGGTTCATGTCGACGACGATCTCGTTGAACCAATCGCGCTTGGCGCCGTCGGTCGCCGCCTGCGTGCGGTCGAAGCGCTCCTGGTCGATGGCCATGGCGATCGCCGCAGCCGACCGCGCCTGGGCCATCTTGCGCTGGCGAAAGTAAAGATTGGCGATGTTGAAATGCGGCTCGAACAGCCCGGGTGCCAGATCGCAGGCGCGCTGGTACTCGCCGAGCGCGGCCTCGAAGTCACCCTCGAGCGCCAGGATGTTGCCGTAGTTGTTGTGCAACCAGGCCGCCTCCGGCGCGAGCGCGATCGCGGCACGCACCTCGTCGCGGGCGCGCTGCAACTCGCCGTCGCGCTTGTCGACGACGGCCAGCACCGCCACCGGCAGCGGATCGTCCGGCGCGCGGCTGCGCAAGGCGTCGACGCGCGCCCGCGCGTCGCGCAGGCCGAGGTCGCGGCTGGCCTCGTGCAACAGGATGGCATCCTGCGCGTCCGGCCCGAGCAGGCGTGCCCCGATGTGGACCAGGCCGGGCGCGGCCAGCATCGACAGCCAGAGCGCCAGCATGACCCGGCGCTCGCGCACCGACAGGTAGGCCCACGCCAGCGCCAGAAAGCAGAGCGCCGTGAACAGCGGACCCAGCTTGAGCAGCACCGGCAGCAAGCTCAACACGCAGAGCAGCACCACCGCTTGAAAATAGGAGACCCCGCGCGGCAGCAGATGGCGGATGTCGTGTGCGATCAGGGTGGCCGTTCGCAACAGCAGGGTGACCGCCGCCGCCAGCACCGCGACGACCAATGCCACCAGCAGCACCACGACGGCGCCCAGCGCCAACCCGACGGCCGAGCCCGGCTCCTCGACCGCCGCCACCACCGCGCTGCGCAGCGCCGTCGCCACCCCCTGGATGTCTCCCGGATTGTGCGCAAACCGGGCGCGCGCCAGTGCCAAGTGCACGGGTCCCACGTCCGCTGCAAACAGAGCCGCCGTCTCGGCCAGCGCTGCCGCCCGCGGGGCGTCTTTCTCCTCGAGCGCCCGCAGCGACTCGCGCGCCAGCGCGACGCCGATGTCGCGCAGCACCGTCCCCAGCGCCCCGCTCCCGCCGGCGCGCCGGAACAGTGTGCCGATCGCGGCCAGGCGCTCGGCGGCCACGACTCCCTGGTGCTCCTGGATGGCCTGCCGGCGCTCTTTCCACAGCGCCATGATCTGACGGTAGGCGTCGGTCGCCTTGACCTCGCCAAAGCCGACCGGTGTCTCGCCTGCCTTCTCGTCGACCCGCTCGCCGCTCGCCGCGGCCGGTGCCGAGGTGGGCGCCCGGGCCGGCGCGCTGCCGGAACCGCGCGGTCCCGGCCTTGGCGGCGGCGGCTCGTCGTCGGCCGCGCGCATCACCGACGGGTCGATGCGCTCGGGAAAGGAATCCACCGGGGTCGGAGACCGCGCTGCGTCTGGTCGCGCCGGCGCCGGCGGAGGCTTGCCGCTCTCGTCGATCCAGGTCGGTGCCTGGACCTGCGCGGCCACCGGCACGGAAAAGACGGCGAGCGCCAGTCCAGCCAGCGCGCAACGAAGAAAGAGCATGAATCCGCCCGAGATGAACCCGCCAGTGAGGTACCATATCGCCGTCGTCGCCGCAATCGCCGGGCACGATTCTCCTTCATCGGGCCAGAGCGCC
>JAFGSX010000398.1 GCA_016934455.1 Deltaproteobacteria bacterium
GGCGCCGGGCGCGCGCGGGAGGGCTGGGTCTGCGCGCCGACGCGCTCGACCTGACGCGACCGCTGCCGCGGCGGGCGCTGGGGCGATACGATCTGGTCTTCACCGATCCGATCTCGACCCGCGACGGATTCGCGCTCTTTCTCTCGCGCGCGGTGTCCTGCCTCAGGCCGGGCGGCCTCATCTTCTGCTGCGCGCACGCCGCTGCCCTCGAGGTCTGCTGCGGCGTCGTCGCGGAGCTGCGGCTGGTGCTGCGCGATCGGCTGGCGGATTTCAATCGCTACTACGACGACACCTTCGAGATCGACGGCTACCGATCGGATCTCGTCGTGCTCGAGCGAACCGCCCGGGCGCGGGCGCTGTACGACCCGGCGGCGCCGGCTGCGGCCGACATCTTCCGCGGCGTGGCGAGCCATCGTCAGCACGCGTGGGCCGAAGTCCGGGCGCTCCCCGGTCGCCCGCTCGACCTGCCGCGGCTGGCCGAGCGGTTGCGCCAGGTGACGGTAGCCTCGCCCTGGGCGGCCGGACCTGGCGCGCTGCACCAGACGGCGGCCGGGCTGCGATGGCTGGTCGTCCTGCGCGGCGGAGGCCACCTGGCGCTGTCCGTCGACCGCGAGCGCGGCCTGCTGGCGGTAAGCGTGTTTCCTTTCGACGACGCCCGCGACAATGCGATCTACGCCGATCTGGCGCGCGCCATGGGCAGCGGCCCGGCGGGCGCCGGTCACCTGGTGGCAGCGCCGGATCGCCGGCTGCTCGAGAGCTGCGCTGCGGTTCTTGCCCGGGAGCGCGGCTTTCCCATACTGTAGGTGTGGTCGACCTTGGAGCGGGGGGGCTTACGAACCGCATGCCGTCCGCGCAGCCATTTGGACGTTATCGGCTTCAGGAGCGTATCGGCGTCGGCGGCATGGCCGAGATCTTTCGCGCCACCACCGAGGGACCGGGCGGCTTCGAGATGGAGGTGTGCATCAAGCGCATCCTGCCGCACTGCTCCGAGGATCCCGCGTTTGTTCGCATGTTCATCGACGAGGCGCGGGTCGTCGCCCGGCTGCGCCACGCCAACATCGTGCAGATCATCGACTTCAATCAGGTGGACGGCTCCTACTACATCGCCATGGAGCTGGTCGAGGGCAAGGATCTCAAGTCGCTGCTGCGGCAGTCCGATCAGTGCGGGGAGCGGCTCGGATTTGCCCTGGCCGCTGCCATCGCCGCCGATGTCTGCCGCGGTCTCGGTTACGCTCATGGCCGTCGCTACCAGGGCCAGCCGATGAACATCGTGCACCGCGACATCTCACCCCACAACGTGCTGCTCTCCTGCGCGGGCGAGGTCAAGATCACCGATTTCGGCATCGCCAAGGCGGCATCGCGGTCCTCCAAGACCTCCACCGGGCTGGTCAAGGGCAAGCTCGCCTACATGGCACCGGAGCAGGCCGCAAACGAAGCCATCGATCAGCGCGTCGATCAGTTTGCGACCGGTCTCGTGCTGTTCGAGATGATCGCGGGCCGCCGCGCCTACGCCAGCAACTCCGACCTCGAGGTGCTGCAGCAGGCCATCAGCGGCGCCGTGCCGCCGATCCAGGATCTGCGCGGCGACGTGCCGCCGACGCTGGCCGGCGTGATCAGGCGCGCCACGGCGCTCTCGCCCGCCGATCGCTACCCCGACATGGCGGCCATGGAGACGGATCTGCGCCGCTTTCTGCTGGAGATCTCGGCGCGGCCGGAGGACGTCGACGTCGGCGCCGTCGTGAGGCGCTGGTTTGGCACCAGTCGGTCCGAGCGGCCGCGGACCGAGTTGCTGCCGGCGGTGGCCGATCTGCCGCCGTTCGACGACGAGCCGACCAGCGACGGCGGCAGCAGCGTGTGGCGCGACACCGGCGGCGGAGACAGCTCCTCGATCACCGAGGCCCGGACGACGGCCCAGGTCGCGCTCGAGCGCGCGCCCACCGATCCGGTCGACGTCGCGCGGCCGGCCGTTGCGCTGGCGCCGGCCGCGCACCGGGCGGCGCCGGTGCGGCCGTGGCTGCTGGCGGGCGGGGGCGCGATCGCGCTGCTGCTCGGCTTCTGGTCGCTGTGGCCGCGGCCGGTGGCGACCGGCGCCGTGGATCAACCAGCCACCGCTGCGCTGGCGCTGGCGGTCGATGCCGGTCCGACGCTGCTCGACGCCGCACCGACGACGGCGCAGGTAGACGCCACCCCGGCAGCGGCGCTGGCAGCGACCGATCCCGATGCCGGGCCGCCCGCTGCCGGCGAGCTGGCGGTCGATCGCGCGCCGCCGCGCGAGCCGAGGACCGGCCGCGTCAAGCTGCTGGTGACCGATTCGTGGGCCGAGGTCTTTTTCGGCAAGAGGAGGCTGGGGGAGACGCCGCTCGACGTCGAGTTGCCGGTGGGGCGCAGACGGCTGCGGCTCTACAACTCCTACACCAGGATCGAGAAGTGGATCGCGGTGGAGGTGAAGCCCGGCGAGGTGACGCAGATCGCGACCACGCTGCAGCCTGCCGTGCATTCCACCCGGGCCCCCGCCGGGGGTCGGCTGTCGCCGTGAGCTGATCGAGGGGTGGTCGAGAGAGCTAGCGCAGGTTGCGGACGGCGGCCATCTGCATGTCGTGCATCGACTTCATCACGTTGGAGAGCATCTCGTACATCTTCTTGAGATCCTCCATCAGCTTCTGCATCTGCATCTGCTTGAGCGTGTCGGACTCCTGCGAGGTGTTGCCAAAGGCACCGCTCGTGCCCTGGCCCCCTCCTACCATGCCGCCGACCGCACTGCCGAGCTGACCGCCGATCATGGTGCCGAGCGGGAAGCCGCCGTACAGGCCGCCCAGAACGGTGCCGCCGATCGAGCAGGCCGAGCCCAAGAAATTGCCATAGCCGCCACCTTGCTGGCCTCCCTTGCCGGACAGCTCGTTCATCTTGTTGAGGATCTCTTTCTCCTTCTTGCGCGCGTACTTCATCATCATCAAGAAGAGCAGATCCTCGAAGCTGAGCGGCGGCTGCATGCCCATGCCCTGCGCCAGGTGGGCGGTCTCGGGATCGCGCAGCACCATGTTGGCGTTGGCGCCCGGCATGTTGAAGCCGGAGTAGCACATGTTGTTCATCATGTTGCTCATGTTGGCCTGCATGCACGAAAGGCCGCGGAAGACGCCGCCCATCAGCGGATTGGCCATCATCAGCGCGTTGGTCAGCGGCAGCCCCGAGAACATCGGCCGGTAGCGCAGAACAGTGACCCTGCCGTCGGCGCGGCCGTCCGGGATGATCATGCCGCCCAGCTTGCGCTCCATTCGCATGCGGTAGTCGGGATTGTTGAGCAGGCAGTTCTCCATGTTGCGGCCGACCGCGCCATAGCCAAGGCGGGCCTCTGAGACATAGGGCTGTGCGTAACCTCCTCCATATAGGTTGCGATAGTGGCCTATGTTCGCGTACGGCCTGGGCACGAACTGCGACGGCGGTAGACCGGTGCCGAACATCATGTCGTACTGTGCCGTGGACATACCCGAAACCAGGTTGTCCATGTTGCGAGCATAGCCAGCCCAGTCTCCCCGCGACGCGTCGATCCTAGCGCCGACCAGGTCACCCAGTGCGCTCGGCAACCCGAGGGCGTCGAGCATCCGGTTGGCCATCATACCGGTGGAGCCAAACATCATTCGTCCGATCGTCGACATCTTCACTCCTCCTTTTTCTCCACGCGGGGCTCCAACGCCCTTTTGCAGCGAGAAAAAAGTACAATGCGTTCGCTCGACAAACAATAGCGGGGAGGCTGGCGATTTGGCGGCGAGATATCGCGAGATCGTCTATCGACGATCGCACGGTCATATTGACGCAACTTTTTGTGGCCGGGGTAGAAAATCTCTTTTCGCCCGCGCGCGCTGCATTCCGCTCACTCAGGCCGACCGATCCGTCGCGACCGTCGCCATAATATCAACAAAATCATCAAACTGGCGCCGACCGGCGCGGTCGCCGGCGCGCCCTCGCAGGCGCAGTCTCCGTGCGCTCGCGCGCGATCCGCTGCCGATGCGGCATCGATCCCGCCGTCGGGCCTGATCGAGATCAGCGCGATCGAATGCTGCCAGGTGCCGGTGCCGGGATCGAGGTAGACGTCGGCGGTCGCCGGCTCGAAGCCGGGAGCCGAGGCGCTGACGGTGACGGTCTGATCGGCGATCAGGTCGGTGAAGAGATAATAGCCATCCTCTGCGCTCGAGGTCTGCCAGCCCAGGGAGAGCTCGACCAGCGCCCCGGCGATGCCGGCGTTCGGGTTCTCGGCGTCGTCCGCCCGCACGAAACCCTCGAGCCTGCCGCTTCCCGGCCCCACCGGCTGCAGGCTGACCAGGGTGAGCTGGGGCTGGTAGTGGGCGAGGATCGAGGCGTAGCCATCGCCCCCGAAGGAGCGCTCGGCTGCGCCCCACTGGCAGATGCCGCGCACCAGGCAGCGGCTGCACTCGGTGGTGCAGGGATTGTCCTGATGGCCCATGCCGTCGGTGTCGTGGCCGCACCAGGTGCCGACGCAGGCGACGTGGCCGGTGAC
>JAFGSX010000031.1 GCA_016934455.1 Deltaproteobacteria bacterium
CCGAGAACGCCGCCATCAGGGACGGCATCGCGCCGGCTGTGCGCACCGAGCAGAACATCATGAACGCCAAGCGCCAGATGCGGGCGATGGGTTTGTCGCTCGACTGGCAGCGCGAGTTCTCGACCCACCAGCCCGAGTACTACCGCTGGAACCAGTGGCTGTTCCTGCGCATGCTCGAGCGCGACCTGGTCTACCGCCGCAGCGCCACCGTCAACTGGTGCCCGCGCGACGAGACCGTGCTGGCCAACGAGCAGGTGGTAAACGGCTGCTGCGATCGCTGCGGCACGCCGGTGAGCAACAAGGAGATACCGGTCTGGGCCTTTCGCATCACCCGCTACGCGGACGCCCTGCTCGATGGTCTGCAGGAGTTGCAGTGGCCGGACCGGATCGTGACCTCGCAGATCAACTGGATCGGCAAGAGCCACGGTTCCGAGATCGACTTCGCGGTCGTCGCTAGCGCGCACAAGATCCGCGTCTTCACGACTCGCATCGACACCATCCTGGGCGCCACCTACCTGGTGATCGCTCCCGAGCACCCGCTGGTCGCCGAGCTGACGACGGGTGAGCAGCGGGCGGAGGTCGAGGCGTTCGTCGAGAGGATGCGGCGCACCGACAAGATCGCGCGCACCGCCGACGACGTCACCAAGGAGGGGGTCTTCACCGGCGCGCGCGCCGTCAATCCGTTCACCAACGAGCTGATCCCGATCTGGATCGCCAACTTCGTGCTCGCCGACTACGGCACCGGCGCCGTGATGAGCGTGCCGGCCCACGATCAGCGCGACTTCGAGTTCGCCCGTGGCTACCGCATCCCGATCCGCACCGTCATCCTGCAGCGCGCCGGCCAGAGGCTCGATCCGGCGGCGATGCCCGGCGCGACCTGCGAGGACGGGATCATGGCGGCACCCGAGGAGATGGGCGGCCCACCGCTGCCGCTCGATGCGCTCGAGGTGGCGCGCGCCTGCGCCGGCAAGACCTCGGCCGAGGGCCGGCAGCATTTGACCGCCTGGGCCGCGCAGCGCGGCTTTGGCGCGGGCACCGTCCAGTACCATCTGCGCGACTGGAACTTCTCGCGCCAGCGCTACTGGGGCACGCCGATCCCGATCGTCTACTGCGACCGCTGCGGCACCGTGCCGGTGCCCGACGATCAGCTACCGGTGACGCTGCCTCCGTTCGAGCGGATCGCGCTCAAGATGACCGGTACGGCGCCGCTCGCCGGCGTGGCCGAATTCGTCGAGACGCGATGCCCAAAGTGCGGCGGCGCGGCCCGGCGCGACGCCGAGACCATGGACACCTTCGTCGACAGCGCCTGGTACTTCGCGCGCTATCTGTCGCCGTGCGAGCAGTCGCTCCCGGTGGCGGCGGACGCCGCCCGGAGCTGGCTGCCGGTCGACATCTACGTCGGCGGACCGGAGCACGCGGTCGGCCACCTGATCTACTTTCGTTTCTTCAATCGCGTGATGAAGGAGCTGGGCCTGGTCTTCAGCGACGAGCCGGCGCGGCGCCTGATCACGCAGGGCATCGTCTACAACCGGGCGCTGCGCTGCGCCGAGCACGGCTGGCTGTTTCCTCACGACCTCGACCCCGCCGGCCATTGCGCCCAGTGCCATCGGCCGCCGTTGCTTTCGACCGAGAAGATGAGCAAGTCCAAGGGCAATGCGGTCTCGCCCGACGACCTGATCGAGCGCTACGGCGCCGACACGGCCCGCGTCTTCCTGCTGTTCGCCGGTCCACCGGAAAAGGACCTGGAGTGGAACGAGCAGGGCGTCGAGGGTGCGTACCGTTTTCTGGCGCGCGTCTGGCGGCTGGCGCAGGCCGCGCAGCCGCGGATCCGCGGTGTGGCGCCGTGCCGCGCGCTGGCCGGGCTGGACGCTGCCAATGTCGCGGTGCGCAAGGCGCTGCACCGCACGCTGCACAAGGTGACCGATGACATCGCGGGCAGCCAGCACTTCAACACCGCCATCGCGGCCATCATGGAGCTGTGCAACGAGCTGTACGCAGCCGACATGCACGGCGAAGCCAGCAAGCTGACAGCGGAGGTCGAGCGCGAGGCGATCGAGCTGCTGGCGGTGATGCTGTCGCCCTTTGCGCCGCACCTGGCCGAAGAGCTCTGGCGCGGCATCGGAATGCCCGGTCTGGTGGCGGCGGCGGCATGGCCGGAGCCGGACGCCGAAGCGCTGGTGCGCGACGAGGTGACCTACGCCATCCAGGTCAATGGCAAGCTGCGCGGCGAGGTGCGGGTCGCGGCCGACAGCGACCAGGCCGCGGTGCAGCGGGCGGCCGAGGCGCAGGACAAGGTGGCCACTCACCTGCGGGAGGGTACGCTGCGCAAGGTGGTGTTCGTGCCCAAGCGGCTGATCAACTTCGTCGTCAAGTGAGCGCATGGACCGTGCCGAGACCGAGGCGAGGGGGCAGCCACCGCAGCGCAGGACGGTGCTCCATCCTGTCGCGGCGGTCTCGATGCTCGTGCTCGCCGCGGTGGGGGTGGCGATCGCCGCCTGCGGCTACCAGCTCACGCGCGGCGGAGCGCTGCCCGCCGGCGTCGACCGGGTGCAGATCGAGCCGTTTTTGGACCGCACCGCCGAGGGCGAGCTCGGTGTCCTGGTGGCGACCGCGGTCCGCGATCGCTTTCGCGCGGTCGACCCGGCGCTGGTCGCCGGGCTGGGCGATCGAGCCGCGGCCCGGCTCCAGGGCATCATCGAGGAGGTGCGCGTCGGCGCGGTGCCGATGGGTCGCGGTGGAGGTGTGGTGGCGGGCCTGTACCAGCTCTCGATCGACGCCAGCGCGCGCATCGTCACCGCCGGCGGCGCGCTGGTGCAGGACCTCGGACGTTTCTCGGAGGGGGTCGAGTACCCGGTCGAGAGCGGGGTCGGGGCGTCAGAGGAGTCGCGGCGGCGGGCGCTGCTGCGCGCGGCGCGGGCCCTCGGTGCGCGCATCGCCGATGCCGCGCTGACGCGGTTCTAACCCCTCTGCTCGCTTCAGTTGGTCCCGTCCGGCAGGGGGCCGGAGAAAGGCTTTTTTCGGTGCGCAGCGACGACAAAAAGACTTTCTCCGAACAGCGGGCCCCTGCCGAAAGTTGTCTCGATTCAAGTGAGCAGAGGGTATAGACCCACAGCTCACCTGAGTATATTCGATTCTCGACGGGGCCACGTCTGATCGGCGGCCGATCAACCGAAGGTCACGCTCCTGCGCTGCGCGAGCAGCGCGTCGAGCGTGGACTGGATGGTCGAGCGTACCTGCTCGGTCAGCCGGTTGACCAGCACGCGGTCGTCGGAGGAGTCCGGCCCGTGCTGCGCCGTGTCGATGGGCGGCCCGAAGTCGATGGTCCACTTGGCTGGCAACGGCAGCAATCCGAGCGGGCCGAGCCACGGGAAGGTCGGCGTGATCGGGATCGCAGACCAGCCAAAGGCGCGGCCGAGCCACGATCCGCGAGCCAGCAGCGGGTGGGTCTCCTCGGCGCCGACCACCGCGGTCGGGATGATCGGCGTGCCCAGTC